>CAYGAG010000001.1:0-81116 GCA_964347765.1 uncultured Candidatus Bathyarchaeia archaeon
GGAGTATGCCTCTTTCCTGGATTGAATAGTAGAAGACAAAGAATCGAACTGCTCCTTATGAAGAAAAATACAAACGTCAATGCATGATCCCTCTACAGCCCTACCCCTGGCCAACGATCCAATCAAGACAACAGCGTAGACACCAGCGTACTCCGTAAAGTAACCAGATAAACCTGTCAGGACTTTCCTGTAACCCTCATGAGGGTACTTCAAACCCGAAATAACCATTATACCTCAACTCCTTCAACCCAACCCATACTCAGAAGGACGACTATTAGCCGTCTTCCTTTTTATAGTACTGCTTCTCCTCATGATCTAGATGCGACACTGCTGATTCCATAAACGAGTTCCATCTACTCTGCCAAACACAAGTGCCAGAGCGCAAGCAGTCTATCTCGCCAAGTGTTAAATGCTCAGGATGCTTAATATCCGAAGTCGAGACAGAAATGCAGATCATTCTACGAGGAGATGATTAAAGTCAGACTTCGATATGATCCTTTCAAACTCGTCTATGAGCATGGAGACACAGTCACAACGTTACATATGCTTCAATTCCTCAGCATGTTGGAGACAATGAAGGCAAAAGACTTACTTCTAGACCTATTGAAGTCTCAAATGCCAACCGGCGGCTTCTCCTCCAAATTCCAGAAAGAGACTGAGGGCGTCAGAGAGACTTGCCGGAACGCCTTATTATTGTTGATGTGTGAAATTCCTTCTGATCAACTGAATGTCCAATCTGCAGTTCACTATCTGCTGTCATGTCAAAGCGACACGGGCGGATGGACTGAAAACCCTGATCTCACAATTCCTGAGGAGACGGTTGAACTTAACACAGCCCAAGAAGTCACATGGCTCACAGCCGACATCATAGAGTTGCTTCGCAGCGTCGGACTTGAAAACTCTGAACCCTGCAAAAAAGCTCTGAACTGGCTGAGAGAAATGCAGAATCCTGATGGAGGATGGTCAATGTTCAAACGAGACGGCTTTCCCAAATCAGACCCAGATTCCACAGCCCAGATACTCTTCATGATGAGGGAGATCTACGGAGAAGACGACCCAGTCTGGCTCAAAGGCATTGAACTCTACGAGAACGCATTGGACAGGATGGCTTCTGACTCAGAGAAAGGATACTACATAGCACCTAACGGCGATAGAAGGGAAAACGACATCTATCACCTAACACACTTGCTCCTATCCTCCCTCGTTGATTCACAAAGAAGAATCCAAGCCGGATACAACCTAGATGATGAGCGCGTTCGCAAGATAGTTCAAGCAACACTCAAATCTCAACGTGAAGACGGTGGCTGGTGTCCATTCTGGACTAAAAGGAGCGACCCAACCTACACAGTGCTAGCCCTAAAACTACTAGTCTGGCTTGGAGCAGTAGAACAGGAAGAACTGAGAGGAAAAGCAAGAAACCATATCAGCAGAGAATAAGCATTCTTCTCTCAAGCCATATGACAACTCAAACAAGAAAAGGGATCACTCTGAACAGTATCCAAAACCGAAGAGCACAACCTCTTGATGTAAAGGTTAAGTCCTTCAACTGCCGCTAAATCTATGGGGTAACATAGAAATTGGCGAACAAAGCAAAGCACATGGCAATCCAACGTATCCAAATACTCTTCCAATTGGCAACGGAGATGATTCACGAAGATCCAAATCTAGCGCAACGTTACATCACCATCGCCAGGAAGGTGGCCATGGCTGCCAAGGTCCGTCTGCCACGAGAATACAGGCATCAAATATGCAGGCACTGCAAAAACTTCATTATTCCCGGAGTCAATTGCCGGGTACGTATAAAGCAGACAAGAGAACCCCACATCGTAATCACGTGTCTACTCTGCCGAGAACATATGCGAATACCCCTAAGAAAAAAGGAGGAAAAGATATAGTCATGAGCAGCCTGCCCTCCAGAACAAGGCGACTGGTAAAGAGACAGCTCAGCAACGAAAGACCCACCGTGTGGATCGGCAAGAACGGCATCTCTCCAGAACTACTGCAAGAAGTTGAGAAACAACTCAAAAAAAGGGAGATGGTCAAGATCAAAGTCCTAGCTAGCGCCCTAGAGAAGAAGACAGAGGAGATAGCCCTAGAAATGACCCGACAGACCTTGGCTTCACTAGTAGAGGTAAGAGGACACACCTTCATGCTTTATAAACGCCGTGAAAGGTGAAAGCCTTTATATTTTGCCTCAGGATTCTTACTGAAGGAAAGAGGATAATTAGTCTTGACAACTCCCTATGATGTCCCAGCATCCCAACTTATTGAAAAACTAGCTAACTATCTGAAAAACAATGTGGATCAGATAGAACCGCCGCCGTGGGCCAGCATTGTGAAAACTGGGATGCATGTTGAGAGACCGCCAGAGAATCCTGACTGGTGGTATATTCGATGTGCTTCGTTATTGCGGAAGATATTTGTCCATGGACCCGTGGGCGTGGAAAGGCTGAGGGCTGAATATGGAGGCAGAAAAGACTATGGTGTCAGCCCTGAACATGCAGCCAAGTCTAGTGGAGCCATAATAAGGAACGGCGTACAACAATTGGAGGCAGCAGGTCTGGTGGAAACTTATCAGACGCAGGGGAGAAGAGTCACGCGAGAAGGAAGAAAACTACTCGAAGAGTTGACCGAAGAAATCAAGAGAGGACTGGTCAAGGAGATACCGGAGCTGGAGAAATACTAAAAGAGGCATCTACAATGTCAAGCGACGAACTGGAAGAGATCCGTAGAAGGAAGCTTCTGAATCTGCAACGACAAGTAGCCAATGAACAGAAGAATGTCGAAATAGAACAACAGCTCGAGGCTCAAAGAGAAGCCTTACTCAGGCGCATATTGACACCCAAGGCCCGACAGAGACTTGCAAATCTAAAAATGGTCAAACCTGAATTCACCGAACAGCTAGAGTTACAGCTGATCCAGCTAGCCCAACAAGGAAGGGTATCAATACCCCTAACCGACGAACAATTAAAGGAAATGCTGGCTCAAATACAATCTCGCAAACGCGAAATAAAGATAAGGAGGGTGTAACATGGCCCGAAACAAACCTGCAGCCAAGAAACGCAGACTGGCAAAAGCTCAAAAGCAAGCTAAAGCAGTTCCTACGTGGGTCATTGCCAAAACAGCTGGGAAATTCAGGACACATCCAAAGCGAAGGCAATGGAGAAACCGGAAGATAAAAGCCTAGGAGAAGCCGCGATGAAGGAAAGCGAAGCGGAAGAAGGCAAAACCGAAGAGAGTGGATCAACAGATTCTCTCGAAGATACAGAGGAGGAAACTACAGAGGAAGCCGAAGAGATACAGGAGAAACCAGCCGAAGAAGGACAAGTCGAAGAACGGGAAGAAGAAGTTGAAGGAGAAGAAGAGCAGCTTCCTTCTGAGGAGGAACCTGAACCCGAGCCTGAGGTTCGCAGGGAACCTGAAGAAGAAGAGATTGTAGAAGAAAAGATCTACACGATTCCACTTGGCAAGGCTTGGATTGTCCAGTCTAGGAAGAGATCGCCCAGAGCTATGAAAATCATCAAGGATTTTGTGAAGAGGCACATGAAGATAGAGACAACTCGTGAACTGGAAGAAGAGGAGGAGGAGCCGGGGAGACTTATCATCAGCAACGAGTTGAATGAAAGAGTTTGGAGAAGGGGGATACAGAAGCCTCCGCGAAAAGTTCGCATAAGAGCTGCTAGAGATAAAAAGGGAAACGTTACTGTCTATTTGGCTGAAGGAGACTAGTCCTTGGCCATATATCGGTCGAGTCTAGTTGGTGTTGCCAGTATAGGAGTGTATGTTCTTGCGACCGATCAGATGGTCATAATTCCAAAATGGGTTCCACTCCAGAAGGCTCAGCGATGTAGCACATGGTTAAAGGTTAACCTTGCTCACACGAATGTCGGCGGATCTGTTCTCGCCGGCACACTTGCATGTGCGAACTCTAATGGAATTCTGCTTCCTCATTTCACTGAGTATGGAGAGATTGATCTCATTAAGACAGTTTTTGAGGGAAACGTAACGATCATGGGAACCAAGAAGACAGCGTATGGTAACATGGTCTTGGCTAACGATAAAGGTGCAGTCGTGGATCCAAGGTTAAAAGACGCTGAGATCAAGGAGATTTCTGAAACGTTAGGTGTGGAAGCCGTGCGTGGCGAAATCGCCGGCTTGTCTTATGTTGGCTCCCTGGCCGTAGCCACGAACAAGGGCGTTTTGGCACATCCCTTACTTAGAGATCACGAGATGAAGGTCCTGGAGGACGTGTTGAAGGTTCCTGTTGACGTCGGTACGACTAACTGCGGAATACCTTATGTGGGTACAGGCGTAATCTGTAATAGTCACGCGGCTGTTGTTGGAGTTTTGACGACTGGACCCGAGATGTTTATAATCGGGAACGTCTTTGATGTGGTGAAAGATGATGAGTGGGGTTAAAGTCTTCAGAGTCACCGGAGAGATTCATAAGCCGAACTTAGAGACCTCTTTCAATAAGGAAGTCATCGCTGCAAAACCAGAGCATGCCGTAGAGAAAATATATGCTGAACTAGGCAGTAGACACCGTGCGAAACGTTTCCAAATACTGATCAGAAACGTCGAGGAAATCCCAGTCGACGATATCAAAGATTCCGCTCTGAAAGAGATGGTTCTTGGGGAAGAAAAACTTGGCCATGGATCCAGCGAAGAAAGTTGAAGATGAGTTCCGCAGGCTAAGCATAGAAATACGTCTTCTAGAGGAGACTGCTAGGACCCTACAGTCAAGACTGAATCTTGTGAATACGGCCATAGCCGACATGACCTATGCCCACTCAACCCTGGAAGGCTTGGAAGAAAAGAAGGAGGGATCAGAACTGCTCATACATGTTGGAGGCAACTCCTACATTAGGGCAAAACTTCACGAGCCTGACAAGGTTATCGTAGGAATGGGGGCTGGAGTATCTATTGACAAAACATTGGGAGATGCAAAGGAGATAATCAAGAAACGCTTTGAAGGTCTTGGGGAGACAAGGAAGTCGCTCGAACAACGCTTCTCCCAAGTTGCACAGAAGATCAATGAAGACCAAGCCATGCTTGAAGAATTAGCTGCCGAACTCAGAAAGGGGAAAGCCTCACAGAATGTTTGAAAAGCTGAAATCTGGACTAAACAGCCTAGTAAACAAGATAACCACCACAGAGCTTAAGGCTGACAAAGTCCGGCCAATACTTACCGATTTTAAGCAAGATCTAATCAAAAATGATGTGGCACTTCCTGTAGCTGAACGAATCTGCAATGAGATGGAGAAACGTCTAGAAGGAGTTGAGGTGAAAAGACTTGATGACAGGAGGAAGGTTGTGAAGGAGCATCTGAGAGACGTGCTCTTGGAGACAATGCTTGCAAGGGACGAATTTGATCTGTTAGCCAGTATAGAAGAAAGAAAGAAGGCAGGCGAGCCTTACGTCATAGTCTTTGCAGGAATAAACGGGACAGGGAAAACTACAACCATAGCCAAGATTGCCAAGTATTTGAACGCGAAAGATTATTCCGTAGTTCTGGCCTGTAGCGACACGTACCGGGCGGGTTCCATTGAGCAACTGGAAGAGCATGCAAGACGCTTGCACCTGCGTGTGATTCGGCATAAGTATGGTGCCGATCCTGCTGCCGTGGCTTACGATACAGTGAACCATGCTAAGGCTCACAAGATAAATGTCGTTTTGATAGACACTGCTGGAAGGATGCAGACAAACCGAAATCTAATGAACGAACTTGTGAAGATCAAACGAGTGATAAATCCAGATCTAACACTGCTGACCGTAGACTCTCTTACAGGAAACGATGCCGTGATGCAAGCAGAAGAGTTTCACAAAAGTATAGGAATAGACGCAGTAATACTAACCAAAGTAGATGCTGACGTTAAAGGCGGTTCAGCCATAAGCGTAACGTACGTTACAAAGAAACCTGTGCTTTTCGTAGGAACCGGACAAGATTATGGCGATCTTGAACGATTTGAACCAGAGAGGTTTGTTCAGTCGATCTTAAAATAATGATCAGTACTTTTCCAGCAGCTTCAGAAGTATTGTCTTAGCTGAATACAATCTGTTTTCGCTCTGCTCGTATATTATGGATTTCTGGTCTTCAATCATTTCTTTGCTGATTTCGTAGCCACGGTGTATAGGCATATCATGCATTATCCAGGCGTCGCTCTCATCCATTAGATCCTCGTTGATCTGATATGGCATCATCAGCTTGACGCGATTCTCCTTCTCAACAGCGAATTTCGGATCAAGAAAAGATTCCATATCAACCCATGTGTCAGTGTAAACGAAATCCGCGTCTTTCACGGCTTGTTTCACATCAACCGTGGTTTCGTATAGACCTGTTTCCTCAGCAGTTGTCAGAAGTTCATCGTCCCTAGAAGGTTCATTGAATATAGGCGTCACTGCAGTTATTTCCACACCCGTCTTTGTACATCCTTCAATAAGAGAGTTACAGACATTGTTGTGAATGCCTATATAGACCAACCTAGATCCGTTCAACTTACCCTTCTTTTCTTTCATAGTCATCAAATCTGCTATCACCTGGCTAGGATGATACTTTTCGTCGCACCCATTAATTACTGGAACATGAGAAGCTTCAACCATTACTTGCAAGTCAGAGTTCCTCTTTAATCGGGCTATTATGCAGTCGACATTTCGAGACAGATACTGGATCTCATCATACACATCTGCTATCGTGAAATTCGTTGTCCTCCAGTCTATGTATAAGGCGTGACCGCCAAGCTCGGTCATAGCTACCTCGAAGGAGACCCTAGTTCGTGTCGAGGTTTTCTGAAAGATCATTGCCAAAGATTTTCCGCTCAAAGAAATGCAATACTCTTCTGGATTATTCTTTACCTCAATGGCTTTGTCAACAATTTCCACGATTTGCTGACCAGTCAAATCCTTGAAACTGACTAAATGCATGGTCTCACCTTTTGAAGTCAATGCTCAACCGTGCTTCTAACGATTATAAACTTTGTGCAATAGTATTTGTAGTTGTCAGCATTGAAGCTAAGTGACACTGATATGATTGTGATTGCAGGTTCAAGCAAGGACGAAGCGAGTTCTACTATCAAGAAACAGATCATCAAGAACTGTAGTTTTGAGAAGACATCTGAAAGCTTTCAGAACACTCCCATTTTCTCGAGTCAGATCAACGGCAAAGCTGTCACACTGGCAACATTAAGAGACGAAACCACTTACGCCCAGAACATTACAGATTTCTTTACTGATGCCGAACTCATAGTCTTCATGTCTAGGCACAGCAGCGCTAGCGGAACACCCACTCTTTCTGTACACACACCAGGGAACCTAGAAGAAGCGAAGCTAGGTGGAATCAAGAGGAACGTTTCCATCTCACCAGCAAACAGTATGAGGAAAGCTTTGAAGACAATGGCCCGCATGAGAGATGAGATGCAGCTTGAATACGAAGTCTGTTACGAAGTCACCCATCACGGGCCATCTCTAGATGTACCAGCAATGTTTGTTGAGCTAGGGAGTTCATGTGAACAATGGAAGGATACGAAAGCAGCCAAGGCTGTAGCTCATGCAACCATCGAATCAATTTCAAGTTTCGATCGATTTCCAGCCAAGGCAGTGCTAGGTATAGGCGGGCCACATTATAACAAGAAATTTACGAAGATAGCATTGAATGAAAACCTGGCCTTCGGTCATATGATTCCAAAGTATGCCATCGCAAGCTTGAACACGGAAATGCTGAAACAATGTATAGAGAAAACGCTGGAAAAAGTTGAACTGATCGTCTTAGACTGGAAAGGAATAAAAGGGGCGCATAAATCCAGGCTCATGGAAATGCTAAAAAAGATTGGCACACCCTTCCAAAAAGTGTAGAAAGAGGCCTGACGAGAGAAAGGTTAATAGAAATGTTTGATTTATCTATCAGAGCTAAATGACGAACATGATCAAAAAGGTTGAAACAACAACGGTGCCGTGAACTATGGGTTTAAGATCGTTTCTATCTCAATGTTCCAGAACTTTGAAACTTGCTGTAAAGCCGGGAAGGAGTGAACTCTGGCTATCAATTAAGATGTGCTTCTTGGGCATAGGCGCAGTAGGATTAATAGGATTCGTAATCAAACTACTCTCTTCGATTCTACAGCCTGGCGGAGCTCCAGCGAGCTAGTGAGGAAAGAAACCCTATGGAGAAGAAAGAGAAGCCCGCGGCAAACAAGATTTTCGCCGTAAGAACAACAACGGGACAAGAGAAAAACGTGGCAAAACGCGTCGCCGCCAAAATAGAAATGAAAGAGATTCCGGTAAGAGCAATCCTTGTCCCTGAAGCCTTAAGGGGTTACGTTTTCATCGAGGCCAATGGGCCTCATTTCGTAGAGGAAGCTATAGCCGGTGTAAAACATGTGCGAAGCCGAGTTCCAGGCATCATCGATTTCTCGGAGATCGAGAGATATATCATAAGAAAACCAATAATCGAAAAGCTAGGAGAAAACGACATAGTTGAAGTGAGTGGAGGGCCTTTCAAAGGGATGAGAGCAAAGATAACCCGCATCGACAAGACAAAGGAGGAAGTCACACTAGAATTGCTGGAAGCAACTTTCACACTTCCTATAACCGTTCACTCTGACTATGTTAAACTTGTCGAGAAGGCGGAAAAAGAAGGTGGTGAAACATAGATGTGTGCCAAGAAAATCGTGGATCTACTCGTGAGTGGAGGTAAAGCAACAGCGGGACCGCCCCTGGGCCCTGCTCTTGGTCCTTTGGGCGTGAATGTGATGGCAATAGTGAACAAGATAAACGAACTCACCAATGATTATGTAGGAATGAAAGTTCCCGTAAAGGTCAGCGTGGATTCTGAAACGAAAGAGTTCGAAGTCAGTGTGGGAACGCCAACAATGTCCGCTCTAATCGTGAAAGAACTCAAGATTGAGAAGGGCTCGGGAACACCAAACACTGAGAAAGTCGGAGACCTTACAATGGAACAGATTATGCATATTTCGGAGCTCAAAAGCTCTGAGCTTCTGGCCAAAACCGCTAAGGCTGCAGCAAAGGAAGTGCTGGGAACATGTGTCAGTATGGGAGTCACAGTAGGAGGCAAGGACCCCCGAGAAGTCCAAAACGAGATAGACGAAGGCCAATATAACGAGCTATTCGGCAAGGACTAAAAGCAAGACAATGTTTTTATAACTGCATCACCATTGCTCATCGCCGTGAGGCCCTGAAGGTGTCCTTAGACAAAAAAGCAATAGTGAAAGCGGTTAGGGAAGCAAAGGAAAAATCAGAAGAGAGAAAGTTCATCCAATCCATAGAACTGATTGTAAACCTCAAGGATGTTGATGCAAAATCAGCGCAAGGAAGAATTCGGGAACAGATAGAACTACCCCACGCTCTTCCTGAAAAGCAAAACAAGATATGTGTCATCGCCACCGGAGAGCTAGCTCTAAGAGCCAAAAGATCAAAGGCTGACCTCGTCATGGGAAGGGAAGAACTTGAAGGGATCGCTGGAAAAAGGAAAGATCTTAGAAGACTAGCCAATGAGTACGATGTTTTCTTGTCTGAAGCCCCGTTGATGCCCCTTGTAGGAAAAGCGTTGGGTCCCGTCTTAGGTCCTAGAGGGAAAATGCCAGTGGCTGTTCCTCCCAACGCCGACATAGGAGAACTGATAAAAAAACATTTGAAAATAGTCTCTGTCAGAACACGGAATCAACCAGTCTTGCAATGCTCTGTGGGCACTGAACGTATGAACGAAGAAGATGTAGCTGAGAACATTCAAACAGTGCTGAGGGCAATACAGCGAAAGCTCAAACGAGGAATGAAGAACATCGGAACTGTCTACACCAAAACATCTATGGGGCCACCTGCGAAGATTTTGTGAAAGAGGATGTCTAATGCCGTCTCAACAGGTCTTGCAGAAAAAGAAGAGCGAGGTCACAGAGGCAATCCAGTTAATGAAGAACCACGAGGTCATCGGAATAGCTAGTCTCTACAAGGTCAGAGCTCCTCAGCTTCAACAGTTTAAGAAGGACCTCGCAGACGTCGCTAATATGCGAGTCCTAAAGAACACCTTAATGGAGAGAGCCATCAAAGACTATAGAGAAGAACCTGAACTGGAGAAGCTTACAGACTACCTGAAAGGAACAAACATCTATCTGTTCACAGACCTAAATCCCTTCAAGCTATCCTTGATTCTAAGGAAGAGCAAGATAAAGACAACAGCAAAAGCTGGGGATATAGCCGCCTTCAACGTCGTAGTACCTGCTGGAAATACGGGACAACCGCCTGGACCTATAATTAGCCAGTTGAACGCAGTAGGCCTGCCCACAAGAATCGAGTCGGGAAGCGTCTGGATAAGCAAAGATACATTGGTAGTCAGAAAAGGAGAGACAATCTCTGAAAGATTGGCTAGTGTGCTGTCCAAACTGGGCATAAAACCTGTTGAGGCAGGACTTGAGTTGAAAGTTGCTTATGACAAGGGACTAGTGATGACCCATGAACAGCTTCAAATCGACATTGAAGGAACTAGACAACGCTTCAGAGAAGCCCATTCAGCTGCATTCGCACTGTCGCTGAGTGCAGCATATCCAACTGGGAACAACATTGAGATGCTAGTACAAGTCGCTCACAAAGAAGCCTATACCTTGGCGCTGAAAGCAACCATACCAATCAAAGCAACAATAAAAGAATTGATCAGAAAGGCTCACTCCGAAATGCTAAGCTTAAGTAGCAGGCTACTCTCCTTAAAAGAGGAATCGACACCTGCTGGAGAAGCCGAAAAAAGTTAAAATAGTTGAATAAAGAGGTGAGAAGATATGGAATACATTTACGCGGCAATGCTCCTCCACAAGGCTGGAAAGGAGGTAAATGAGGAGAACGTTTCACAAGTACTGACAGCGGCAGGCATAAATGCAGACGCTGCAAGAGTCAAGGCGCTGATCGCCTCATTGGGGGACATCAATATCGATGAAGCAATAAAGTCTGCCCCCGCTATAACAGCTACTGCAACACCAGTAGCCGCTCCAACGACTGAAGAAGCAAAACCTGCTGAAGAAGAGAAGAAGAAGGAAGAAGAGAAGAAGAAGGAAGAAGAGAAGAAGAAGGAAGAAGAAGCACTCGAAGGACTAGGAGCGTTGTTCGGCTAGAAATTTGATTATACTACCCTATTTGTCTACCCCTTTATCTTCGTCTTGAAACACTCTTTTTCCAGAGTATTAAGGGGATCCAGCCCGCTACAATCATGACGGTGCCGGGGAGGGCTCTCCATTCATAGTTGAGCATAAAAGCCTCAAACAGGAAGAAGGATATTGACATGACGATGATAGATAAGACAGCGAAACGATCACCGAATCTTTTCTGACTCTGTGTGGCGATCAACCCTGCGAAGAAGAAGTCGCCCAGACCTAGAGAAACGTAGAGTGCTCCAAATCTTGTTAGGATTGCCGGAACTGTGGGCATAGACATCAATATTGGAAGCCTTAGACTAGAAACGTGCTGTGACGCGGAGACCATGGAACCCGTAACTAGAACCAGGATAACATCTACAGACGTGAGTACGCTGGTGAAGAATAGAAATGTCTTCCAAGTGAACAGACTGCTCATGTAGACAACAATCAAGATTGAAAACAAGGCGCCAAATAGGTTTAGCAAGTAAGGGAACCATAAGGGCGTCATTCTAAAGAATATGTATAAACATAGAAAAAACGTGGGAGGCAAGACCGCCAAATACCATCGCTCACCAGTGTGGGTTCTGGTTTCTTCGTATAATAGTGCCAGAAACGTGAGACCGAAGAGAGAGTAGAGGGTCAAGGCTCCATAAGCTGATATGGCATTCACACCGAAGTTGATAAGGCTGAACGTGGCAACGGTGAAAAAAGCTACAAGAAACAAACTAACGAATGTCTTTGCACGCATTGTCCCAAAGTCTGAGAAGAGGTAAGTGAAAATAAACAGGAGCACCGAGTACGAGAAGAGAAACATTATCATTAGAAACATTTGAGGAATCAGGACAATTAGGGACACCATGACGCTTATAGAAACCACCAGCAGAATCACATCTCGAATCCTAAACTCCCTCTCTTCAAAAGTAGACTTCAACTTTCTCTCAACCTTCCTATTCAGGAACAATGACACAACAGTTACCGCGAAAAGCGTTAATGGCATAGCTACATCGAAATACATAAGCCCAGATAACAGAAACGAAGATTTAAGCCTTAAAGGCAAGTTTCATGTTCAAAACAGCCAGAGAAGCGAAAATGGCTTCTTCAGTACGAATAGTTTCTGTCCCCTGCATGGGTACAGTGTTGATAACAAAATCCATAATATCTTCCAGATTCAAACCCTCCTTACCGACTATCTCATAAAGCCCTTGTGAAGGAGCCCCAAAAGCCACGAGAATGCTGCAAGCCTCTTCCCATTTTGCAGTCAAACTGCCCGCCACGTTGTTCAATTCAGAACCGTATCTAGAAGTTGCCACTTTCAGATCGAAACCTCTTCTTCTCATAATCTCTCCAAATGGATGCCTCTCCACTGCGACTGTGTACCCCCAATACTGGGATATTTCATCACGGGCTGCCTGCCTAGCTTCCAAGTTTCTGTCCAGTTTTGTGACTCTGAGGGTGATTCTTTGACCTTTTGGCAGCTTCGTGCTTGGAATAAACGCAGACTTCTCAACACCTATATCTACAAGCACACCACCATTTCTACAGGATAGAACTACTCCTTCCCGATACTCGCCAATACTCAAGCTTTTCATTCTACGTTTAAGCGGGTGGTGAGAGGTTCGTAAAGGAGGAAGTACTCCAGCATAACGCAATTCCGGTCTGAGTTTGAACAGCCTCTTCCGCAAATATTGAGGAGTATCCATGTAGGCTAACAACAATCTGATCAAATTTGATTCGTTGCTCTGGTCTCTGTGCGGATCATCTGGATAAACTATAATTTCGCCAACTCTGAAGATTGCAGCTGCTCTGCCAATAACACCGACAGCCGAGGTTCTCTCTCTCAAGTGGGGAATATCTGAAACAACTGAGGCAGGCACTGCAATGGAAAGTTCTTTCTTGTCCAAACGATCTTCCTCTCTTCCAACAGCAAATTGTGCTCCAGCGATAAAAATCCTGCATGCTTCATTTCGGACTTACAAGCAAGTTGCGGATCAATATCGCCTAGATACTCTGTATGATAGCTACAGCCTCTCATAGGAGCAAATCTTTTACACATCCTAATGAAGATAGAGGCATATGATTCTTTGAAGGATGGAACTGGCTAGATTGTCAAAGTCGATTTTAAACGATCCTGATGAGATTAGAAGAATCGATAGAAGCGATATGCTCTCTTTCTGCATCAAAGCATCAAGACATTGTCGAACAGCCTTGGATCTGGCTGAAGCCGTTGAGATTGACTATCCAAAGCCTAAGACCATAATAGTTTCCGGTGCGGGAGGCTCTGCTATCGGCGGGGAACTGCTAAAAGATTGGGCCCGTAACATGATAGCTGTCCCAGTCGAAGTCTGCAGAAGCTATTCCTTACCTGCCTATGCAAATGGGAAGACTATGGTCTTTGTAGTTAGCCACTCCGGCGAGACTGAAGAAGCACTAAGCATGTTCCTGGATGCGGTCAAGAGAGGCAGCATGGTAATCTGTATTAGCTCCGGAGGAAGACTCCTAAAGTTCACCAAGAAACTTGAGTTGCCATACTTATGCGTGCCATCAGGCATGCCCCCTAGGGCTGCCCTTCCTTACCTGTCATTGCCCTTGCTAGTAATTCTTGAAAAGATTGGCCTGATCTCTGAAGCTGTATCTGAAATCTCTGAAGCCGAAAAGGTCTTGGAGCGTGTCCAGGATGAAAATTCTCCTGAAATCCCTCTTGAAGACAATTTTTCAAAGAAACTCGCCGCACGAATAAACAGAACGATTCCAATCATCTATGGCTTTGGAATCTACCGTGCTGTCGCAATGCGTTACAAGCAGCAGTTCAATGAGAACAGCAAGATCCCAGCCAAGTGGGACTTCTTTCCTGAACTCGATCACAATGAAATCATGGGTTGGGAAACGGCGAACGATTTTGCTGATTACTTCTCTACCCTATTCATCCGTGACAGAAATGAATCCGAAGAAGTGAAGCAAAGAATCGAAGCTACAAAAGAGATGATGTCAAAAGCTACGGAGAAGATCTATGAGATCCACAGCATTGGAAAAAGCAGCTTGGCCAGGATGCTATCCTCCATCTACATTGGTGACTTCACAAGCATATATCTCGCAGTTCTAAGAAACATAGACCCTTCGCCAGTGAAAACCATATCCCTTTTGAAGGAGAAATTGGTGGAAGCCGGCTTCAAAAATAAGTTAGTAAACGAACTCGAGAAAATCTGCGAAAAATGACATCCACAGCCTAAGCCTTTCGTTCAACAAAATCGACAAACTCTTTCTCAGCAGCGCCTAGCGAAACCATCGCTGGCGGATGTTTGAAAGCATAAGCAGAGACGGCCATTATCGCCCCACCCAGATGTCTGTCCAAGGCAATCTTTACCGCTCTTATCACATCAAGAAGTGCGGATCCCGCGTTCGGCGCGTCAACCGTAGACAGCCTCAAGTCCATTTCCATTGGCACCTTGCAGAAATACAAGCCCTTGATCCAGAAGTAGCTATCCCGACGATTCTCCAGAAAATCTACGTAGTCGGTAGATCCGGCCACCACATCAGCCTTGTAGGGCAACGCTGTTTCCACAGACTTCGTCTTAACAATTCGCTTCACATCTCTTGTTCGCCCCAATGTTTCCAAGGATTCTGTCCCGCCACCCACATCCAACTGATAAGTTTTCACAATGCGAACTCCATGCATTGAGAGCAACTTCAGCAAAGTCTTATGCAACGTAGTGGCACCTACCTGATCAATCAGATCATCACCCACCAGAGGCAGTCTTTCCTCCTCGAAGCGTTTGGCCCAAGATTCCTCACTCGCAATGAACACTGGCGTAGCATTGATAAAGGCGCATCCTGCAGTCAACGCCTGCTCAGCATACCATTCTGAAGCTTTGACCGCTCCGCTCGGAAGCAGATTGACGACGATCTCTGCATCTCTTTCATTCAATATATCAACTACATTCGCTTCTGGCACGCTGCTCAACTTCACAATGTTTCTTGTATAATGGCTTACACCATCCAGAACTGGTCCCTTATGCACTTCAACTTCAGTTTCCGGGACACTGAGTAGTTTCAATGTATTGTTGGGTCGTGCAAAGATAGCGTTGCACAAGTCTTCACCAACCTTCCGCTTATCCACATCAAAGGCCGCGACTATCTCAACATCACCTGGATGGTAACTCCCTAAGAAAAGGCTTCGTAGTCCAACACACTCTTCACTTCTCTTGCAACCACTGTAGTAGTGAAGACCTTGAACAAGAGCAGAAGCGCAATTTCCAACCCCGATCAAAGCTGCCTTTATCTTTGACAAGAACTCAACACTATCCTATCTCCATATCTCGTGGTATCTTTATATAAGATGCTATATTGACAAAAAATTAAACGTGATCGCTGGAAACCACACCTTGGCCACGCACGTGTTTGGGTTTGTGATAAGTCGAACCATGAGCTGAAAAGGATGGATCTCTATGGTAAGAACCAAACGATAAGTTCACTTTGAAAGCAATTGCTCTATCGGCACGTATATCTCATGGATATCTGTTCTTTTCAGCACATCATTCCAAAGTTCTAATCCTTTACGAGTCCTCCATTTTTCCGCAGTTGGGATGCCTATTATCGTTAGTCTGTCGCCTTCTGAAAGCCTTTCGGCAGTTATGCATCTTCCATTTTCAGAATGTATGGGTGTGATGATATCAGGAGCCACAGCAGCCAACTTCCCATCGTGATAAGCGACTAACACTTCGTTCTTGGCTTTCAGCTCAAATAGATTGCCCGCGTATCCATGTTCTCCGTGGACTCTGACGTTTATAAACGTGAAGCCCTCCGCTGTCTGCTTCCCAATCTTCTCCACAACGCCTTCAAAGAGCCTGATGCCGCCCGTTTCTGCGAGAATGTCCTTCACAGGATCAACACTCTTCCTCAACAATCTGCCGATATCTATAGATCTGGAGAGGCTGCCTTGTACCGAAGAACTTCTCACCTGAGTAGCCGTTAAGATCCTTCGGGCAGTATATGCGGTATGATGCCATTCGGAGGCCAAGACGCGGGCGATCCTTTCGGCGCCCCTTGAATCCATAGTCTCCTTAACTAGAACTATGTTTTTAGCGTGTAAATCTGCAACAGCCATAGGAGTCAAGGGTATGCCATCAATCGTGTAGACTTTGAGATGGACTTCCGGAACTGATCTGCCTGCTCCGTCACCGTCTACAACAGGGAGACCTGATCTTGCAGCAACATCAACCGCCGCCAGAGTATTGAAACCACCAAGTTCCACAGGAATGATGGCGGAAGCAGGGGAACCAGTGTAGTCTTCAAGGGCTCTCAGGGTTCTAACAGCAGCGTCCGGATCATATTCAACGTTAGCCGTGGCTCCTACACAAGCGAAGTTTACGACTCTCGACTCATCAGGCAATTCTGAGGAACTTACGAGCCTTACCTTATGCTGCTCAGATGAGAGTCTCTCGACTATCTCGTAGCCTATTTCAGGGGCTCCGCCTCCCCCAGCGGAGTAGATGGCTGCGCCATTAACCAGATCCAGCAAGTCTTGATGGTTTAGGACTCTCATACTCACTCACCAGGATTCTGTTCAGAAACAATTATGTTGATAACTCTCTTATGTCTTTTAGAGCATTAAGTCAGAGAAGGTTGAACAACTTTGACGGGGAAGGCGAAAAGTCCTGACAAGTACACAATGATAGATGAGTTGGCCCGCCGTCGAGGATTCTTTTGGCAGTCCTACCAGATCTATGGTGGTGCAAGCGGTTTTGTGACATATGGCTTTCTGGGGGCCAAGTTAAAACAGAACATTGAAAGAAAGGTAAGAGAGACGTTTCTCAACAAACTAGAAATTTTAGAGATAGAATCTCCAGTAGTCACCCCAAGTAAGGTCTTTGAAGCGTCCGGCCATGTCAATCACTTCAAGGAGCCTATGGTAGAATGCCTGAAATGCAGCCGACGCTACCGTGCGGATCATCTACTGCAAGAATTCGCAAAGATTGGCGAGACTGAAGCTGAGAGGCTGAGCTTGAAAGAGGTTGAAGAAGCTATTGGGAAGCATGAGATTCGCTGCCCAGAGTGCGGAGGCGGATTCAGTAAGCCAAGATACTTTTTAACAATGTTCAAGACTACTATCGGTCCCTACTCTGGAGCTGTAGGCTACGGTCGTCCTGAAGCGGCCCAAGGGATATTCGTCGAATTCAGACGGTTATATGAGATGGCCAGAGAGAAGCTTCCGTTTGGAGTTATGCAAATTGGCCATGCTTTGCGGAATGAGATCTCGCCACGACAAGGGCTTATGAGATTGCGGGAATTCACAATTATGGATCTCGAGTTCTTCTTTGATCCTGAGAAACCTGACTGTTTTCTCCTGAAAGACTTTGAAGACGAAAGATTGCCGCTAGTCCTAGCTGGAGACAAACTGAAAGGCTCAGACAGGATTGTTAAGGTTACAATGAGAGAAGCACTTGATGAAGGCTACATAAAAACAGTGTGGCAGGCTATCTTCATGGTTCTAGCCAAGAAATTGCTGGTCAACTTGGGCGTACCAGCTGAAAAGCAGCGGTTCGTCGAAAAACTGCCATGGGAAAAGGCGCACTATGCTGTCCAAGCCTTTGACCAAGAAATCTACGTTGATCGATGGGAGTGGGTGGAGGTCTCAGGACACGCATACCGAACAGACTATGATCTGAAGAGCCACATGGAAGCTAGTGGCGTAGACATGCGTGTTTTCAAAGAACATGAAAAGCCGATAAAGAAAGAACAGAAAGTCGTCAGGCCAATTATGGCAAGGTTAGGGCCAGCTTTTAAAGATGAAGCCGAAAAGATCGCAGACATAATCTCCAAAACTGACGCTGAAAAAATCGTGAATTCCCTAGAAAAAGAAGGTCACTATCTAATTGCAGAACATAAAATCCTGCCCGAACATGTAGAGACAACATCCAGACTGACTGAAGAGCGTGGAAAACGGTTCATTCCCCATGTCGTAGAGCCAAGTTTTGGGTCAGATAGAATGGTTCATGTAACTCTCGAGTGCGCTTACCACGTCAAGGACAATAGAGCAATTCTAGGTTTTCCAAGGGATATAGCTCCCATCCAACTGGGCATCTATCCTTTGGTGAGTAAAGATGGCCTACCTGAAAAAGCATCGTATGTTCAAGAGGAACTCCTCAGTGAAGGATTCTCAGTGGAGTATGATGAAGCCGGTTCCATCGGTAGAAGATACGCTCGGGCAGATGAAATCGGTGTACCCTTAGGAATAACCGTGGACTACGAGACATTGGATGATGATACAGTTACCATTCGTGACCGTGATTCATGGAAACAAGTTCGAGCCAGGATTAAAGAGCTGCCTGATCTTTTGCGCAAGTATTTCCGATGGAAAGCAGATTTCGATGATTTGGGAGAACCATTTGAAGGCTGAAACGTCGTTACCTTTTTTAACAGTTCAGCATATTTAGTCTTGAGCATTTGTATATATCTTCACGGGGGAGTGATAAACTTGGTGCTACCAGCAGAGACAGAGAGACGCGTGAAACGGAGAGCCTTAGGCGTTTGTCAAGATCACTTAAGGAAAGTCTTAGACCTGACAAGAATTGTGCCGCAGATGATAGACTGCTTCATGAAAGATGACAAGAAAAACGCAAGACAGTTCTTCAACGAAATTCAGAGGCAAGAAGACGAAGTCGATGAAGCAAGACGTCAGGTGTCCCGTGAACTTGCTGAAATCGGAGCAATCCTTCTAAGTAGAGAAGACTTCCTTCGATTCACAAACCTTACAAGCGAGATTGCCGATTTCTGTGAAGGTATAGCTTTCCGCCTTCTTGAGATCATGGAGCATGATTGGGCCGTGCCAAAAGACGTCAAAGAAGGCTTGCTCAAGCTTTCGGAATCTGTCCAGGAGACCACACAAAGGCTCAGAGAAATGATGATGATCTTAAATTACGGATCAAACAAAGTCTTGGAGAAAGCGAAGGACGTGGAAATCGCTGAACGAATAGTTGACGAACTTTACCGTGGACTTGAAATCAAACTATTGGACAGCAAGCTTGACTTTCCAGCTCTGATCCTCCTGAGAGACATCCTCAAACTACTTGAAGATTCTGCAGACAAAGCTGAAGACGCGGCTGATGCTGCTCGCATTCTATCCTTCATTGTATGAAAGGGAAGACTTCTATGCCACGCAAAATCAAGGTTGAGTTCATAGAGAATTTTCTCGTAGTGTGGGACCCTGTAGACGGGTCAAGGCTTTATAAGATTGGGTTTTACGGGAAGCCTTTAGGCATCTCAAAGCCCAAGATCCCAGAATTTCGTGTTCCACTAATTCTCGATTTGATGGAAGGTGTTTATCTCGCCGAAAGAGGAACGATAACGGTATATGAAGGATCAAAAAGGAAGAGAGTTACACTGAAGAAGCTTCGCAGACAAGCCAAACAGCTTTATGAAGAATTCGATCAGAAATATACAGTGTATCGCGATTTACGCGAAGGGGGCCTGGTTGTAACACCTGGCATAAAATTCGGTTGTGGCTTCGCCGTCTACAAGCATGGTCCCGGGTTAGAACATGCTCCTTACATGGTCTCAGTAAAAGAACCTAAGTCAGAAATAACGGCCACTGAAATTGTGAAAGCCGGAAGACTGGCAACCACTGTCCGAAAACGATTCATTATAGCAGTGCCAGACATGGAGAAAGAGGACATAACCTATCTAATATTCAAATGGTTTAAAGCCTAGGAACGGACAACACCAAAGACTAATCAGCATAGCTCCATGCATTGGCCCTTTTCCCCTTATACAAAGCATTTATAGAATGAGGGAACAGACATAACTCGAAGGGAAATCCGCACAATGGTAGCAGCTATAAGAAGTTTCATAGCTTTCGACATAGATAACCAAGAAGTCTTGAATAGGATGAAGAAAGTTCAAGATCTCTTGTGGGCGACGGGGGCAAACGTGAAAGCTGTCAAGGTTGAGAACATCCATGTAACCATGCGTTTTTTGGGAAACATAGCTCATAAAATGGTTGAACAGATCTTTGAAGAAATGAAGAAGGTTCAGTTCACTTCCTTTGAAGTTAAGGTTCGAGGAGTCGGTGCATTTCCGCATCTGCACCGCCTGAACGTGATATGGGCCGGACTGACCGAAGGGGCCGATCATATGCGGAACATCTTTAACCAATTGGAGCCTAGTCTACGGTCATTGGGCTTTAGGGCGGACTCGAAGGGCTTTAGTCCTCACATCACTATTGCTCGTGTAAGATCTGCAAGGAACAAGAACGAACTTATTGAATGTATAAAAGAAAATGCAGATTTTGAGTTTGGAACTGTCAAGGCCGAATGCTTGAGACTCAAAAGAAGCGACTTGACCCCTCAAGGGCCTATCTATTCAACTCTGAAGGAATTTTGTCCACAATTATAACGTATAAGAGACCGTGTTTATGCCCATGGAAATTGAGAGACTGTCCGGGACAGTTTTGGAAAGGATCACTCCTAGTAAGGAGGAGCGCGCTAGGATAATAGCTCTAGCTGATGAGCTTAGACAACGAGTTGCTAATGCTTCCAAGAATCTGAATGTTGAGGCTAAGGTACGTGTGGAAGGCTCTGTTGCGAAGGACACGTGGCTTGCCAAAGAACCAGATATAGATATCTTCATGCGAGTAGCGACAACTATGCCTAGGAAATCACTTGGTGAAGTTTGCCTGAAAATAGCCAGGGAAGCCACACAAAGTTCGAAACAGATTGAACGATTCGCAGAACATCCATATCTAGAAGCAATCGTTGATGGTGTAAGGGTAAATATCGTACCGTGCTATGAAGTTGAAAGAGGAGAATGGCTAAGCGCAACAGATCGCACACCTTTCCACACAGATTACATTAAAAAACGTCTGAAGGAAGAAGAGAAACGTGAAGTACGCCTTTTGAAGAAGTTCATGAAAGGAATAGATGTTTACGGCGCTGAGATCAAAGTTGGAGGATTCAGCGGTTACCTTTGTGAACTTCTGATTCTTCATTATGCCTCCTTTGCAAGAACATTGAAGATCTTTGCGGAACGTAGAGATAAGATCGTAATAGATGTCGAAAATTACTATGGTGATAGAGAAGATGATTTGAGACTTCTGTTCAAACGTCCATTCGTGGTAGTGGATCCAGTAGACAAGGGAAGGAATGTTGCATCTGCAGTTAGACCTCAGAAGCTTTATGTATTCATGGCGGCCGCCCGAGCTTTCCTGGAGAATCCACGCGTAGATTTTTTCTATCCCCTGAGGACAGTGGCTTTGTCAGCAAAAGAGTTAAAACATACTCTAACAAGACATGGCTCCACGCTCATATTTGTGGCTTTTGGAAGGGTTGAGGCGGTAGCTGACATTCTTTGGGGACAGCTGTACAAATCTCAACGCTCTTTAAGAAAACAGCTTGAAATGAACGGGTTCAATGTTTTTAGAGGCCTCCCGTGGAGCGATGAAGAGAGTCTGAATATGTTCATTTTTGAAGTAGAACAACGTCATATCTCACCAATCAAAAAGCATTTGGGACCACCTCTGGAAAAGAGAGAAGCTTGCAGCAAGTTTCTAAACAAACACGTAGCTAAAGCATATACTGTTTCAGGACCATATATTGACTCTGGAAGGTGGATCGTGGAAACACGCAGGGAATATACAGATGTTGCAACACTGTTGAAAAGCAAATTGAAGGGCGGAACACCGGTAGGCATCGCAGATCGGATTTCCAAAACACTTGCAGAAGGATTCAAAGTCCTAGCCAACGAAGAGATAGTCGAGATCTATGATAAGAACGATAAGTTCGCAAGATTCTTGACTGAGTTCTTATCCGGAAGGCCAAAATGGCTGAAAAGTATCGATTAGCACTAGAAATATGCCAAGCAACCAACAGTAAGCCGAGAAAAGATGAAACTTTCTTCTCGACAACGTCCTCCAGAGAAGCTGCAATGAAAAATAACCCACCATCATCGCTATGAAGGTCCCAGTCAGAATCTCGACCCATCCTAGACCAGTGGCAATTAGCTTGCCAGATTCTTTCAATATTGCATAGGTCAACGCACCAAGTATGGCTGGTATTGAAATCAAAAAGGAGAATCTGAAGGCCTCTTTTTGCTCGACACCCAAAAGAAGCGCAATTGAAATTGTCGCACCACTCCTTGATATACCCGGGATAATGGCTATGCCCTGAGCTAGACCGATCATCAAGGCTGTCGAATAACTTATAGTATCTGACTTCTCATTTCCCAGCTTTGATGCGTAAAGCACGGTTCCAAGGCAAAGAAACGCTACACCGATCGAGAGGAAAGCCTGAAATGTATCTTCTATAAGTCCGCCAAACACATATCCGATAAGAGCCGTAGGAACTACGGCGACAAAAATCAAAGAGGCAGCTCTTCCATATTTCGTTTCAGAATCTGGGCGTACAAAAGACGACAACATCTCTGCAATATCTCTTCTGAAATACACCAAGATGACGACCAGAGTTCCTACGTGGAGAATGACGTCATAGAGAATGGGGACCTCAAAGTTTAGAAGGTTTTCAAACAATCTTAGGTGTCCTGTGCTGGAGATCGGAAGCCATTCTGTTAGGCCTTGGATGATCCCAAGTATGACGGTTTCTATGAGTCTTTCCAAGGTCTTGCCAGCTCTTGTGTATTCTGACAAAATAGGTTTGAGAGGTTAGCTTATAAGCGCTGGCAATGTCCTAAACATGTTTACCCTTCTATAGGCGTAATAGTCTGATCCAGCTGTAGTCTGTTTCACTAAATAGGTTTCATTTTGCGGATCTGAGCGGAGGTGATTCATCCTGCCGCCAAGAAAGACTTCATCTGTCAAATCATGTCCCTCTCCATTGTTCAGACCCAAAATCTTGGTCGAAGAGCTTTCGATCTTTCTTCTTCACTGATTGTGACTGAAATCAAGCTTTAATAAGTGAACGTCTGATACTTTGTGTACTTTGTACGGTGTTTCACATGAGAGATTATCCTCTTGGAAGTGTTGAAGACCGTAGAATGCTGACTGACATGCCAATTGAAGAGCTGCTTGACTTCATCTTCCTTCAGATTAGAAACCTTTGGAGGGTTGACGGTTTGTACTTCTTGGGGATAGAAAAAAAATTCGGCACAGAGGCTGCAACAACAATTGATGCAGGGGTCTGGCAGATCCTGGCCAATATCGAAGCAAAGAGCCTGCGAAAGATGTATGGCTTGAAAGAAGATATCGATATCCGAACGATCACGAATCTCTTGAAGAAGTCAAGCTGGGGTCTGGATCAACCCTTCAAGACAATTCAGATAAGTGATCACCGAGCCGTTCTGCGAATTGACAGATGTCGAACACAAGAGACTCGTGTGAAGAAGGGCTTTGGGGAATTTCCGTGCAAAAATGTTCGGCACGGATATCTGAAAAATTTCGCAGGAACATTGAATCCAAAAGCAAAAGTGAAGTGTCTGACTTGCCCACCAGATCATCATCCACCGGACTTATGGTGCGAATGGGAGTTTACCCTACAGAGATAGGCGTTTACACCACGTTTTTCGCTACAGGATTACTTGCGCTTTCTGAATAGCATGACTTCGTCTTTCTGGCAGACATAGACATAGTCAAATCCATCTTCCGAAAGCTTCCTTGCTTCATTACTGTTTCCGCAACTGCGCGCGATCTCTTCCAATTATCTCATGCCGCCATTCATCGATCTGAAGCCTTAACAGGCACTCTTATTATCTCATCGGGATAGATTAAGTCAGGGTTTCCGCTTCTCAATCTCTGTCTATTTGCAGTTCCTGTGCCCCCGTCATAGTCATAAAGTTCATGCGACGTCATTCCATATCTCCCAGCAATCTTGCTGAGGGTATCTCCCAAGGCAATGACGTAATCTTCGCTTTCACACCACTTCATCTCCCTTGACAATTGCAGACCGATTTCAGTCCTCAGTGGCCTCAGACAGCAATCCATCCGCTCCCAAATGTTGTTGTTCTCAATATCTCTCCAATCTTTCTTGCCACTCGCTATATGATCATTATATTTTATCCACGTTCTGATCTCTCCTTGAATTATTCCCCAAAGCGCTCCTTGTGGTCCCATTTGATCTGGACGCTTATCGCTGTCAATCGCTACATGAATGGCCAGATCTTCATCCCAGTACATGAAGCTCAGTAACAGACGCAAAACATCTTCTGTTACTTCGATATTCCGATCAGGCACAATGATTGTGCCACTCAAAGGTCTTTTTCTACTAGTAAAGTTGAGAAGTTCTTCCCATGTTCCGATAAAACCACGACTTAGTTCTTCAGCAGTAAACTGCCGTTCTGTTCCGTTCTGGTCGACATATCTCGGAACTTGCTCATCTCCTCTAATAGTGTACCACTGATAGAATGTCGGATCGATTATGAGATTTTTATAGATCAAGCTAGCATGAGATGCTGTTATCACTACGTCTGCTTTGATACCTTTCTGAAGTAGCATGATACCCATCCTTGCAGCTGCATTGTCACAGAAAGAACCATACAATGTAAGCGGGTAAAACGCCCCCGTTACACTATTTCGATTTCGTCTAAAGGACAATTCCAAACGAGGCATTAACTCTGTGTAGAACAGTTCTTCCAAGTAATCCCGCTTGGCTACTCCGACCGAAGGAAGAAGCTCCCCCCTGATGCCCGAACGCTTGTTTTGTCCCATGTGTCAATTGTCTCCTCAGCCTCACCTTCTATGAAACACATCCAATCACAAGATACCGACCTTCACACCGTTGATCTTCAATCTGAAGTGCTTTTGACTATAGAATAGTGTTCCTGGAGGTTGGACGTATCCAGATCTGAGCATCATTTGAGCATCATTAAGCCGTTGAATAATTTCATCACCGTACATCTCTACATACAGTTTTCCTCCAACTTTATCGATTAGTTTTGTGAAAAATTTTGCACTCATACCTACTCTGACCGTCTCTAGAGGTTCCTCTAAGCTATCTTTTCCTGCTTTTTCTTCTGAAAAGTCATTAATTTCGATCAAGTATTCGGGATTCCTTCCTTGAGGAATACCATGGTCGATGTATTCTTCTCGAACGAGAAACCTCTCTTTCTTCTTTCCAGAATATTCTTGAATTAGTCTTTCGATTTGCTCGAAGAACGCCTTTGAACTCAATCTCACCAATCCTACATGTCCAAGAGCCAAATTCAGGAAAGAGGGAATCGCTGCCTGTCCCTTCTTCTTTCCCACTCTTCCTGTTCTTTTCTTTCTCGCAGCAAGGTCATCATCCGCTTCCCTACGGCCTTCTCGCGCAACCGTTCTCTTCTTTTTTCCCAATTCTCTTGTTCTTTCTGCGCTTGATGTCTGTTTTTGGTTTGCAGATCTGTGACCTTTTCTTCTTCACGATGTTTGGACCCAATCTGCTGGTTCTTCGCCTTATTCTTCCTAAGGTTATTTATACGCAGTCTCTCTCTTCTTTTTTCCCAATTCTCTTGTTCTTTCTGCGCTTGATGCGAGCTTGATATTCTCCGTTTCATGAAACCTCTCTTTTGGCTTCTTCCTGCTTCCTCCCAATCTTTTCTGTCTTTGGATCTTGGATTTTTCCTATGCGGATTTGAAGATTTCTTGGTTCTGGTTTTTTTCAGACTGTCCCACAACTGCTGTCTTTCTTCTTCAAGCAACTTGTCTTTTCTTCGCCTTTCTCTTCTCTCTTCTCTAAGCTGTTCCTCTAAACACTTCCAGATACGGTACTCTTTCTCGACTGCGTCGGCATTCAGATGATATGGAAATGAGCGTTCTCGCGGATTCGTCATGCTCATTTTGATCACGCATCTTCATACTAGAGTTTCATTCTGGTTTCTGGTAAACCAGATGACAAAGGAAACTGGTTCCTAAAGTTGACTAGCCACATTAGTGCTTCCTAGTGCCATTGCAGTGGTGCTGTACTGTCAGGAAACTGGAAGCTATGGTATGGTTGTACCAGTTTCTTCGGTTGAGGGTACAGTTTTGGCTTTTTCTATTTGAAGTTCGACTATTGCTTTGAGTCTCTCTTCTAGCATTTTAGGGACTGGAACTGGAACAATTTTTGTTCTAATAAGACTAGAGCCTTCAACGCTGTACGAGTATTTGCTTGAATAGGATGCATTCACTGATGCAGAAAAGCATAGCCAGCCAGCTTTTGCTCTTACCGAAACTGCTGCTTCAGTGGTTTTAGTCATAGAGATTGCCATTTTCACTTCAATGATCGAATCCACAAACTGGTAGAAGGTTGGAACAAACCCAGCTGCAATCAAAGATAGTTTTTCTGTACCTTCGAAGTCCGTTCCATCCGTTTTTATTTTTGGTAGTTCAACCCAAGCCTTGCTTCTGTCACCCATAATCTTAGAGATTTCAATGCTCACTAGATCTAGTTTGTGTTGACCTTCTGCAATTGCCGATGCCAATTGCATTACCATATCCCCGAATGGTACGTTCAGAAGATCTTGTCCTACACCCACAATTCACACCTTTCTCTGTATCTTTTCGGTACTCGATCTATTAAAACTAACTGTTCTCCTAGTCGTCACATCGGTTCTTGACTCTCATTTTCTCACTTTGGGAACAGCCCTTATGGAAAACTGAACGGTACTCAAGTGCTCTGCTGTAACCTCTTCTACCTTCGGAAGTAAAAAAGTCACTCTCTCTTTTTCATCTACACCAATGCCTGTCTTAAGGATCACGTCAAGCTTGCTGACTACATAGCCTACTGAGGATTCCTCAGAAGTTTTAAGCTCTTTCTTCATTGCTTCGAGAGCTTTCTTGAACGAGCCTGCCAACTGGGTAGGCGTTGCTATAGGCCTTTTTGCCTCAGCCTTAATGGCATCGTACTTTTCAAGAATAACTGTGTATTTTGAAGTCAAATCGGCCACGGTTGCCTTTAGTGCTTTGTTTTCTTTGAGAACTGCATTGTACTCGTCGGTTTGGGACCTAAGGTTTTTTTGTAGTTGAGCTATTGTTTTTTCCTTGTCTGACAGCTGAGCATCCTTTTGAACCAGTATGCCTTTCGCATTGTCCAACTCGGCTTTTAAGTCCGTGAATTGTTTCTGAACCTTAGCCAATTCTTCAGTCTTGACTTTTAGATCTTTTCCTATTCTTTCTATCTCCGACTCAAGCTCAGCTATACTACGAGGCATAACTCTCACCCATAACTTCTTCTACTCAGTAATATCTGAACGTATTTTATGCTTTCGCCAGTACAATGTTCACGGAGTCCCCCACATTGGCTCTTGCATCTGCTTCGGGGCTTTGTCTGGTGACAGTGTCGGGGGTCTCAGTACTGACTTCATAGGATACTTCGCCCAATACAAGCTTAGCATTGCCAATGGCCTTTTCAGCGTCCTCCTTTGTCTTCCCCACTACATCAGGAACCAGTGTTAAAGCTGTAGCAACTGGAGGAGGGATTGGAACTATCTTAAAACTCATCTCACTAGCTCCAGTATATTCGAAGTCAAACGAGTTCTTATAAGTGGCATTATAAGGAGCCAAACGGAGAAAGTATGGCAGTTTCTTCTTCCCTGAAGTTTCGCTTTCGGAATGCGTAGAAACAGATACTTTCAGTACGGCGTTAACTTCAGGTATCTGGTACCACGTTGCTTGTACACCAGCATCTCGTAAGTCCTTTAGGTCAGGATCAGTGAAAATCCTTTTCTGAAAATCTATAGACTGTTCATCGAAAGCCTTTTGCGCGTCTGCTACGCCTTTCGCAATTTGGGCAAGCATTTCTCCAAAAGGCACGACCAACTCATCTCTAATGGATTCTATTTGGTTACTGTTCTGTGGCATTCATAAAATCCTCCTTGGATTTAGAAGTTTAACCTTCCTCTATTCATAGCTATCAAATTATAGCCTTATATGACTTTCGCGCCCTGTGTCCGTCTATTGCTCAAAGCTTGCTTTTTTTCGCTGCTACATCAATGGCTGTCTTCATCTGATCAATCGACGCTTCCGCATCTTTGATCGCTTCCTTTGTTACATCAATCGATGATTTCGTTTCTTCAATTGCTGTTCTGGCTGTATTGATCGTTAATTTTGCTACGTCAATTGCTGAAGCTAGATCGCCTGTAACCTTATCAATATCTGATTGGTCTTGAGTAATAGCCATTCGATGTGTTCTTTCTGTATCTGTCAAGATCTCTTCCAGAGATAGAGCGCGCGCTTGGAAAGCACTCAATGAGAACTATGATATAGAGTGAAGAGGAAGATTTCTGCTCTGCTACTACAGCCTTGGCTTTTAGCGTCTAAACTTCAGGAAAAGCGAAGTAGAAAGTGTTGGGTTAAGTCTGCAAAGCCGCTTAGAATTGGGTGCAAGACCGAAAACAGTGTGCGCCTTAGGAAGCGCGAAGACCCAAGTGCAAAGTTAATTTATAAATCTACTATAATATGGTAACCTATGAGCTTCTATCTTTACTTGAACCTTGTCATAATTGCATTTCCTCTTGTCTTCTCGTTTAACAGAAGGATTAGATTCTACTCAAAGACAAGACCATTCCTGATTGCATTGGCTCTTGTTGGAGTCTTTTTCGTTGGATGGGACGTTCTTGCTACTCACAGAGGACACTGGTCATTCAATCCGTCTTATGTGGGCCAAACAAAGCTCTTAGGTCTTCCGTTAGAGGAGATGCTTTTCTTTGTTACAGTACCTTTCAGTTGTCTTTTCGTTTTTGAATCAATCATCCACTTTCTTGGGGACACCAGACTTTTTTCACCAAACAAGTGGGCTTTTGGAGGTATAGGACTCCTCTTAATCGCCACATCATTCGGATTTTTCGATAAGGAATATACTTTTCTGGCAATTCTTTCAGCTGGTCTGACCATGCTGTTTGTATCCTTGGTCAATATTCGCATTTTTTCCTCGAGGGCTTACTGGATCTATATTGTTGTGACGCTGTTTTTGTTTCTCATATTCAATTTCATACTTACCTCTCTTCCAGTAGTCGAATACTCTTCGTCGGCCATCAGCAATATACGTGTGATTACGATACCGATAGAAGACTTCTTGTTCAATTTCTCTATGCTTACGGCCTATCTTACAGTGTATCTCTGGGCTTCAGGGAGTTTTAGATCAAAATAGATATCATTTCCTTGGCATCCTGAAGTCATGTTCCTTTGATATCAGTCCTGCTGTTACGAGTCCAGAAATATATATAGTAGGCAGTCCGCTTCCAGGATGTGTTCCCCCTCCAACCAAGAAGAGATTCTCCAGTTCTTCAAATTTGTTATGAGGTCTAAAATACAGCATTTGAGAAAGATTATGCGCTAGGTTGAATGTTGCTCCAATGTAAACATTGTAGTTTTCCTCCCATTCATATGGCGTAATCGTCTTTTCAATCTCTATATGTTCGCGAATATCGTTCATAGGTGTTCTTGTCTCAACTGTTTTCAACAAGTTTTCCTTGAACTCTTTTTCTTTCTTAATCCAATCAATTTTGCTGCGATTATTGGGAACTGGCACCAGTAAGTAGATAGTCGATTTGCCCTTGGGTGCCAGAGTGTCGTCTGTAACGCATGCATTCTGTAGGTAAAAAGAGTATTCCGATGATAGCCTGCCTTCATAAATGTCGTTGAGATTTGAGCGGTAGTTATCTGCGAATATTATGTTGTGGTGAGGAGCAATGTATTTCTTGTCAACTCCCAAGTAGAGCATGAACGTTGAGCAAGAGAATCTCTTCTTCTTAAGGTTCTCAGAAGAATACTTGCTGAGCAAATTCTGCTCAACAAGCTTTCTCATGGCATAGCCAAAATCAGCGTTAACAACAACTTTGTCGAAAGCAATTCTTCTACCTCCCTCCAACTGCACGCCGGTAACCTTTTTTCCAACTGTCACAATTTTTTCGGCTTTTGTTCGAGTGAGTACAACTCCATTTTCTTCCTCAACCACTTTGACCATTGCTTTTGATATTCCGTTCAAACCACCCATGACATGATATATGCCGAATTCGTGTTCAACAAAAGGAATCATCGTGAAAGCAGCCGGACACTCCCAAGGTGACATTCCCAGATACTTAGATTGAAAGGTGAAGCAGACTCGTAATTTTTCATCTTTGAAATACTTTCCCAAGTTATTGAAGATTGAGCCACCCAGAAAAAGCGAAGGTATAGCAGCTATGATCTTCGGAGATAAGAATGACAGCAAGCTCGAATATTCACGGTATAAGCTCGACATAATTTTCTGATATCTTCCCCTTTCTTTTGAATAGAACTTGTCAAGTCCTTTTTTGTACTGTGGAAACAGTCGGTCAAGTTCTTCTCTCATTCTTTCTTTATTGCTGCTCATTTGAATGTTGAAGTCTGGAAAGCTGAGCTGATACATAGGGTCAATCTGCTTGAATTCTAGATAATCCTCGCTTTTTCGACCACAGAGTTCGAAAAGCTCATCGAGGACGAATTTCATCATAAGGAAGGTAGGTCCTACGTCGAACTTGAACTCACCTAGCTTTAGGAGAGAATTTCGTCCGCCCACTTCTTCTCTTTTCTCAAATACAGTAACGTCGAATCCTCTATGCGCTAGAAGCATGGCGCAGCTTAATCCGCCGGGCCCTCCTCCGATGATTCCGATTTTTCCAGTTTTCCCCACCTTTTTTTTGTTCGGAAGCATAAGTAGATCAAATCCGATTTGTCAAATCTTACCCACGCCTTTATGTCTTTCCAAGCCTAATATGTATTATTTTCTCAGGATGCCAACGATCAAGAAACTCACGACAAGAAGGCTAGCGTGAGAGATACTATGCTAAATGATGTAACTGAACTACGGATGTGCAGATGATCGTGTGCAGCATCTGAGAGACGTACCCATAGAAAGGACAAAAGAACTATCTAACAAGTCAAGACTTGCCTAAATTGCGACCATCTACGCATTTCTCGTCTATTTCAATTGTTAGGGGTGGATATTTGGGCAATGTTTAAATATGACATACGTCATACTTCGTGAAGAAGGCGAAACCGAAGTTGCCTTACAGCTTTATCTATGATCTGACACGTCTGTCGCAGGGCGCATTGAAACAAGTATTTGAGTCAGCCTACGAAGCTAGATTACACAAGATTCTGAGTAGTAACGCGAAGAGACTCGTAAAGACATTAAAGATTGATCAGGCTACAGGGTTAAATCTCACTGACGCTATAACGCTTGTTGAAGATCTTATTGAAGTGCAGGCTGCCAACAAGCTCCAAAGAGAAGAGTTTGAGGAGGCTGAACGAAAGGCGTTACTTCTTCCTCACTGTGCAAGATCTCGTATGGATAGGCATTGTATGGCGGATTTTGACGCTGATGTTCCCACGTATAACTGCCAAAGCTGTCGAGATTATTGTATCATCAATAAGGCCACGGCGCTTGGCAAAGCAGAAGGCTACGATGTTTATGTTGTTCCAGGCGGAGCCTGCGCTGAGAAAATATTGAAGGATAGAAAGTATGAGGGAGTTGTAGGTGTGGCTTGTGGTATGGAGTTGAAGATGGGGCTCCCCTTGTTGAAGAAGCTTGGTATACCTGGTCAAGGGATTTTCTTAACAAAGAACGGCTGCTCCAATACGAATTTTAATCTGCAAAGTCTGGAAAGTATATTATAACAATTGGGCGTAAAGCAGTCTGTGTTCGGCTCATTCACAGGATCGTGATTGTCACTTGACAAGCATCAACTAAAATGTCGGGAACAAGATGATTGTGGGTATTCTGATTTATTTGCTTACTGTCATAGCTATCTTCATCATGATGGAAGGAGTAGCCTGGTTGCTTCATAAGTACATAATGCACGGTCCTGGATGGTATCTTCATGAAGATCATCACCGTCCTAGAAAGGGACGTTTTGAGAAAAATGACGTGTTTGGACTATTTTTCGGTGTAATTTCCTTTCTCTTCATTTTTACTGGATTATTATCAGAATTTGACATCAAGCTTGCCATTGGCATCGGCATAATGCTATATGGGCTAGGGTACTTTTTAGTGCATGACATATTCTTCCACAGGAGGATAAAGATGAGTTATCGTCCGAAGGGCAAGTATTTGAAACGGGTTTTACATGCACATGCGGTTCATCATCGAAAAAGTACCTCAAAAACTGGTGTAAGTTTCGGGTTTTTATACGCAAGTCGAAAATATGCAGCATGAAAACGCCGTGCGCGACAGGGCACGTATGTGTCCTCTTGATTCGGGGAAAATGGGTCAACGGCATCTGCATTTCCACCAGTTTGTAGTCCAAAAGGTTTTTACGAAAGGAAACGGCTTGTTGAATAGTGAGCAAAATGGCAAAGACCACGAAGGATCTTGGTCAAATACTGATACAGCTAATCGATAAGCTTGCGGGGAAAAAGTCTGATATCAAACTCACCTTTCAGGATCTAACACTCGACACAGGCATGGTAAAAGTCAAGCTTAACGGATCAATAGTTCTAGATGTGCTGTACGTCTCTGAAAAATAGCGATTCCATCTTCAACGGTGAAGTCTTGAACACGCTGGCGTGGCTAATCAGTTTCCTCAAGTCAGGGACAGCTAGCTTTTTCATCAATGGAACTGAAAGCCTTCATCTGAAGATAGAGAGAGAAAGAATCAATCTTAATTTAATGAAGAAGGATCTATTGATGAATCTACTCGAGAGCGCTGATGTTAGAAGAAACTCTCTTTTCAAGAAACTCACGATAGTGAGGAAAATTGCCCAGGAACTAAGGGACAAAGGACTTACCTTGACTATTTCTTACAAAGGCGCTCTATTGCTGACGCTAGGTTCGCAAGCAAAACCCACCTTGTCGCAAGCTGTTACTGGGACTGATGCAATAGAAATAAACAACCTTAAGCAGTTAAAGCAGATCCTAGCTTAGGGAAATAGGCGAGTGGGAAATCCTGGAAATTCGTCTTTCCCGGCGTCAGATTGGAAATACGTTCAATAGTTTTGGGCATCTAGGCAAGAGCCCTTTCGACTCCGCTCGCGTCTAGAGGCTGTGGGAATCTTCAGCAATGAACAAGCAACTATGCAGACTATTCTGGCTGGACTTTGGTTCTATACATCAGATCCGGGACTTCATATTAGCTTTGCTTGTTTCTCTGATGAAACCAGATTTGAGACTTTGACACCTACGAGGCGTATCTTCCTTTGTGGAGTGAGGTACTGCCGCATTAACTCGCTCGACACTTTCTGGAGGCTTTGCAGATTGTCAGTTGCAAAAGGCAGAGTCTTTCCATGTGTATGCGTCTCGAAATGTCTGTATCGGACTTTAATCGTGATAGTTCTAAAACAAAGGTCTTGCCTTGCCACATCTGCATGTACTTGTCTTGAAAGATTGTCTAAAGTGTCCAGTATAAATTCAGAATCTGCTGTGTCTTCTTCAAAAGTCAGTTCGCGACTCACCGATTTCACGTCATGGCTTTCTTCTACTTTGCTTCTGTCGACGCCATGGGCCATCAAGTAAAGCTGAGTACCCATGACACCGAACGTTTCGGCAAGTACTGTCGGGTCATAGTTAGCAAGTTCTCCTATTGTACTAATTCCCATCTCTTCCAGTTTCTTCGCGGTTTTCCTCCCTACCCACAACAGTTTGCGCACGGGTAATGGATCGAGGAATTTTTTCACATCTTCTTCTTTCACTATTGTTAGACCATCTGGCTTTTCAAAGTCGCTAGCTATCTTGGCTACCAGTTTATTCGGGCCTATGCCTATTGAGCATGTCAGTTTCTCCTTGCTGTAAATCTCTGCCTTTATTCGGCGGCCCAAGTCTCTCGCTTCTGAATGGCTCTTCACCTTTGAGGTGATGTCCAGGAATGCTTCATCTATCCCCCATTGTTCGAATCTTTCTGCATATAGACGGAGGAGTTGCATTATTCTCTTGGAAACCTTTCCGTAAAGCTTGTAGTTGACTGGTCGATAGATGGCTTCAGGACAGAGCTTCCAAGCCCTTGAGATCGGCAGACCAGACTTGATGCCAAACTCTCTCGCCTGATAATTGCATGTACTGACTACGCCTCTTCCTTTTCCTCCCTTTGGATCGGCTCCAACGACTACTGGTTTTCCCTTAAACTCAGGATGTTCTCTCTCCTCGACTGCGGTGAAAAAATGATCCATATCTACGTGGGCTATTACCCTCGTTTCTTCACTCATGGTCTTTCTATTCCACATACATGCGCGTCGATTTGTACTAGTTATATCGTCCTGTATGAGCGATCAGTTCGTGCTTAGTTTCACTAACGATTCACTATTCATAACTCTTAATGGTTTCGACCTTGGATTTAGTAGAGGATGGAGGAAAACAGGGTTGAAAGCTGTTTCGAAGGAAGACGCCGAGAAGATAGTTGTTGACTTTGTCAAGGAGAAGAAGGATGCTGAAAGAGTGGATGTATCGATGGTGGAGCAGAAGAAAGAAGCATGGATAGTTAGCGGGACCTGCCCAATAGATTTGGAAGGTCATCCTTGGACCGAGAGATTCGAAGTCATTGTTGACAGGAAAGGAAACGTAAGATCATCATATTTCTCTTTGCTGTAGATGAATTGATTCTTGGTTGAGATTTGGGATTTCATCAGTATAACCGCTGTGTTCGCTAACTGAGAGTGAGATCTCTGAACTACCTCGGGACTCCTGGGCTGATGTCGTCGGTTTCAGGTTGACCGGTTTCAAACCATGTTTGTCCAGTCTTTGCCAATAGTATTGTTCAATTCTCGTGCCCCCTAGGTTTCGTTGAAAGTTTTAATTGTCGAATTCTTGGATGTGTACCAAAGCGCGAAATTTAACATTACACAAATTATATAAGTAGTTTAAAGTGATTAATGGTATTCGAGGAATGAATATGGCAAGTCAAATGGAGACAATAATTGTAGTATTGGTGGTCATTGCTATCATTATGTCTGCCGGCAGTCTTTGGTATGGCTTCTCTGTGATTGGAGAGGTCACCAATTTAACATCAAGCGTTACAGATTTGACAGACAACATTGCGAGCCTAGTGGATGAGCTTTCAGATTTGGGGCTGAATCTTTCGGATATCAAGGGTCAACTGGCGGATATACAAAGTCAGCTAGCACCAAGAGCAACGATTACGGTGATTGGGCCTTGGTCTGGCGAAGAAAGGGAAGCTTTCATGCCTGTTCTTAACGAGTTTGAACGAAGAACTGGAATAAACGTCAGATATCGTATCTATAGGGCAGAGGATTTGGCCACGATATTGCCTGCCCAGTTCGATGCTGGCAAGACACCTGGTGATTTGATATTCATGTGGCCATGGTACATAAGTGAGCTAGGGGCTGATGGAGACGCACTGAATGTCACAGACTGGATAGATGAATCAACTCTCTCGCCAGGTGCTTTGGATCCTGTGAAAGCTGATGGCACGATTTACGGAGGAGCATATACAGGAAAGGTGAAGCCAGGATTCTGGTATAGGAAATCATTCTTTGAAACTAATAATCTTACGGAACCTGAAACTTGGACAGAATTTGAAGAGCTACTCCACAATATCTCACTGGTTCCAGGCATAGTCAACCCAATAGCCACCGGAGACGGTGTCGGATGGCCTATCTCAGACGTTGTTGATCACATCATAGTTGCAAACGGAAGCGTTACCCTCCAGCAGGACTTGATTGCTGGTAATGTCGACTGGACAAGTGCTGAAGTGAAGGAGATATTCAATGATACGCTGGTGAGATGGTTGGAAGCTGGATACTTCAGTGAACCCATTGAGTGGACTACTGCTGTAGATCTGTGGTGGGATGGAGACTACGGTCTGTACTTCATGGGTAGCTGGATAACGGGAATGGTTGACAATCCTGATGATCTCGGTGTCTTCTCTCTACCTGGAACTGGTGGACTAGTGTTTGCCGCCGACTACTTCTTCGTACCAACCTATACTGAGCATCTAGAAGAAGTGGAAGAACTATTCAAGTTCTTGATCAGCGAAGATGCCCAAGAAGTCCAGGTTGGTGAGGGTGGACATCTCGCCACGAACATAGGTGTGTCTATTGCAGCTTATCCTCCAGTTGACAGAGAAGTGGCTGAACTCCTAGAAGGAGTAGATCTCTTGCTTGATATGGATGACACAATCGGCGGAGAATTCCAGACTACATTCTGGGATCAACTGCAATACCTGTGGGCGCACCCCGAAGCCTTAGACAGCGTGCTAGCCGCTATACAGGAAAAGGTTCCATAACAAGCGAGGGAAGTGAAATCAAAAGCCCGAAAGTGATACTCCCTTTTTTTTTACCTGCTCTAAGCCTTATAATCATGTTTGTCATTTTTCCTGTCTTGCAGACGATATACATCAGCTTTTTCTCCCCAGCCGGAGATTTCGCCGGACTCGAAAACTACTATGACGTCTTATCAAGCAGAGAAATACTGAACCTGGAAGGATTTCCCAAATATCCTCCGCTAGGAGCGCTGATTCACAATCTAATATGGATACTAATTCATCTCCCTTTATCGCTCTTTTCCGGTCTGGCTTTGGCTATTATACTGAGAGATGTAAAGGGCGCCTCCGTTGTGAAGTCAATAATATTTCTTGGGATGGTTACGCCGTTGATCGTCGGAGGAATAATGCTGCGTTTCACCTTCGACAAACAAGTAGGAATACTGAATGGCCTTCTAACATCTGTAGGTTTGGAGAATCTGACAAGGACATGGACTGCTGATCCTGAGACAGGACTCTTTGCAGAGATCTTCGGTGGAGTCTGGCTGTGGACTGGCTTCAGCATGATTCTCTACTCCGCGGGACTGGCAACAATACCTAGAGACTACTTCGAAGCAGCAAAGATAGATGGAGCATCTCCCTTCCGCACATTCTACCGTATAACCCTCCCTCTACTCAGGCCTGTGACTCAGGTCATCATGACAATGACAATACTGTGGGAACTCAAGATCTTCGACCTAGTCTACATCGTAAACACACAAGGTGGCCCAGGAAAATCTACTACAGTGCTCGCTTTGGAGATGTACTTGAAGTTTGCTAGCCGTCTCTACAACCAAGCAGCTGTCATAGCGACGTTTCTCACTTTGTTAACATTGATTGTCGCGATAGGCATGGTTAGATATATGGTGAAAAAATGAGAATAAAAAAATCTACCGTAATCCTGCATCTAATCGCTTGGCTAAGTGCTCTGTTGTGGTTGATACCTCTCTTAGGATCTTTTATGGCTTCAGTCAGACCTTATAGGGAGATACTTCATGGATGGTGGGATTTCACCGAGTTCAATCCTTCTTTGGACAATTTTGCTGAAGCCATGTTCTACTCTGATTTCCCTCTAGCAAGGGGGATTCTGAACTCCTTACTTGTTGCAGTTCCTGCGACGATAATTCCAATTCTAGTAGCCTCCCTTGCAGGTTATGGATTTGCTAGATTCAGTTTTCCAATGAAGACCTATTTATTTGTGGCCCTCGTTCTTCTGATGTCAGTTCCTCAGCAGATGATTGCTGTACCAATATACAGAATCTTACTGTCGATGGGGCTAATAGACACCTTTCTAGGTTTGATTCTTGTCCACGCGGCTTGGGGTCTTCCATGGATCATTCTGTTTATGAGAAACTATTTCTCAACACTTCCCATCGAGATCGAGGAAGCCGCCAGGGTGGACGGAGCTTCAGATTTCAAGATCTTCCGCAAAATTGTGATTCCAATGACTCTACCCGCTTTTGCATCTGCGGCAGTATTGCAGTTCATGTGGGTCTGGAATGACTTCTTCTTGGCACTGCTGATAATCGGTTCTTCGGATAACTATCTAGCCGTACAACGTCTTCCATACATGAAGGGATTATATCATTATGACCACAGCTTACTAGCTGCTGGATCCATGATCGTCACAATCATACCTATGATACTTTTCATAGTGCTTCAGAAATACTACATCAAAGGCATGATCGGCTGGACAGTGAAAGGATAAATTCTCACTGTGACTCACCAAACCTGTCGGTGCAATGTTGACTGTTCCATATCATGTCAAGTAGCCCAGCGCTAGACCATGCCTGCAGGGGGTTAGATGGGACTTTCTTTGCCGACCGATCTGATAGGTCTACTAAATCCTCTACGAAAGTGTAGAACTCAGGTATTTTTCCCAGTTTGAAAAAGGCTCTGAACAAGGCATTCTTAATCTTCTCGGCATGGAAAGTGAACCCAAGGCTTTTCAATCCTTTATAGATGATCCAGTTGTCATGGGGCCAGATGCATCCCAGATGATGGCTATAAGGATCGAAATCTGTCTCCCTTATAGAATGGCTTCTTATGCCGTAGGGCGTCCATAGATCTGGCTGAAAGAGCCTTGAGACCAGAGGCTTAGTTTTTTCTTCCGAAACTATTCCGGTGAAAAGAAGATGACCAGGATTTGACGTGACAGCCTTCCTCTGCTCTTTCCTCCTGTCCAAGGCCAAAGCAAAGAACCCTTCATCTCTCATCCAGAAATCTCTGTTTAAACTTTTTTTCAGCGACTGTGCTCTTCTTAAGGCTTCTTCAGAGATGTTTTTCTTCATGAACCTCTTGGCTAGGAATGCGATGTCCAGATACGCAAGGTAAGCATAGCCCTGAACTTCAATGATCGCTACTGGAGGATCGATTTTCAAGTGGTCTACATCTCCATCTTTCCATCCTTGATGGAACAATCCTTGAGGGTTTCTCCTATTGTATTCTATGTAGCCGTCTTCATCCTTGTCTCCGAATGTCTTCATCCATTCAAAAGCTGCTAGGAGATTTTCTAGGATCTCTACAATGAAGGATTTGTCACCAGTCAGTCTGAAATATTCTGTGGCTACAACAATGAAAAGTGACGTGCTATCGGCGCTTCCGTAATAGGGAAATTTCCAGTGCGGTAGCTCATTTCGCTCTTCAGAAGTCTTTCTGTGTTCATGCAAGATCTTTCCGGGTTCTTCCTCTGATAATGGGTCGATTTTCTTGCCTTGATAAAAGGCTAGGGCATTGATCGAAGCCCTTGCGACAGATGGTTCTATTTTGAGCATCTGCCAACTAGAAATCAACGAGTCGCGTCCGAAGAGTGTGTTGTATCTTGGATGACCAGCGTTAAGGTAGCCATCTGGGCTTTTCAATCTTTGAATGTCATGAAGCAGTGATTGTTTTATTTTCTTCAGAGACATATGATTCTAGCTTGAGTGATTCTAAGAACCTATTCTCCTTTTTTCAGCTTTTATAAAGGCTAGGGATTTCTGTGTCTTCTTGTCGAACAAGTAGATCTTGCTGGGTGGAAACTCCATCCAGAGTTCATCTTGAATCTGGAAGTCTGGTTCGACTAGGGCCTTTATGATGCTCTTCCCAACTTCCAAATCTAATATCATCCGCTCTCCAAGCGGTTCTGTAGTGTACAATTCGGCTTTGATCAGATCAGTCCTTCCCTCTTCCTCGGTATGGATCTTTATGTGCTGCGGTCTTATTGCAAGTATCAAATCGCTGGAGCTTGCATATTTCGTGGCGATCTCCGCTAGTTCCTCTGGTAAGTGATATTTGAATTCTCCGGCGTCAAGAACTCTTTCTTCTGTCAGTGTACAGTCGAAGAAGTTTGCCGGGGGGCTTCCGACAAAGCCAGCTACGAAGACGTTAGAGGGTTGATCATAGATCTGATCTGGCATGTTGAATTGCTGGAGTAGTCCTCCTTCTAGAATGGCGACTCTGTCAGCCATTGTCATTGCTTCCACCTGGTCATGGGTAACATAGATCGTCGTAACACCGATTTCCTTCTGAAGCTTCTTGAGTTCTGCTCGCATGTAGATTCTTAACTTCGCATCAAGATTGCTTAGCGGTTCATCCATGAGAAAGACTTGCGGTTCTCTGACTATTGCTCTGCCCAAGGCGACTCTCTGTCTTTGACCCCCGCTCAACTGCTTTGGCTTCCGATCTAGAAGAGGCTCTATCTTGAGTAGACTCGCCGTCGCGTGAACCCTAGTTTTGATCTCATCTTTCGGAACCTTTGCGTTTTCCAATGGAAAGGAAAGATTGTCGAAGACAGTCATGTGAGGATAGAGCGCGTAGCTCTGAAAGACCATAGCTACGTTTCTATCCTTGGGGTCCAAGTCGTTGACGAGTTCGTTTCCAATATAGATTTCTCCTTCATCAGGAACTTCCAGTCCTGCAATACATCTAAGGGCTGTAGTCTTTCCGCATCCAGATGGTCCGAGAAAGACGACGAACTCCTTATCTTTCGCCTCCAATGACAGCTCGTTAACCGCCACTACTTCCCCGAAACGTTTCGTCACACCTTTGAGGCTTACTCTAGCCAAAACGTCACTACTCAGTTTTCAGGTATTATCCTGAGCTATATAAAGAAGATACTCGAGAAACAAATATAAACGCTACTTCTGAAAGCCCTAATGTCTTGAGGGAAGAATTTGACCTCCGTTTCCGTGGATAATGTATCGATCAACTCATATGAACCTGTTGTGGGTAAAACAGTTATAGAGGAGATTAAGGCAGCGGCTGAAAAGCTGTCGGAGAAAAGCGTGTGCCACGTAAATTCCACCTCACTAGGAGGGGGCGTCGCCGAAATTCTTCATAGATTAGTTCCGCTAATGAGAGATCTGGGCCTGGATACCGAATGGAAAGTAATCGAAGGATCCCTTGAATTCTTCGAAGCAACAAAGACTATCCACAATGGTCTTCAAGGTATGGACGTACCGTTGACAGAAGAGATGAAGGGAACATACATCCAGTACAACGAGATGAACGCTCAAAAGATCAAACTAGACCATGACTTTGTCGTAGTCCATGACAATCAACCTGCAGCCATTATAAGCCACACCGTGACGAGGGAAAAATGGCTGTGGCGCTGTCACATAGATCTGTCTACTCCTGGAAAGAGATACATAGAATTCCTCGTCCCCCATCTTCTCAAGTACGATACGCTAATCTTCACCATGGAAAAGTCTGTGCCGAAGCAATTAGAATCAAAAAGGACGGCTATAATCACACCATCAATAGATCCTCTGAGTGACAAGAACAGAACTCTATCAGAGACCACAGTACTATCCGTCTTGGATAAATTTGATGTTGACAGTGAACGACCTGTAATAACCCAAGTATCTCGGTTTGACCCCTGGAAGGATCCTCTAGGCGTCATCGATGTTTATAGACAGGTCAAGAAGAAGATACCAGGTGTTCAGCTACTCTTGATAACCAGCATGGCCACAGATGATCCCGAAGGATGGACATACTATGAGAAGACCGCCAGATACGCGGGTCAAGACTATGATGTACACTTACTTATGAACATGCAAGGAGTAGGGAACGTTGAAGTGAATGCGTTTCAGAGAGCCTCGGATGTTGTTCTTCAAAAATCGATACGAGAAGGATTCGGCTTAACCGTGGCAGAAGCATTATGGAAACAGACGCCCGTAGTTGCAGGCGATGCCGGAGGCATTCCACTTCAGGTAATCCAAGGAAAAACTGGATATCTAGTCAGCAGCATCGAAGAAGCAGCCGAGAAAACCATCTTTCTGCTAGAACATCCCGAAAAGGCCAAGCAAATCGGAAGAAAAGGGAAAGAACACGTTCTGAAAAACTTTCTGATAACAAGGCATGTTCTTGCCTACCTTGAAACCTTCTTGCGGGAAAGCGGAGGCAATCAGAACATCGGACACTGAAGGAAGCGCAGACAGATAGCTTTCGGAAGTGTCAAGAACAGATCTGCCGTCAGAGCGAATTCTTCTCTGACTCTCTTTCAGTTCGATGTCGCTAGACATATTACAGGGAAAATCATCTTCATAGTTGAAGCCCGGTGGTGTAGCGGTCAAGCATGGCGGGCTCTGGACCCGCTGACGAGAGTTCGAATCTCTCCCGGGCTACCATTCGTGCTATTGATATATGTTAATCACTTTCGATAGGTGAGCGGGATGAAGGTTTTCGAACCAGGAAGAATGGGACAGTTACTTGTCAGAAACAGGCTTGTTAGATCGGCCACATATGAAGCATTGGCCACTGAAAATGGTCGGGTGACAGACAAACTCGTAGACCTGCACAAGACTCTAGCCAAGGGTGGAGTTGGACTGATAATCACTGGGTACACTTACGTTCAAGAGATTGGGAAGGGGGCTCCTCACATGACAGGAATCGACAGAGATGATCTGATTCCTGGATTGAGAAGAATCACAGAGGCAGTCCACACTTGCGGTGAAGGCTGCAAAGTTGCAGTTCAGTTGACTCACTGTGGTCGTCAGACTGTCTTGGTGGAAAATCCTCCGGCTCCTTCTGCAGTCTTTGAACCAGTAGTGAACAGAATGCCGAAAGAAATGTCAGTAGGAGATATACAGGAAGCAGTTGAGGCTTTTGCTGAAGCTGCAAGAAGGGCAAAGGAAGCAGGTTTTGACGCAGTCCAACTCCACGGCGCTCACGGATACCTTCTGAGCGGATTCCTCTCTCCTTACACGAATAGAAGAACAGATGAATACGGGGGTAACACCAAGAACCGGACAAGGATACTCAAAGAGATCTACTTTAGGATTGCAGAGAAGACAGGGAATGATTTCCCTGTTCTGATAAAGTTGAATGTTAGTGATTTCATAGAAGGCGGAGTAGACCTCAACGAATCCAAGAAGATTGCAGAAAGATTGTCTCGTATAGGTATCGCGGCTATCGAGACTAGTGGAGGCATGTTTGAAACGAGGATACATAACAGGAATTTGACGGCTTCCAGAACCAAAATCACGTCTAAAGATAAAGAAGCTTACTTCCTTCCCTATGCAAGAGAGATTAAGAAGGTTGTCGATGTCCCTTTGATTTTAGTCGGTGGAATAAGATCTCTCGATGTGATTGAGCAGATCCTGAAGGAAGGAAGCGCAGATTTCGTTGCTCTGTCAAGACCTTTGATCAGAGAACCAGACCTCCCTAACAGGTGGTTGAGAAGAATCGGAGGATTGACTGCTCAGTGCATTTCCTGCAACGCATGCTATAAAAGCCTAACGAATGGTGGGGTTCGATGCGTTCAGAAAGAAGAGGCTGAAAAGAAAGTCTGGAAAGAGTCATGACTATGGAAAAGCAGAAGTACTCTGCCATGCTGACAAGAACTCCTGTTTTGAAAAAACGCTTCTGACCAGCGCTATTGTTGATTTGTCACGTTCGCATATGGGTTTTCGGTTTCTCGCATGCTTTTCTGGAATGACTTATTCGGTAGGGTTTCATTCCTATTCCTACGTCTATCCAGGGTCTATCTGTTATTCTTTTGCAGCCAGGCTTTTCATAAACTTTGACCGCTGGATGATTATCTGTTCTCACAAAATAGGGCTGCTGCTTCTGCGTTTTCTAGAGATTCGTTTGTTACAGCCGAAGTTGCTAGTGTTGCATATCGTTTGTTTCATTCTGTTGGGTGGGTGTAGACTTCACCTGTAATCCAAATCTCTAGCAGTTGGAGGAAGGAGCTGGCATAAGAGACTAACTCGTGGTCTTTGAATATTCCATAGGTCGGCTGTTCTTGTATCATCTTGATATACTTCTTCAACTGTGTTACCGGACAGTCTTCTTTGTCTGAAGAAGAGTGGTAAGTTTCTTCGCGTCTTTAGAGCTTTTCGCGCGCTTTACTTGTCACTTTTGTGAAGGTTGTGTTAATTCGGAAGCTTCAGGGAGTGAATTCTTGGCCGAATCTTATGGCAGTTATACCTATGTCTCTCATATCGATTCGATTGTCCTCGTTTACGTCTGCGTGGGGGTCCCACATTGGGTCTGTTGCTGTGCAGCCGAATCTTCGGGCCACAGAGCCTATGTCTCTCATTTCAATTTTGCCATCATGATTCACGTCCCCGCACATGTAAGGAGACATGAGGGGATAGTGGTCAATGTTGTTTTGGGTGATTACATATGGGTTGTCACCGATGCCATCTCCGTTTGTGTCTATCCCTGTGTAGTTGCTCCAAGAATTGCCTGCGTAACCATTGTCCCATCTGTTTAATTCTTCAAGAGTTTGCTCGCAACTTATGTCGTTTGTGTTGTTGAAAAGATTGTTATAGTAGATTGTGCAGTTGTCCACTTCGTTCTCTATGAACATGCCATCAATGTTGTTTAGGATGTTGTTTCTGATGATTCTGATATTATCAGCGATTAAATGCATCCCGACGGTATTGTTCATTATGTTACATTCAAGTATGACCACATCTTTGCTGTGGACAATTATCCCATCTGTCTCAGAACACCCTATCATGGTAAAACCGCTTACTAGTACGTTGCTTCCAGTTATGTTCAACACTGCTTGGTCCGTAGTGTTACCTGTGCTGGCATCAATCGTGGTAGTATCGCTGCCTTCTCCTATTATCTCCAAACTATCTTTGTTCACGACGATACATTCATAGTATGTTCCAGAAAGGACTTGGATTCTGTCGCCCGGCGACGCTTCCAGAATCGCTTGTTGAATTGTCGAGAATTGTGTTGGAACTTTCAGTATACGGCAAGCGGTTATACTAACGTTGCCCCAACATGCGCTTAGTTCGCGATCCGTATCGCAGAAGTCGCTTCTTCCAAAAGCAAGCTTGAACTCTTCTCCTGGCTTCAGATCAGAAATGACTATTCGTCGATAATACCATATTCCAGGCTCGTGTCCGCCAACATATTCCAAGACACGAGTTCCATCGGCAACATATCCCGACAAGTCCGAACGTAACAAGTATAATGATAATTGCTTTCTGTCAAGGTGAGGAGTGATATCGTCATACATGAAATGGCCTTCAACGACAACTCTTCCTGATGGGGGAATAATGAATATCTCAGTATGATAGCCAAAAAACTCGTAGCCAAATTCAAACGCTCCTGGATAACCACAAGTGTTGACTGAAACACCATCTCCATAAGGAGTCGAGATTTCGGCGATGTTAACATATTGCCCGTGCGGAACTGTGCCTTCCATCCATGAACTCGACGTCATGTCAACCGGAAAAGCACACGTTTCACAAAAGAAGAGAGATACAAAGATGAGAAACACAAAAACCTTTCCCTTCATCATCTCCATCTCCCATAGAATGGAGGAAAACGCAGTATTTACTCTTTATGGGAAGTCTGTCAGTCCCCTTTCCACACATTGGTGTATGTCGAAATCCCAACCCCAACCTTTCCTGTTTAGCTTGGAAATCAGAATCTGTACCCTTGCATAATCACAATAAGCAATAGTCTGGTAAGGATGGACATGAGAAGTGAGAATTCCGATAGTAACTAATTTATAAATCATAGTCTCTCAGAAAGTAAGGTCGGAAGACCTTGCCAATAAGAGGATAATCATGACCAAGCTTGAAGATCAGGTCATATCAGCCTTACAAGGCTCAACTGAAGGTCTGACCTTGTCCGAGATAGCTGTGGAAGTAGGTCAATCTGAAAAGAAAGTTTTCAAAGCCTTGCGAAAGCTATTCCAAAAAGGCATGATTGATTCGCAAAACCGCCGGTACAGATCTATCTCTGAATAATTCAAAAAAGGCTGGAGACCTGCCATGTCCAATAGTGAACTCACTCCCGTGGAAGGCCAAGAAGGAAATTTTGCAAAATATTGAAAGAAAAATGTAAGGCAAAGAGACTAGAAGATAGCTTCGCCGTCTTCTGTCTCTCGATCGTGTGGCTTATCGACGATATGAAGATCTGCTTTTATTTGGGACTGTTCCATGTTTCGATTATGAGCTTGCTGTCGCCGCCGGGTTCGAAACTCACTTTGACGTCAATAGAACCTGTGGCTCCTCTTCTTCCCTTTCCAAATTTCTTGAAAGGGAACATGCTGTCTTCAGCTAAGTACACTGGCAGATAGATCAAGTATTTGCCGTCTTTCCTACGAAACAAACGTCCTCTTCCTTCACTAACCATCTTTTAGACACCTCGATTTAATTCTACATTGAGATATGCTAGTATCACGAAGAAGTATTTAAGCTTTATCTCATTTGATTCAATGAAGCATCAATTAACTCAATGAGCAGCTCCAACATGTGAATCGGCTGCAACGAAAACGCAAGTGTAAGTGTAACAGAGAAAATCACTGTTAGTCCAAACGTGACGGAAAGTAAGATTGGCGACCTGAAAACTGCCTAGCATGATTCTCTCATGTCTTCTCAAGAATAGGTAACTTTTTACTGCAAGAAAACCTACTTGTGACGGGAGGAAAAGGCAGGTGGATTCTTCTTTAAGCGATGCACTGGAACGCACAAGCGAGATGCTGAGATTTGGGGCAGCCAATCAAGTTGAGAACTACGAAAGACATTTTTCTTCGCTAAGAAATCTCTACGAAAGTCTGACTTCCAATCTTATGATAATGGATATTGATTGTAAAGAAGCTTCGAATACAGCTGAAGAGTTCTTCGATGACTACGATGTGCGTTTTGCAGGGATAGATGGTACAATGTATTCGCGTCCACTATTCGACCTAGTAATCTTCTTCGGGGGAGCCTATGCCTCAACAGGCAACGTGATCTTTCGAGGTCATCATAAGCCAGAAATCAGATATGACAAGAGAACAATCCGTCGGAGCGCAGGAATCTCAAGCGTTGTACCCGTATATGTCAATGAGATTCCTGATATTGATCAGGCTTTTTTTGAGGGAGAACGCCCTGAAGAAGTGAAGCCATTAGGGGATGAATCTATAATCAGCAATGCTACCATTGCGAATTGGATAATGACCTTTGCTGAATACTATCTTGCCTACAGACTAGCGACAGATCCTGAACAGAAGATCGGCATTATTCTTCTAGACAGAAGCTTGTCGATTGACAGAGCAAGTTTTCTTTATGATACGTCAAAACATCAATTATGGAGAGCTAAAAGCAGTATTGTAGGATATGAGATCGATGGTGAACTTGTTGACAAGAACGATCTGATGATTGCAAGGCAATACGTCTTGAATGAAGGTTTAGGGCTGCCTCCGTCCAGAGGCGACTATTTACGTTACGCTATTATTCATCTGCTAAGGCGAAAGGGCAGTCTCTCTGAAGAGCAGATTTGTGCAGATTTTGAGATAGCAGATGATGAGAGGGCAAGACGAGTGAAGCGATATCTTGACCGTCTCATTGACGCAAATGTGGTGAGTAGAATCAATGGGAATTATGCTCTGGAAACACGATATAGAACCACTTGGAATCGGATTGGGAAGCTTGTAGCAGGCTTGGGCGATCGATTTTTCTCCACAAAGAGATATGATGGCATGACAGCCAATCTAATGAAAATTCTGAAAGATGGAAAAGAACAGTGGCTCACAACACTTGATATCGCATTTTTGACGCTCTTCACTCTTCACATGCTGATGGAAGAATGCTGGAAAAGACGGATCCTCCTAGTGGGCTTGACAAAGGATACGGCTGCAAGAGATTTCAAACGTCAATTAGTACCCATAATGCAGAATGAAGGGCTTCTGAGAAGAGCTGTCTCCCTGAAAGAGTTCGAGAAACTGCCAAATACGGATCGCATGATACTACAGTCAGTCAGTATCCTAAATCCCAATCAAATCGCTCTTCCCTGGGCTCTGGTGGAGTACGACTCCGCCTTCAGAACCATGATTCTAGACCTGAAAAAACGCAAGGGGTATGTCTCAGGAGCGATAAAGAACAGGATAGGCCTTGAAAGAGTATTCTTAAAGACATATGTACAATTGAGTCAAGCCAAAACAGATTTAATGCTTAGAAGCAATGTTCTTCTTTCAGATCGCTTAGTCTACCCAGAATATGATTATAAACCTGAAAATCTCGTCGAATTCTGGAACGAGTTTGGCGGCGCGAAAGAGCCATTGGAGATCATCTTATTCATCAACAAAGACGTTCCAAACAAGCTTCAGACTTTAGTGTTAGCTGTGTTGAGCGCCATGGCACCTTCTAACATACCTGAAGCTTTCGGCCACAACAAACCCCTATTCATTGCTGACAAGATCGCGAAGTGGAACTATGGCCGATTCAAGCGTATCGTGGACACTACAGCGGATTGGATACTCAACAATCATAAGTTGAGAAGATTCATATTTTACATGTCTTCTTTCAGAGAGAGGAGAGCAACAATTGAAGCTGCAAGAAGAGAAAGAATCTAACAGCTTCTGCTTCACAGACTTCGATGGCAGATTCCATGCCAGGCTGGCTGCAGTCATCCCAAAATACTTCACAGGTATTGAAGAAAGCAAGTTGGGAGGCACAGGGGCACGTTACCACTGTCGTGTCAAAGTTGAATATCAGAAAGACTTGATGGGACTCATGGAAGAAGGCATGCTTCTAGCCGTCAAGAACTTTAAACGTTCTCAGGCGAACCAGAAGATATACACGCTTATGGAGATCAGCAGGATCTGGCCAGAGCATTTCGGTCTGCGAGGCTTGTCAGACCATGGCTACTATCCTATGCAGTTTGAGATCATCGAACAGTCAGAGATGGATTGGCAGACAGACGACACCTCTACAATGATGATCCAGATAGATGCAATACCCATAAACTACGATTTGATACTTGACCGAAATCACGATTTCGAGTTCATCAAGGGTTTCTCGTATCCAATTGTTGGGAGTCCCATACATATCTTGAACAGCAACATGATTAATCGCATGTACAACCAACGTATAACTCAGAAGCTAGGTGTAGATGTCTCCAAAACTGTGGAGGATGCTCGAGTCGACCCTAGACTTGGAATCATCAAGATGTTCGAAGCCAGCCAAACCGTTGTACCCATATATGTTGACTTCGAGAAGCTTGTACGTTATCACTTCGGTGTTTTCGCCTTCACAGGAGGCGGAAAAAGCAATCTGATGTCGAACATCCTTAGACGTGTTTTGCTGCACACGCAGGATACGAAGTTTGTGATTTTTGACATAAGCTGTGAATACGTATTTCTGTTGTTGGACATCTTGGCCGATCCAACAGTATCCGCCAAGGTAGTTCTTGAGCGTAGAATAGATTCTCTCGAACAGTTTTTCAATTCCGTCGTCAAGCCGAGGGAATATGAGATAGATGAAAGGATCAAAGCTGGCTTGCGGCAGATCATGGATCAGGACAAACTCGCCTATTATCGGATGGCTCGGCACAAAGTCCCCAACTACGCTCAGTTCTTGGATGAACTCAAGTCTCAGAGAAAAGAGTGCATTAATAGACCCCATTACATAAACGCTATAGACAAGATTCATGACGCTATGCTGGAATACTTGGAAGAACATGGTTTAGGCGAGAAACAAGAAGTAGACGAGGATTTCGTGAAATACATAGACAAAGTTGCAGTCGACGCGGTTCAAGCATTCAAGGTTTCCGACAGAAGCGGATTGTACGCTTGGGCGACAACAAGAAACGAAATAGCTGACATGATCAGGAAAAAGCAGGAAAACGAGAAGGATACACATGGATTGACAGCAGAGATGATCCGCAGACTCTTGGAAGGCGAAAGCAGGCTTATTTGTGCTTCAATCTCAGACCCATTCATTATAAAAGACTTGGTCATAACTCTGACACAGGATCTGCTTGTAAGGAGAAAGAGAAGGTTCAAAGTCAAGCCTTACATTCTTCTGGTTTTCGATGAGGCACAAGAGTTCATACCTGCCTTGAGCGGAACATCAGGCATTGATGCAAAATGCTCTAGATACGTTGAAACTCTGCTCAGACAAGGAAGAAAGTACGGCTTAGGCGCATGCATAGCGACTCAAAGGATCGCCTACCTGAACACTAACGCTTTACAGCAACTCCACACATACTTTGTAGGAACCCTGCCCCGCCCTTATGACCGGGCATTAATCAGTGATACATTCATGATAGATAAAGGAATCTTGGAAAAGACTTTAGAGTTTGCACCTGGAGAGTGGCTTCTGTCAAGCTACATAGCTACAGGTATTGAGAACGTTCCCATATTCATAAAAGCCGACAACGCCGAAAGCGAGATAGAGAAACATCTAGGAGAGACAGCCTAGACACCTGTGATGGCAATTCGTCATCATGGTGAAGGAGCCGGTGTGATGCAGCGAGGGTCACAACTAACAGATGAGAATGCCTAGAGATTTAGTGGCGATCTGATCTATTTATTTGGAGAGGTCAGGAATTCTAGTCGAAAAAAGGAGAGTAATATCCAAGCAGAGTGATCTCTGGTTTCTACGTCCGTTTTGGGATCTGTTCCATAATCGTTTAATATTTGAGCAGGATATCTCTTAGAGGATGTAATATGAGAAAAAAATCAGCGTTAGTTCTGATCTTGTCTGTGTTATTGTCTTTAGGAATGTACAAGACATCTGATCATGTTAAGATTGAGGCAGACAATGGCTACTCACTTTCGTATTTTGACACGAATTCCGAGTATAGCAACGGTACGATTCCGGGGGATCCTCTAGACATTTGGTATGCGTGGGTCAACGTCTCGAAGACTCAGGTTATCTACTATACTCTGGTCTCCGATACTGTCAATCCTCCTGTTAAGAGCTTTCTAGGTCAGCACTTCCAGATTGAGGACGGAACTGACGTGTTTGTTGGAAACACTTTAGCGTTGATAGAAGTCTACAACGACACTAACCAGGATGGTATTCCACAGGCAAACTTTACATCAGGAGAGTCGGAGATTGCCTATTATTTGGAAGTAAATAGCAGCGTCAGCTACGTGATATCTCCAATCGAAAAAACTGTGGAGGGTGAGACTCCGCACTACAGATGGAGCTTCAGATATGAAACCATCGATGGTTTTCTCCAATATGCCAACAAGTCAGGGGGTACTGGGGCAAAAGTGATGATTGATCATCTGGGCTTCGATTATGATTTCTACTTCGTGGAAAACGTTTCCTACATAAAAACAGGTTACGATATTGGGAATATCACTAGCAGTGAACCTTTTGGAGAAGAACCTTCAATATCGCTTGATAATCTAAGCCTTTCAATACTCTTCAGCACCGTGATTGCTTCAGCTAAACCATACGAGGCCTACGTCAACGGGGAACCTTACAATTCCACGACAGCAACGAATCCTGCCATTCCAATGAGTGAAGGTCAGATTGCTGTGGAAATGATAAAAGCCGCCGAATTTCTATTCGGAGAAAACTATAACCTAACCAGGGGTGGAAGTATAGAGACATATGAGGCGAAATCAGAAGCAGCGGCAACTGAAAGCCTTCCAACAGGCGCACAATCTAGACTCGACTGGATCTTCGGCTATTTCGAAAAGAACTTAAACATGAGTGAACTATTTCCTTCAGCTTCTGGAATCGGTGGAAAAGTCAATCTGAACTGCAATGCATCAACGCTTCTCTACAGAATCTGCTATCCTCTCTGGGAAGGACTGGCGATTGATCATGACCCAATGTATGTGGCATACCTCTATGGCAATGTGATGATCTCAGAGTTCTTCTCATGGGTCATTCTGCCACTCTTAGTGATAACCACGTTGCTTGCTGCAATACTTCGAAAAAGGCCAAGTCTAGCAGGATAGCCTGAAACGCTTTCCACGCTTCTGACCGCGATAGATGCCTCAGAAATTCAACTTAGACCCTGCGTATCTCGGCATATATGTTGAAGATGTTGAAAGGATCTTGAAATGAGTAGGACAAGTCTACCCTATAGATCCTGTCATTCCGCTTTTCATAAGCAGGCGTTGCCATCTTTTGTCTGTTGCCTGTTGTATTTCGTCTATGATCTTCTCGAATTTTGGTGTGAACAGATGTCTAAAACGTCCCTGCGTCTTTAGATAGTCCTTTATAGGTTTCTTTCTTTCAGGTTTTAAGGCTATGACTTTGCTTGAAGTAGATAGATGATACTCGCCGTTTATTGATTCCCACAGAGGAAACATACAGGTCTCTACAGCCAGACTTGAGATCTCTATAGATTTGCTTGGGTCGCTTCGCCATCCGCGGGGGCAAGGTGCAAAGACATGTAAAAAGGCGGGGCCATCTACTTCTAGGCCTTTTCTTGATTTTGCGATCAAATCTTTCCAGTAGAAGGGTGATGCTGTGGCTACGTAAGGCATGTCGTGGGCTACCATAATGTCTGCGATAGGTTTTTTGAACTGAGGTTTTCCCGGTATGACTGATCCGGCTGGTGATGTTGTCGTGGAAGCTCCACGTGGAGTTCCTCCGCTCCTCTGAATACCTGTGTTCATATAGGCTTCATTGTCATAGAGCACATACAAGAAATCGTGCCCTCTTTCCACCGCACCTGATAGAGCCTGGATGCCTATGTCGTAAGTGCCTCCATCTCCAGCAAAAGCTATGACATCCACGTGCTCGTCACTTATCCTCCTCTTCTTTTTCAACACTTTCAAGGCAGCTTCGATACCTGATGCGTTTGCAGCTGCGTTTTCAAATGCTGTATGTATCCATGGTGTAGCCCAAGACGTATATGGATAAATGCTTGAAACTACCTCCATGCATCCTGTAGCGGTTGTCACGATGGTGGGTCCTCTGACAGCTTTCAAGACGAGTCTCATAACTGTAGCAGGGGCACAACCAGCACAGGCTCTGTGGCCTGACATAAAGAGGTCAGGTTTTGCGGCTATGTCTTTTGCCTTAAATTTCCATTCAGAAAGCATTTCTCATTCTTCCTCCTCTTGGCCTCTCAATCCTACATAGCGAACGCGATTCTCTGCTTTCCAAGTCTTCGGCAAATCTTGCAGCTCACTGTAAATGCCACGTATCTGGCTGGGGCTTATGTCCCTTCCGCCGAGCCCATATATGTAATTTGCCATAAGCGGACGGTTAGATGTTTCGTAGAGTGCATGGCGGATTTCTTGGAATACCGGTCCGCCGCCTCCTCCGAAACTCATGCTTCTATCCATGACGGCTACCGCCTTCATTTTCTCAAGTACTTTCGCAATGCTTTTGAGAGGCAAAGGCCTGAAAGTCCGGATCCTTAACAGGCCCGCCTTGATTCCTTCTGCTCTGAGTTCGTCTACGACACTTTTCACTGTTCCAGCAGTTGATCCTAAACATATTGCCGCTATTTCGGCATCATCCATAAGGTAGAGGTCAATCAAACCATCTCCATAATGTCTTCCACTTATCTGAGCGTATTCATCATGTACTTGCTTGATAGTCTTCAGCGACTTCTTCATGGCGTCCTCTTGTTGTCGTTTGAACTCAAAGTAGTAGTCTGGAAACGCCACGGGTCCAATGCTCAGAGGATTCTCAGGGTCAAGCCTAAAAGGTCCTTCTTTCTTTTCGTGGGCAATTACTCGCGGGATTTCACGTATTCCAACGAACTTCTTCACAATATCATCTGAAAGCACATGCACGTTCTCCAATGCATGGCTTAGTGTGAAACCGTCCAAGCAGACCATCACAGGTAGCAGGATCTCTGGATCTTCAGCTATGCGGAAGGCTTGAATCAGGGAGTCATATGCTTCTTGCGAGTTTTCAGCATAAGTCTTTATCCAGCCACTGTCGCGTTGACCCATGCTGTCTGAATGGTCGCAGTGAATGTTTAAGGGAGCTGAGAGGGCTCTGTTGGCTACTGCCATTACTACTGGTGTACGACATCCTGAAGCTACATAAAGCATTTCATGCATTAGCGCTAGGCCTGGCGCTGCTGTTGCTGTGAAGGTTCTGGCTCCTGTTGCTGAAGCGGTGATGCAAGCTGTCATCGCGCTATGTTCCGATTCTACGCATACGAATTCTGTGTCGACTTCTCCGTCAGCCACGTATTCGCTGAATCTTTCCACGATTATGGTTTGGGGGGTGACTGGATAAGCGGCGACTACATCAACGTTTGACTGTTTGGCAGCGTAGGCCACAGCTTCGTCTCCGTTCAACGCTAAGACTCTTTGTTTAACCAAAATCTCCATTTCAAAATGTTCCTCCGTCTACATTTCCATTTCGATGGCGTCGAATGGGCATTCGTTTGCACATATTCCGCATCCCTTGCAATAGTCATAGTTGAACTCTATGTCTTCCTTTTCGGGGTTCCAATGGATTGCTCCGTCTGGACAGAATATCACGCAGAGTGTGCAACGTGTGCACTTCTCCAGATCTCTTTTCGGCTTGTATGTCTTCCAATCCCCTGTCAGATACTCTGTGCTGGGTTTCCAGCATACTCCTGCTGGCGGAATCTCTCTCCATGTCTTTTCCTGCGTTGTCATTCAGATTTCACCTCGTTGTAGGATTCCTTTATCACAGCCATATTCTTCTCAGCGATAACTTGGTTAAAACGTTCCTTGACAACTTTCTCAAGGGCTACGGTATCAATAATTCCAGTGACGCGAGCCACCCCGCCCAACATGGCTGTGTTTGTGATCGGCCTTCCCAATATTTTCATGGCGATATCTGTAGCAGGCACGGTGAAAACCTTCCCGTCTTCCGCCCTAAGGGTCTTTCTCATACCAGCAGGATGCTGATTTGAGTTGACTATTATGATTCCCTTCTCATCCAATCCTTTCGTGACTGGAACAGTTTTCAATAGTGTTGGATCGAGAACAGCTATCACGTTAGGATTATAGACCGCACAATGAATCTTGATTGGTTCATCGCTTATTCTTGTAAAGGCAGCCACCGGCGCACCCATACGTTCCGGACCGAATTCTGGAAAAGACTGAATATATTTTCCTTCATGGATCGCCGCTCTGGCCAGTAATTCACTAGCAGTCCATGCTCCTTGGCCACCTCTACCGTGCCATCTGACCTCTAGGATCTTTTTCAAGTTGCAAACTCTCCGTGAATCTTTCAGCTTAATTTGGAAACCTGAGATATACACCTTTCGAAGAGAAAAGGCGAGACAAGACTTGGCGAATGCTACCTATTCCTGTGAATATGACTATGTTGATTTTTGGAATGAGGCTTGCCGCAATTCTTAAGTGGAAAATACAGTGAAATCTAGATGTCTAAGCATAATTGGATCGGGGAAAGAGTCTTGCGCACGGAATCTTCGAGAGGCACAGTGTTGTTGACAGCTGATGAGACTCTCATGAGTGATTATCATCACAATGAATTTTTGGGCTTTGGAACCTGTGCCCCATCGAATTTTGTGCCAGACTGGCTCTATAGATTTCTCTTTTTCCCATCGATCAGGACAAAAGACGGTGTGCCAAATGCTGCACCTTATGGACTGAGGAAGGTCGAAGCTCAACTTCTAAGTGAAGGTTTTGACGTGCTGACTGTTGTTCCCAGCGATTTGAGAAGGTATATTGACGCAGCACAGGTTCTGGGAATATACGTTATGGACCCATTTGGCTTGGGTCCAGCCTCAAGTACATTTGCTTCTGTCTTGAAGAGAGAGCCATTTCTCGCACGGTGTTTTCGTCTCTTGTTGAATAGACCTGAGGTTAGAGAGGCGAAAAGTCGAGGGTTGAATATAATCTTGGGAGGACCGGGCGTCTGGCAGTTCCGTCATAGACCAAAGTTTGTGGAGAAGTACGGGATAGACTGCATAATCAGCGGGGAAGCTGAAGGTGTGGTTGGCAAGATTTTCCGGTCTGCCCTGAATGGGGAGCGTCTTCCTCAGTATTACGAGGTTGGGATAGATGAAACACCTCGCTTGGAAGAGATACCTGACATTGCTAAGGCTTCTGTGAATGGTCTGGTGGAGATTGGCCGCGGATGTGTTCGAAGCTGCAGATTCTGCAGTGTCACTCTGAGACCTTTGCGGTGGTTTTCTTTAGAGAAGATACTAAGAGAAATCAATGTGAACATAAGAGTTGGTCAGATAAACTGGGTTTGTCTTCATTCAGAGGATGTTATGCTGTATGGCTCCAGCAATACTTTGCCAAATGATGAGAAAGTCATCAAGCTTCATGAGCTTGTTGGCAAGAAGTGCACGGGCATATGTTGGAGTCATTCTTCGGTGGCATCTGTATTGGCTAAGCCAGAGCTCTTTTCAAAGGTTGCTGAAATCGTACTGCAGAAGCAACCTTGGTGGGGTGTGGAAATCGGCATAGAGACGGGCTCATCGAGGCTAGCCAAGAAATTGATGCCTGCGAAAACACACCCTTTCAAGGCTAAGGAATGGCCTGAAATTGTTTATCAAGGTATGGGCCTGATGCATGACCATAATCTGATTCCAGCATGTACTTTGATGGTTGGAGTTCCTGATGAGACAGAAGAGGATCTGATAGAAACTATTGAATTGGTTGAAGATCTTAAGAGCTTTAGAAGTCTGATTGTGCCTTTGTTTTTTGTTCCTATGGGTAGGCTAAGTCATGAAGACTGGTTTAAAGAGACTGAGATGAATGAGCTTCACAGAGAGTTATTGGGCAGATGCTTAGAGCATGACTTGTATTGGATTGACAGGTTGATCGGTCTAGGGTTCACTGGAAAATGGTATCGAGGTATCTTACGTTTACTGTACAAGGTTTTTGTCAGTGTAGTAAAATTTAATGTAAGGAGAGAAGGCATTCTATCATCAGAACTGTATCATCAGCGGAGATTCACCGTGCCGTAGCGATATTACGGTCGAACCAAGTGTTTGTACTGGTCTGCTGTTTTGATATGAAGTTTGAGAAGGAATGGAGAGTAGTTGATCAGACAATCAAAAATAGATAAAGGACTGTTTGCAATAATAGCGTTCAGTGGAGGAAAAGAAAGTGGCAGGCATAGTTGTAGTAAGAGACGTGATGTCTAGAGATGTGAAGGTTGTAAGGACCGATTCAAGCGTCAAAGAGATCGTGGCAACTATGAATAAGTTTGATATTGGCTCCATAGTGGTTGTGGCAGGTAATAGGCCCGTAGGAATCATAACTGAACGAGATATACTTCTTAGAGTGGTGGAGGCATGTTTAGCGCCGGAAGCCCTTACTGCAAAACAGGTGATGAGCAGTCCTGTGATAACTATAGACCAAACAGCCAGCATCGATGAAGCCGCCGAATTGATGGCAAAGAAGAGAGTCAAGAAACTTCCAGTGATGAACAAAGAGAAACTTGTAGGCATTATCACACTTACAGATATAGTTGCTAAAGTTCCTAAAATGCTCTCAATCCTAGAAGAACTTTTGAGACCATACCATCGCGCTTACTGACCAACATAATCGAAATGTTATACCTATTCTCACGGCTTCAAGACATGATAACACCTCAGAAAGATGGCAGTACAACACGTTCTCATATGTGACTAAGTTTAAATACCTCACTGAAAAACCAGAAATCGCATAAATTCAGTGTATGCCGCCGTAGCTCAGCTAGGTAGAGCGGCTGGCTGTTAACCAGTTGGTCGTAGGTTCAAGTCCTACCGGCGGCGCTACAGACAAACCGGCGACTCTACTTCCTTTTTCTGAAGAACTTCATGTTACCTACTGTACACGCTCGGTCTACTTTCAGCCATAAAAATTCTATTTTCCGAATTCGTTTCTGGGGGTCTTCGTTAGGTTCTGAGGTGTTTGCTGAATACTGAAGATGCCAACCTTCAGCACTAGTTTCTAGTTTCTAGATTTGGGTAAATTGCGAGAAATGGCAGACTTATGCTGAGAGCCCCTTCCACCAGTCTGTCACCCACCTTCCATTTCGGTCTGTAGAGCCTTCTTCGCTTTCTCAGATCCTCTTACAATTCCATAGACTTCTGCACTTTCAACAGCTCTCTCTTGAGTTCAGGTCTAACATCTTCAGACAGTTTCAGCATTCCCGCAACACGAATCTTCATCATTGTACCCTGTTTGATAGCACTTTCAAAGTTTTCATTGTTCAGAACACAGACGCCCATTCCGGAGCAAGCTTTTTGACCTTTAGATTCTTTCGATGATGGCTGAGTCAACTGCTCTAGTTTATTCTAAATAGATCTTTGATGAGAATCAAGTCGTTCTCTGATTGCAGCTCTAATAAATTCCGCACTACTTGGTTAATAATCTGATTCAACAAGCATGTCAATTCTAGCAATTTCTAACGTTGGAAGATTTATAGTGAGCTTCTCCATTTTAGGTTCTTCAAACATACAACCATACATCCATACATCCATTAGGATGTTCTGAAAAATCCGTAAAACGGTTATAGGGATGTTAGCATTTAGGGATTTCGCTTCATCAACTTGCTTCTTCACCGTCAGGTGGAATCGCTCGCGCGAAGAGATGATCCAAGTGCGCTGGGTTTCTTTTACGCAAGCGTATGCGTTTGGGTTCCTACCTAATCGCGGCAAGCAACCCAAGTGTCAAGATAAATCCTACTATCAATCCAAAGGATGTGAAATGTTCGTGTCCATGTTCATGAGCTACTGGAATTAGCTCATCCACAGTGATGAACACCATTACTCCTGCTGCAAAGGATAATGCAAAGGGCATCAGCTCAGGCAAAGTGGTGAGGAATACTGCAGCAATCACAGCCCCTGCGGGTTCGGTTAATCCTGAAAGCAAGGCTACGCAGAATGCAGCCCATCTTGAAGCTCCACTCATACGAATCGTTAAGGCTATGGCTATACCTTCAGGTATGTTATGGAGTGCAATTGCAATAGTTATTATCAAGCCGATTTGCGGCGCATATGAGTAGCCTGAGGCGACAGCAATACCCTCTGGAAGATTGTGAAGAGATATCCCTATGGCAATTAATGTGCCTGTCCTAAGCATTCTAGCATCGATAGCTCCTTTTTCACTTACGATGTGCTTGTGAGGTAAGAGAAAGTCTAATATGAATAGTATAAGTGAACCTGCAATGAATCCTACTGCTGCTGGGAACAACCCTGATATCATTATGGAGTCAAAGAGAAGCTCCATAAATGACAGCATAATCATCAAGCCAGCAGCCAATCCTATCAAGAACACCAACAGTTTTTCCCCAGGCTTTCGAACAAGAACTGCAAGACCCCCTAAACCAGTGCCCAAGCCTGCCAGGGTGCTCAGCAAGATTATGCTTACCACCTCAGTGTTCATGCATTCCACTCATTTCTGACTCTTCGTCACATGTTCTTTTTTTGTTTTGCTTTTTTTTTGGAGTAATCAAGTTTTTGGATAAACCAAAAAAGGGGAGTTTTGCGGGTGATATCTCCACTGCTCGCTCGTTGGTCCAAGTCCCACCGGCAGCGCCTACAACACCCTCTTGAACCTAGTACCGAAAGACCAGCGCCCGCTAATCTAAGATTAAGAGATCTGATGAAACATACCTTAACTTGGGACGAGCTCGCCAAGAGACTTGGTCACTCCTAAAACCAGATCGTGCGCTCGGGATCAAATTTCAGTAGGGTGTTGATTGACACCTTAGTCCTTCCTAGAGGGAGGGCATCGTGTACGGGAGCGCAGGACAGCGTCTGATTCATTGAATCAGAAGTCTTCTTCGTAATGCAGGGCGCGTCTTGATCTCATATGAGGAAGAAGGTCCCCTCGCTGCAGATCTCTTCTTCCGGAAGAATTTTGATGGTCATGACAGGTACATGTAGAAGCCCAGATAACGCCATTGAATGTGTTTTTCTTGCTAGAGGTCGATAATTGTGATAGTAAATCTTATATATGTCGGATTTGATTAGATAAATATAGATTTAAAATAGACAAATGTAGATTTAAAGACGGTGAGGATAGAATGTCAGAAGAATTGAAAGAGGAAATGAAGCGACTCAAAGAAGAACTCCAGGAAATCAAAGAGCAACTAGAAGAGAAAACTGAAAAGAAGCGTAAGCGGGATCGCGGCATATACATAGATGTCGGTGAACATGTAGGAGAATATGCAGAAGATGTCTTGGAAGGAGTGGTTGAGGGAATTCACGGAGAGCTTGAAAAGTCAATATTCATAGGTCCACACGGCCGACACATCAAAATCCGCGGACCAGGCATCAAGATTCACAAACGCGTTCCACGTACCGAGATAGAAGACGAGAGAGTTGACTTTGACAAAGCAGCGTCGGTAATGAGTGCACTAGGTCAAGAACATAGACTGCGAGTTCTGGACCAACTCATGAGTGGCGGAAAATATCTAAACGAGCTTCAAGAGAACCTGCCTGAAATCGCCGCAAGCACATTATCAAGCCACTTGAACGTACTTGAAGAAGCAGGGCTGATAGTGCAGGAAAGAGTACGAGGGCGTTATCTCATAACTATACCCGGCAGATCCGCCTACAAGATGGCGCGCCGCGTCAGTAGATTTCTTAAAAGGAGAGAGGAAGAATGAAATGGAAGTACTATCAACTCGACACTGAAGTTTCAAAGACAACACAAGACATAACCTTATGGAAGAACGAAAAGGGCATTGTAGAAATTGCCAAAGGCACCCTAGCAGTGAGAGTCCTCCTTGACAATCAGTCATGCGGCTATATCTTCCATGGGAAGGGAAACCTGATACTCGACACAATTGTTGAAACAGATAAAGGCGCCATTGGGAAATCTGTTGAAAGAGTAGTCAATGAACCTTTTCTGATGCTAGGAAAACTCGACGAAGGACTCCAAAGTCTGGACAAATCAAACCATGAAGACTTTACAAGATGCGGTCACGAGAGCAAACAACAATTCATGCCGAAAGCAGAAGGTCTACTAGAAAAGTTCTTCGAAGGGTCAACATGCGATCACAGGAACTCCAAAGCTTTTGACGAAGGCGCATCTGCGTTTGCATTTCCAAACAAGAAGGGCAAACTGGATATTCTTGTGGCAAAGGACACCAAGCTGGTATACACGTCTACTGACGAAGTTTTCGTGTCAAAAGGAGAAAAGACAGTTCTCACGACCCCTAGAAGAGTTGTTGTGTCAAAACCTACCCAATCAATCTCTGTCGAAAAGAATTATGATCCAAAAATACACATATCCAGAGGAGATCATGAATGCCCTCCTCAAAAAGGTGATGCAAATGAAGAGAGAAACTGAAAAGAGCATTAAACCCACATCAACTAATCCCAGAGAGCCTCTGTCGACTGACATAGTTCGAACGATTTTTAGTATGAGGAGACTCTTCAACAATGCCTCGCGTCACTCCCCTGGAACCAACGAACAAGTGAAGATTACCAACACTCAACTTTCTGAATATGAACAGAAACGGGCACGAGCATTAACGCTCTTCGATCACAACCACAACTGGAAACGTTAGGTTCCCTCCTCGTCGCCTGTCTAGTCTTGCCGTCACAAGATAGCGATGCGTGAAGTAAGTCGATCTTGTGATAGCAGCAAGCAGAAATATCGTACAGAAACTAAGTCGCCAAACACATAGGTTTTACAGACAAATCCATATCCATATTTCAGCAACTTTCCAAGGGAGTAAAACCATGATCTCTGCAATGCAGGAGTTCGCACCATTTTTATCGGCGTGCAGGCATAATAAGTGGTATGCAGAAGATGAAAGAAGAAAAAATCAGGGCTTCTGTGAGAGGGCGCACAACTCAAGGGAACAAAGTGCGAGAGGGACGAGGCTTCAGTCGTGAGGAGATCAAACAAGCAGGCTTGACCCTTCAGCTGGCGAAGAGACAGGGAATGCGCGTAGATACACGGAGAAAAACGGTCCACTCACAGAATGTTCAGACTCTCAAAAAACACTCCAGAACATCTGTGCCCCTCACTGAGATCAAAGGTATCGGAAAAGTCGCTGAAGAAGAATTGCAGAAAGCAGATGTCATGGATGCTTATGATCTAGCCCATATTGACATCCAAATCCTAGCTGAGAAGGTTCCCTACTCAAAGAGAATTCTGGAGAGATGGCAAAATGAAGCTAACGAACTGCTGAACAGGTGACAAAAGAACAAGTGGCAAACACAGACTCATTTGTTCATGAAATCGGCCCGCACTAGATACTCCAAGGCTTAAGCTTTCCATGAGGACGACCAGATATGACTCCTCTCTTTCTGCCTTTGTATTCTGATTGATATTCCGATGCCTACGTCGATGAACCCCACCAAGAAACTCCTCGAAGGTCCATGAACCAGCAAGCCTCACACAAATGCGCGCGAAGTTGAAAAAGACCTGTGAAAACCAAGGTAAGGTTTAAATAAAGTTTGGCTTATCTGCGTAGTTAGCTTCAGATCTGATAGTTGACGTTGAATGTCAAAAGAATTCCGCCATATACTTCGGATAACAGGCACAGATGTAGATGGCACCCTCAAAGTTCCATATGCTCTAGTGAAAATCAGAGGGATAAATCTCAATCTTGCAAATGCCATACTTAGGAAAGCCACCGTTAGTCTCGACAAGAGAGCTGGTTTTCTGACCGACACGGAGATCGAGAAGATCGAGAAGATCATAAAAAACCCGAAAATCTCTGGCATGCCCGACTGGCTATTGAATAGAAGAAAAGACCTAGAGACAGGAGAAGACCTGCATCTAATCAGCGCAGATCTCGACTTAAGCACAAAAACAGACGTCAAAAGGATGAAGGAGATCAAATCGTGGCGTGGATATCGTCATGCCTATGGATTGAAAGTCAGAGGTCAGAGGACTAAAGCTACTGCAAGGAAAGGAAGAGCCATTGGAGTGAGAGTGAAGAAGCAACCGAGAGAGAGAAGGATGTAACACATACATGGGTGACCCTAAAAAGCAGAGGAAGAAATACGAGACCCCACGATTTCTGTGGAGGACAGACATTCTACAGGATGAACTCAGGCTAATGGGTCAGTATGGCTTGAGGAACAAGCGTGAGTTATGGCGCCACAAGACAATGTTGTCAAAGTTCAGAGGAATAGCCCGCTCGCTCATAGGCAAGACGCCCGAAGAACGCCAAGAAATGGAAAGAAAGCTTCTAGCTCGCTTGAAAAGGCTAGGCATTATACATGAAGAAGCAGTTCTCGATGATGTACTAGACCTTGCAATCGAAGATGTCCTGGAACGTAGACTGCAGACGATCATTTTCAGAAAAGGTCTATCGAAGTCAGTCCACCAAGCTCGTCAACTGATAATCCATAGGCACATAGCCATAGCAGGTCAACGCGTAACAGCTCCAAGCTATCTCGTGGCTAGGGAAAAAGAAGATCAGGTAGAGTACGCTCCTGAAAGCCCCCTGGCAAGACCATCCCATCCTCTACGGCAGACAATTGCAGTTGTCTCTACTACAGAAGCAAAAGTCGAGGGACGATAGCATGAGTAGCAAGGGCGCGAGTAGGAAGACTGAAAAATGGGGCGTAGTCCACATCTTTAGCTCCTACAACAATACGCTAGTTCACATCACGGATATTTCAGGGGCAGAGACAATAGTGAGAACGTCAGGTGGGATGTTTGTGAAAGCAGATAGAATGGAATCCTCAACGTATGCCGCCATGAGAGCAGCCTCTGCGGCTGCGAAAACTGCCAAAGACAAGGGGATAAACGGCATACATATCAAAGTAAGAGCTCCTGGCGGCTCGGGACCGAGAACTCCTGGTGCAGGTGCACAAGCAGCCATCCGAGCTTTGGCTAGAGAGGGATTTCGTATAGGACGGATAGAGGAAGTGACACCTATACCACATGACGGGACTCGAAGGCCTGGCGGCAGAAGAGGAAGAAGAGTCTAGCCGACCTGTAGTTGAAACTCTTCCTTTTAGGAGAAAGGTTGAAATAATGCACTCTTATCTTATTGAACGGCACAGCGTCTATCATAGATTATCATGGTGGCTGTGTTAGTGGAGATAGAAGTACTCAAAAGGGATGACAAAGCAATTCAACTCCTGATTCACGGAGTTGACGCCCCATTCATGAATGCTTTGAGAAGGACTATGATCGCAGAAGTTCCATCTATGGCGATAGATGAAGTTGTCATGATTGAGAATTCTTCTGTACTGCAAGATGAGTTCATAGCCCACAGATTGGGGTTCACCCCTCTGAAGACTGATCTCGACAGCTACAACCTGCCAGAAAAGTGTACTTGTGGAAGTGAGTTTGGATGCAATCTCTGCAGAGTCTCTCTCGTGTTGGATGCAGAGGCAAAGGATGGAACCCGAACTGTATATTCAGGAGAGTTGACCCCTGAAAATCCAGACATCGCCCCTGTGAGTAGCAGAATACCCATAGTAAAACTGGCAAAGGAACAGAGACTGAGGCTCGAGGCCTACGCTAGGCTTGGAAAGGGTAAGAATCATGCGAAATGGCAACCGGTCTCCATGTGCGGATACAAGTACGTCCCTCAGATAACCATCGACAAAGAACAATGTAATATGTGTGGCAAATGCGTGGATATATGCCCAAAAGCGGTGTTCTCCAAAGCCGGAGACAAGATAGAGATTCGAAATTATTTGGCTTGCACTCTCTGCCAAGACTGTGTTGACATCTGTCCGCAGAACCCTCCTGCCATAGAGGTAGTTTGGAAAGAGGATGACTTCATCCTCACCTTTGAATCTACAGGCGTCCTCCGTCCGGAGCGCATAATCAAAGAATCCCTCGACATTCTAAGCGGAAAATTCAAGGAATTCTCAGATAGAGTCAAGGTGGAAAAAAGTGATGAAACTTAAGACAACAAATCCAGAATTAATCGAGCTAACCCGTTTTCTGCGAAAGGAGAGCAGAGAGAGGAAGGTCGAGATCTGGCGAGATATTGCGAAACGTCTATCGAAGCCTAGGAGAAACCGTGTTGCTGTGAACCTGAGTCGACTAAACAGATGTACTGAGAAAAGGGAAACGGTCGTAGTTCCTGGCAAAGTTCTAAGCGCCGGAAAGATTGATCATTCAATAACCGTCGCAGCTTTCGCATTCTCAAGCAGGGCAATGGAGAAGATAAAAGCTGCAAAGGGAAAAACCTTGTCCATCCTCCAACTCGTGAAGAAGAACCCAAAGGGTTCAAACATCAAGATTGTCGAGTGATAACATGAACAATAGAAAAGCGGAAGCCACGATAGTGGATGCAGAAGGCCTCATTCTCGGCAGGATGGCCAGCATAGTTGCCAAACGATTACTCATTGGTGAAGAAATAGTAATAGTGAATGCTGAGAAAGCTGTGCTTTCAGGGAAGAAGAAAAGCAGAGTGAAAGAAGCCAAAAGATTCCTGAAAGTTGGCCATCCTGAAAAAGGCCCCTTCCATTATAGGACCCCCTATAGAATGGTTCGAAGAACAGTGAGAGGTATGCTTCCATATAGACAGCCCAAAGGCAAGCAAGCCTATAAACGCCTCAAAGTTTTCGTTGGAATACCCGAACAGATCAGAGAACGTGAGAAACAGACCTTAACAGAGGCTCAATCCCGAAAGTTGACATGCCCGTATTTTACACTTGGCGAACTAGCAGAAGAGATAGGCTGGAATCCAGGTGAATAGTCATGCCTGCTAAAAAAGTTCTTGTAGTCAGCGGGAAAAGGAAGACAGCGATAGCGCGAGCTACTGTCAGACCCGGGAAGGGTAGAATACGTATAAATAGAATCCCGTTGGAAATCTATGAACCCGAGATCGCCCGAGAAAAAATAATGGAGCCATTTACACAGGCAGGAGATGACGTTTGGAAAAAGCTCGACGTAGACGTGAAAGTTTACGGTGGTGGATACATAGGGCAAGCTGAAGCGTCAAGGATGGCAATAGCAAATGCCCTATTGAAATGGACAAAAAGTTCGCGCTTGAGCAGAGCCTTTATCGAGTATGATAGAACCATGGTCGTAGGAGACCCTAGAAGGAAGGAGCCTAAAAAGTTTGGTGGTCCTGGAGCAAGAGCGCGTGAACAGAAAAGCTACAGATAGGACGGTTTCAACATGATAATACCTGTAAGATGCTTCACATGCGGCAAACTAATCGGGGATATGTGGGAGGAATTCGCCAGGAGAGTAAAAGCTGGAGAAGAGCCTGGCGATGTCCTCGACAGCTTAGGCGTCACAAGATACTGTTGTAGACGCATGCTGCTCTCTCACGTTGAGATCATAGATGAAGTCATACGTTTCCATGAAGTCGCAGAGAAGAGAAGAGAAGCAAGGAACTACTACTATTACTGAGCAACGGAAGAAGAAAAATGTCCACAGTCATTGAAGACATAGTCGCTAGAAAGGTTCTCAACAGCCGTGGGGACGAAACAATAGAGGTTGATGTCCTAACGCCTTCAAGCTATGGAAGAGCTTCAGCCCCTGTAGGAAAAAGCCGTGGAACAGCAGAAGTGGTCAACTATCCTTCAGGCGGAGTAGATGAAGCCATAAAAAAAATAGAGGAAGTCATAGCCCCTGAATTGGTTGGGCTAAACGCAGACTTCCAAGAAGAGATTGACGAAATCCTTCACGAGATAGATGGCACAGAAGACTTTCGAGTCATAGGTGGGAACACAGCCCTAGCCGTCTCCTTGGCAAGCACCGAAGCTGCAGCAAACTCCTATGGTCTGCTTCTCTTTCATTATCTAGGAGGATATCTGGCACATGAACTGCCATATCCTCTAGGGAACATCATAAGTGGAGGAACACATGGTGGGGGAAAGACGCCCGATATTCAAGAATATCTGGTTCTCCCCTTTGGAGCAGAATCCTTCTCGGAAGCCGCAATAACCAATGCCCGAATCCATAAGAAGGTAGGTGAAAAATTGTCTGACAAGCTAAAATCCAAGGCTAATTCTTTTGGAAAGGGCAGAAGTGACGAAGGAGCCTGGATTGCCGACATCGGTAACCTTGAAGCGTTAGAGATCTTGGCGGAGACATGCGAAGAAGGAAGCAATGAAATGGGTTTGGAATGCGGACTGGCTTTAGATATCGCTGCAACCTCTCTATGGAACAGTGAAAGACAAACCTACATTTATGATAGAGAACAAAGAGAAAGAGATTCCGGTGAGCAACTAGAGTTCATAAGGGAGCTCATCGAGAAGTACCACCTAGTATATGTAGAGGATCCGTTCCATGATGAAGACTACAAAAATACCGCGGAACTAACCAAAAGAGTGAAAGGGTGTTTGATCTGCGGTGACGACCTTTTTGCAACGAACGTTGAAAGATTAAGTCGTGGACTGGAGATGGATGCGGCCAACGCCGTCATAGTAAAAGTGAACCAGGTCGGCACCCTCACCGACGCTTGGGAAACAATAGAACTGGCAGGAGGAACAGGATACGTTCCAGTAATGGCCCACCGATCAGGTGATACATGCGATTTTCACATAGCTCACTTAGCAGTTGCCTTTCGATGTCCTATCATAAAAACTGGAGTTGTTGAAGGGGCAAGGGTAGTGAAGATAAACGAGCTGATAAGAATAGAAGAATTTCTAGGGGATAGAGCTAAAATGGCTGATCTTCAGATAACTTAGGAAGAGATAGAAAATGTCAGATATCGAAGATGAAATACCAGAAGAAAAAGAAGAAGAGACCTCAGAAATACCGGATGAAGAGGAGCTTCTACTGCCTAGGGACACTCTTCTCTCTGCCGGAACACACATTGGAACCAGAATGAAAACAAGCAACATGGAGCAATTCATCTATCGTGTCAGACCGGACGGTCTCTTTGTCCTAGATGTCAAGAAGACGGATGAGCGAATAAGGACAGCTGCGAGATTCCTGGCAAGGTTTGATGCTTTAAAAATCTCTACTGTGGCGGCGAGACTTTATGCACAGGAACCTGTCAGTAAGTTCTGTGAATTAACTCGGGCCGTTCCAATCGTTGGCCGTTTTATTCCAGGACTTCTGTCGAATCCTCTGTATCATGATCGAATCGAACCAGATGTCTTGATAGTGTCTGATCCAAGGGCAGACTCACAGGCAGTTAAGGAAGCATCCTCTATAGGTATCCCCATAGTAGCCCTATGCAGTACAGACAATGACTTTTCAAGTGTGGATTTTGTAATTCCTACAAATAATAAGGGTAGAAGAGCCTTGGCCATCGTGTTTTGGCTTCTAACAAGACAACTTCTGCGGGAAAGAGGTGAACTTGAACCGGACGAAAATCTATCGTTAACTATTGAGGATTTCGAAGCAAAGATCTTAAGAGAAGAGGAGAGAAGCTGACGGATGGCGAAGATTCGGCGTCCATGTCAAGCTGGAGCCTTTTATGCAGGAACAGCCGAGTCGCTGAAGAAACAGATAGAAGAGTGCTTCCTTGATAAACTAGGACCAGGAAAGATTCCTGAAGTCGCGGAGAAAGGCCCCAGACAAATAACTGGTTTGATCTGCCCTCATGCAGGATACATGTTTTCAGGTCCTGTAGCTGCTCACTCTTATTTTGAACTGGCTTTAGATGGCAAGCCAGATGTGTTTTTCATTCTGGGTCCCAACCACACTGGGTATGGTAGTGGCCTAGCTGTTATGGAAGAAGGCCTTTGGCACACGCCTCTTGGAGATGTTCAGGTTGATAGCAAATTGGCAAGTCAGATTGTGCAGGAATCAAACATTGTGGATATCGATGATTCTGCCCATCGGTTTGAGCACTCCATCGAGGTTCAGCTTCCATTTCTACAATACCTCTTCAACTCAGCATTTAAAATTGTGCCGATTAGCTTCTTGATGCAGGATTTGTCTTCAGCTAGGGAGATTGGAGAGGCTATAGCCGGAGTGTTGGCGGGGAAGAACGGCGTGATTATAGCCTCTTCGGATATGACGCACTATGAACCTCAGGAAAGGGCTCAAAGAAAGGACAAAAAAGCCTTGGAAGCAGTTATTGAGATGGATGAAGTCAAGTTTTACTCAGTTATGGAGACTGAACGTGTCACGGCATGTGGCTCCGGTCCCATGGCCAGTCTTTTAACGGCGTCCAAAAAGTTGGGGGCAAAAGAAGCGAAATTATTATGTTATAAGACAAGTGGAGACGTTAGTGGTAACTACTCAAGCGTAGTTGGCTACGCTGCAGTGCGTATTGCAAGACAGTGAGACAAATGGGAGTTATTGCGTCGGCTCCCGCAAAAGTAATACTCTTCGGGGAACACTTTGTAGTCCATGGTGAACCCGCGATTGTTATGGCAATAGATGAAAGGGTTTATGCCGAAACAGATCATCGCGACGACAAACGGATATACATGTGTTCAAAAAACCTAAGCCTATCTGGATACTTCGAAGATGATGTTTTCCATGCTGGACAAGGCAATGTGAGGGAAGCAAGATTGAAATTCGCCCCCTTGAAACTCGCCATTGATAAAGTTTTCGAGAAACATGGAGAAGATGTTGGTCTGGACATTGAGATCACGTCAGCAGTTCCTGTAGCTGCAGGGTTGGGATCTTCTGCAGCTGTGGTAGCTGCTGTCATAGCGTCGGCAAGTGCCTTGCTGAATGTAGAAATGTCGAGAGAAACTGTGTTCCGTCTATCCTATGAAGCCGAGAAAATCGTGCATGGCACCCCTTCAGGAGTAGATCCCGCAATCTCAACTTTTGGAGGAACCCTTCTTTTTCAGATGGATACTGGTTTCAAACCACTTGATGTTAAGGTTGATGTACCTCTTGTTATTGGTTACACTGGTGTAAAAAGATCTACGCGTGTTCAAGTCACGAAAGTCCGAGACATGAAGTGTAAGTATCCTCGAGTGATTGAACCCATGATGAGAGCTGCTCGTGAATTGGTCTTAATGGCCATTGATGCCCTGAAGAATGGAGACCTCTTGACCCTTGGGGAACTGATGAACATCAACCATGCCTTGCTTTATGGATTAGGGGTCTCTGATGAATCATTGGAGTGGCTCGTAAATGCAGCAAGGAAATCTGGTGCTTTAGGGGCAAAGCTAACCGGTGCAGGCGGAGGAGGGTGCATGGTAGCGCTTGCAAGAAGCGAGAGACTTCAGCAAGTTCAAGAAGCTATCAGAAGTGCGGGTGGAAGCCCATTAATAGCAAGAAAGACGGATGAAGGTGTGAAGGTTGAGGAAACATGAACTCATAATTTTGAAGATTGGTGGATCCGTCATCACTGAAAAGAGTGAAGAGCTCAAAGTGCGGATGGGCAACATAAGCCGTCTGGCAAAGGAGATAAAGGACGCGAATATTGAAAACCTTATAGTTATTCATGGAGGAGGAAGTTTCGGACATCCGATCGCCCAAAGGCATGGAATAAAGGAAGGGTTCAAAGAGGAAGCGCAAAAGATCGGTTTTTCAGAAACCCATCATGTAATGACGGTTCTAAATGGGCTCTTCATGGACTCACTAGTATGGCATGGCATACCCGCTGTAACCATTACACCTTCCTCGTGTATAATAACGAAGAATGGAATAATCCACACTTTTGAAAGGGGGCCTTTAGAGAGACTGTTGGAACTATGTTTCATCCCCGTTCTCTATGGAGATGCAGTCTTGGATTCCGAATTAGGTTTCACGATTCTGTCTGGAGATCAACTCGTATCGGCGTTGTCCAAAGAATTCGGCGCAGATCGCATTATAATGGGAGTTGACGTGGACGGGCTATATGAAGAAGATCCAAAGCTAAACAAATCTGCGAAGAGGTTCACGCATCTTACACTGAAAGAACTCAGAAACCTTCAAGCCAAACTTGGCAAGGAATCAGTGAGTGACGTTACAGGCGGAATGTTCGGAAAGACGCAAGAACTCTTACCTGCCATAGAAAGGGGCGTCCCTGTAACTATTGTGAATGCCACAGAGCCAGATCGCATCTACAAGACTCTTAAAAAGAAGAAGGTCAAAAGTACATTGATAAGGAAGGAGTTCCACGTTGGTTGAGGAAACGAGAAGACGAAAGGTCGAACATCTAAGAATCTCTCTAGACAAAGATGTTCAAGCGAGAAAGATCAAGACAGGCTTTGAAGATATTCATCTCATTCACAGAGCTCTGCCAGAGGTGGATAGACGAAGAATAGATATGTCAACCACCGTGTTCGGACACAAATTCGAAGCCCCGCTGATCGTGGGCGCTATAACCGGTGGCACAAGACAAGCCACAAGAATAAACGCCACAATAGGCGAAGCCGTGGAAGAACTCGGATTAGGGATGGGAGTTGGAAGCCAACGGGCGGCGATTGAAAACAAGAAACTAGAGAAAACTTTTGCAGTAGTCAGGAAGAAGGCTCCAAATGCCTTCATCATCGCAAACCTAGGAGGCGTTCAACTCGTCAACGGATACGGCTTGAAGGAGGTTAGAAGGGCTATAGACATGATTGACGCAGATGCCATTGCAATACACCTAAATCCTCTGCAAGAAGCTGTTCAACCTGAAGGACAGACAAACTTCCAAGGAATCCTCAGAATGATAAGTGAGATCACCGGTGAGTTGGATAAGCCCCTGATAATAAAGGAAACTGGTGCTGGCATCGTTGCCGAAGAGGCGAAGAAACTTGCAGAAGCAGGAGTGGCAGGAATAGACGTGAGCGGTGTAGGTGGCACGAGTTGGGCTGCGGTTGAGTATTATCGCGCAGAGGAGCATGGAAACAATTCCCAACGCCGACTAGGCGATATTTTCTGGGATTGGGGCGTCCCTACAGCCCTAAGCCTGGTTGAAGTCTCACAAACCGTAGATGTTCCGTTAATCGCCTCAGGTGGACTACGCACCGGAGTGGAAATGACTAAGGCCTTAGCCTTGGGCGCTAATTTGTCAAGTCTTTCCCAACCAGTATTGATAGCCGCGACTAAAGGATTAGAGGAGACTAAAAATCTGCTCTTGCTTTTAGTGGATGAGCTTAGAAACACTAGGTTCCTTGTCGGGGCTCCTTCCATTCAAGCCTTGTACAGATGTCCCCTTGTGATCACGGGCGAGACTGCAGAATGGCTCATGATTAGAGGGTTTGATGTAGAAACGTATGCTCAAAGAGTAAGAAATAAGATCTGAAAGACTCTTTGAAGCAACTAGGCGCGCTCATTTCGGTGAGACTTGGGAAACAACCTTTCTCAATGATCTGAATGTTGCTAACGATCCCTTTCCACAACAAAGCTCATGCACGTCCTGATGGCCCTTTTCGCAAAAGAGTCTTCTAAGTCCCTTGTCTTCTCATCAAATGTACTCCTGGCTTCAGCTGCAAATTCTAAGGACTTATGATGAGCATACTCTATGGATTTATATCTGTTCATCAAGTCCATGACATAGTTTCTCTCTTCATCCGTCTTCTCTTTCCTCTTTTTCACATATATCTCCACTACTCTCTTCTTCTCCTTTTTCGTACAGTTCTTAAGCAGATTGATCAATATCAGCGTTCTCTTTCCCTCTAAAATATCCCCGCCAATCTCTTTTCCATATCTGTCTCGGTCTGCTGTTAGATTCAGCACATCATCATGTATCATGAAAGCTCTTCCAAAAGGAATTCCCCATTTTCTTATGGAACCAAATTGTTCGTCTGATGTGCCTGCCACAAGTGCTCCCATTTGCAAGGGACCATATATTGTATAAGCTCCTGCCTTTGCATCAACCATTCTATAGTATTCCTGCTCAGCTATGTCAACTTTCCTATGAACTATCCAGCTTATGTCAAGATACTGTCCCTCGCACGTACGAATCAACAGGTCACACATGAAATCGCAGATCTTGACCGTCTTCTCATAACCTAAAATTTCATTGTTGTCCATCAACATCTTCCACATTATCACATGCAAGGCATCACCAACGTTCAGTGCGAGCTCAGTTCCATGCAGTTTATGGAGACTAGGTTTACCTCTTCTTTCTTCAGAATCATCCTCTATGTCGTCATGAATAAGGATCCAGTCTTCAGATGTCTGCATAGCAGCAGCTGTCAATAAGGCCTCCTCTTCATTTCCTCCAAACATCTCATTAGAAAGCAAAACCAAAACTGGTCTCAGATATTTGCCTTGTCTATCAGGATAGTCTCTGAGAATTCTATAGTGATTTTTTGGATATCTATCTGGCAGATATTCGCAAATCTTCCTATAAATCCTAGGCTTTCTCTCTTCCAAAACCTTCAGAAAATCTATACTCCTCACATCCGGATACAAGTCTCACATATTAACGAGTCTACAGATATTTCTAGCTTTTCTTCGCCTTAGGGAAGAACTCTTGTTTATGGCTCAACAAGAACCTGACAGCAAGAAAAGATTAAAATTCTCATGTGATTGTTGATCTGACGGAACTACAAGCTTCATGAGTGTCGATCACTTGAATTTTAGAGAAGATGCGGAGTTAAAAGAACTCATTCGAAAACTCGTACTCCTAAACGCTGTCAGGCATGATGGCGAAGCCTTGGCTGGGCCTGTTCTAGGAAAGATCCTGGCAGAAAAACCAGAACTGAGACCTAAAGCTAAGGAGATCATGATCTTCGTAGAGGAACTTGTTAGCGAAGTCAGTGGTATTTCATTAAGCGAGCAAGAACATATTGTGAAAGACAAATGGCCTGAACTTCTCGCAAAGAAGGAGATCGAAGAGGAGAAGGGCCTTCCATCCTTGCCGAACGTTGAAAAATACGCCAAGGTTATCACACGTTTTTCTCCCAATCCTGACTGCGTCTTGCATTTGGGTTCGGCAAGAGCCATAGTCTTGTGCCACGAATACGCACGCAGATACAAGGGTAAATTCCTCCTTCGTTTTGAGGACACAGATCCGAAAAAGAAGAGACCCATCCTAGAATTTTACGACCACATACGGAAAGATCTGGAATGGTTAGAGTGCAGACCCGACGAAGAATACATCCAAAGTGATAGAATCCGTCTTTACTACAAGTATGCTGAGAAACTGATAGAGAATGGTAACGCCTACGTCTGCACATGCGACCGAGAACGATTCCGAGAAACCGTGTCAGCGTGCGAATCATGCGAATGCCGCGACTTGGCTGTTGAAGAACATCTTGACAGGTGGACGCGTATGCTCGATGGCAAGTACATGGAAGGAGAAGCGGTCGTGCGTGTGAAAACCGACTTGAACCATCCCAATCCTGCGGTTCGAGACTGGCCTGCACTAAGAATCATAGATCCAAACAACCATCCCCATCCTCGAACAGGATTTGAATATCGTGTGTGGCCTCTCTACAATTTCGCCTGTGGTATAGATGATCATCTATTGGGCGTCACGCATATAATTCGGGGAAAGGAACATCTGACGAATATGGTTCGCCAAATATATCTATACAGACATCTAGGCTGGCAGTATCCTGAAGCAATACATTATGGAAGGCTGAAGATTGCAGGAGCTTCTTTGAGCAAATCGAAAATCATCAAAGGAATACAGGAAGGTCTATACAAAAGCTGGGATGATCCTCGTCTTGCAACATTTGCTGCCCTGAGAAAACGGGGCATCTTTCCAGAAACAATAAGACAACTGATCATTGATGTCGGTCCTAAAGCATCCGATGTAACATTAAGTTGGGAAAATTTATATGCCCACAACAGGAAAATCCTTGATCCCCAGGCAAACAGATACTTCTTTGTGGGCAGTCCAATGGAGCTCACCGTTACGCAAATCCCTAAAGCATTCACAGCTAAAGTACGACTACATCCAGAATACCCAGAGAGAGGGTTTAGACAATACACTATAAAGCCTAAGGGAGGGGACAATTCCGCGGCCTTTTGGATTTCAAGGAATGATACACGCATTTTAGGATCGGGAGAAATGATACGTCTCATGGAATTATTCAACATAAAAATCAAGAAGGTGGATGAACATTCTGTGGAAGCATGTTTCGCGAGTACGCGGTATGAAGAGGCGAGAAAAGCTGGGGCATCTCTGATTCACTGGATATCCGTGGAAGCTGATATGCCCTGCAAGGTCATCATGCCCGATGCATCGATAGCTCAAGGAATTGCTGAAAACAGCTGTAAGGAGCTGAAGCCGGACGATATAGTGCAGTTTGAGAGATTTGGGTTCGCTAGAGTTGACAAAGTTGATACGACATTGACAGCCTATTATACTCATAGGTGACCGAAGAGGTTTGGTGGGCCATGCGTAGAGAGAACAAGATAATCATATGGCCAGTATACTTTGATTCTACAAAAACCAGAAATGGGGGCAGAAGAGCTCCGAAGAGATTAACCATACCATCGCCTAAGCTCTCGGAAGTGAGAGAAGCCGTGGAAGCACTTGAGATGAAGTACGAATATTTTGAAGACCTTGCGCATCCAAAGATATCACGTTTTAAGACGGGTTTACTGGTGGTTGAGAAGGAAGAGCCGAAGAATCAGATAATTCGAAAGATTGGCAAACAGTTACCTAGAATTCGGAGCGCGTCTGCGCCAAGGTAGATCTACACGAGTGGAAGAAATGCAAAACTATGCTGCCGTAACAAAATCTGATTCTTCCACTAAATTTCGGACAAAATTGTTATGCCCCAAAAATCCATTTCTGGAGCTGAGAGATATATACGAGGTTGAGCGAAATCTTAGTTTTTCTTTTTCTCGTCTGTCAACACTGCATTTATTGTGCCGTCTTGCCCTGGACGGGATGTGACGCGTGCCAAGCCTCTTGCAGTGTCGATTGTTGTCCCTTTTGTAATTACACCTCTACGGTCGTAGTCCACATTTGTGGGGTTTCTAGTGACGTGTTTGATCTCTACAGTCTCTGTCTTGCCAGTTTTTGCGTCCGTAACGCATGCATACTTACCTCTCAGGATTCTGATCTTCTGATTTCCGCCTCTTTTTCTTTCGATCTTTCGCTTAGTCTCGCCCAAAGTTGTCTCAGCTGGAAAGGAGCCTTCCTCAGCCTTTCTTTTCTTTCTGTAGAGCCTCTTTCTCCCTCCAGAAGCTTTCTTTTTGCGCAAGTTGCCGTGCCAAACTGACATTTTCTGTTTCTCTATATCGTTGGTTGACTCACGACTATCATTCCTATTTCAGATATAAACATATCCGTTATATTTCAGAATCTTTGCGATCCGCATTTTCCATCTCTTCCTCGAAGACTTTCTTCAGTTGTCTCTTCATGGCCGGCAGTTCGTGGCTCAGACCGAAGTAGTCAGCAAAGTAATCTGTTGTTCTCAGAATCGTAGAACGTCCCTTCCTTTCGCCGTATACTAGATCCATCTCTTTCATTAATTTGATATGGCCGTATGCATGGTGACCTCGCATGTTGGCAACTCTATTTTGGGAGATGGGTTGTCTGTAGGCTATATAGGCAAGCGTCTTCAAGGGTCCTTTTGTAATCAATGGTTTCTTTGCAAGCTTTTGGACTCGAGGGGTAAACTCAGGTTTTAGCTGTAGGACATATCTTTCGTCTTTCAACTCTAGGATCTCAAGAGCTGTGTTTCTCTTCTCATATTTCTTCATAAGGATTCTTGCTAGTCTCTGAGCTTTGCTTTTCGAGCGGGTCTCAAGAACTGAACATATCTTTTTAAGGGTCAACGGTCGGCCCGCAACATACATAGCCGCCTCTACAAGAGACAGTTGCTGTCGAAGCTTCTGCTCTGCTTTCTCTTGTTTGAAGGCGTTATCTGAATTTGAGGAATCCTCTTCAGCTGTCTGCAATCTCAAAATCCTCCTCAGTCAATACATGTTGAATGTCGTTCAGTTTTAAGGCTATTGCAGCCAGCTCAGATATTATCTATCTATCTATCCTGTTTATCTCTGTAGTTTCTCCCGTTCTTTTCCTATTTCCTCATCCAGCACTCTGCGTAGCAAGGGTTGGGGCTTCTCTATTTGATGTTCTGTGGGGATTTTCAATTCGAAGGCCGTACTCCATTTTTGTTCATGTACCGTTCCTGGTAAGTTTAGTTGCTCCCATAGATTCTGAGCTGAAAATGGCATATAGGGTTCTAACAGGATTGCTAAGCTTCTAAGTATATTGATGCACAGATAGAGGGTTGTCTTCCCCTCGTCTTGGTCAGCCCATGGTTTCTTCTGCTGAAAGTATTGATTGCAAGAAGCAGAAAATCTTATGATCCTTCTCAAACCTCTGTTGAGTTCTAGACTGCTGATTTCTTGCGCCACATCATCTACGACCGCTCTTAGCTCTCTCATAAGTCTCTCATCGGCTTCGTCAAAAGATCTAGCAGCGGGAACTCTTCCACTATAATTTGACCATATAAAGGCCAGCACTCGATGTATGAAGTTACCAATCTTGGCTATTAGTTCATTATTTATTCGGTTTTGGAAGTCTTTCCAGTCAAAGTTCACATCTGCCTGGCTATAAGGCGTGATACCTGCTAGATAGTATCTCAAGTAGTCTGGAGGAAATTTGTCTAAGAATTCTCTTACACTTATGTACCATTCCCGGCTTTTGGAGAATTTCCTTTCTTCAAGTGTGAAATAGCCTCTTGTGGGAATGAAGTCAGGTAATTTGAATTCTTCTTCTCCCATTCTCATGGCAGGCAAAAATAGGTAGTGGTGGTACACTATGTCTTTTCCTATGAAATGGTATATCTTTGACGAGTTCCAGGCCTCTTTCCCGTTTATTCCTTTCTCGTCGAAGTACTTTATAGCTGTAGAGATATATCCAAGGTGGTTGTTGAACCATACGTAAAGCACTTTTCCTTTCGCTTCCTCTAGAGGAATTGGTATTCCCCAGGAAAGGTCGCGGCTGATGTCCCAGTCCTTCAATCCCTCTTTCACCCAGTTGAGAACGTAATTCCTGACTTCGGATTGAAGGTTCACGTTTTCAGTCAGCCATCTCTCAAGGCTATTCGAGAAATCAGTCAGTCTAAAGAAGTAGTGTTCGCTTTTTCTAAGTCTTGGTTTCGCCCCACAGATGGCACAGTGAGGATTCAGGATTTCTCCGGGCTGAAATGTTCTGCCACATTCTTCACAACTGTCTGAGTATTGTTCGGTGGCTCCACAGAAAGTACATGTTCCTTTAACGTACCTGTCTGGCAAGAATTTCTGGCAATCTTCACAATAGGGTTGCCCTATCATCTTTCTATATATGTGTCCTTTCTTATACAGATCTTTGAAAAAGTGCTGTGTGAGTTCCTTGTTTTCGTTGGAGCTTGTCTTGTAAAAGACGTCGAACGAGATTCCAAGATCCTTGAAGTCCTCACGATCTCTTTGGTTCCAATAAGCCACGAATTCCTCAGGAGTTGTTCTCTTCTTTTCAGCTTCCACTAATATCGGTGTTCCGTAATCATCTGTAGCACATATGTGAATCACGTCATCCCCTCTCAGCCTACAGAATCTCACAAATATGTCGGCGGGGAGATACGTGGACGTAATGTGACCTAGGTGGACCTCACCATTTGCATATATCAGGGCTGAAGTGACGATGATTCTTTCCAGAACGGATCCTCCAAAAATCGCTATAGAATGGATAATATTGGTGTATTTAAGCGCAACCTGAAAAGCCTAGCAATCCTTTGCCAAAAAGAGTTCTAAAAAATCTGACCAGATGAGAATATGCTTCAAGGCTGTTGTTGCTCCAACGATGGAAGGTTTATACTGATGTATATCTCATCAGAATCATCGCTTTTCCATAGGTCTACTCTCGCATCTTGTGCCAAGAATAGCAGTAGGATGAACGTGCGGATGGCTTCTAGCCGGTTTGCGTTTTTAAGTAAAGTTGAGAATTCTATTATTCCTGTGCCTTTCACCTTTCTGCAGAGGGACATGTGAAGCTCTTCCATTTGTCGCTCGATTTCCATAAGGTACAAGTCTATTTGGGGCATGATTTCTGAGGGGTCGGGAAGAATGGGTTCAGAAACCTTTCTTTGTAGACGGATAAGTTTCTCCCCTTTTAGAACATCGTTCAGAACCTCCAGGAGGTGCTGTATGGTTGTCGAGGTCAATTCATGTCTCAATGGCAAGAAGAGAGGTGGCGGTATGAAATCTCTTGGTGGCTTTGGCGGAGATGGAGGGTCTTCAAGTTTTAGTAATAGCTTTGACTTCATGAGGTATATGAGGGCTGACGAGTCTAAGGCTACACCTGAGGCTCTGAAGTCGACCTCTCCAGTCTTTTGCATCTCTTCTAGAAAGCTTGTCAGTAAGTATGCGACATTGATGTTCCAAGGAACAAGCTTTTCTAGCTTGTTGAATTCGAATAGGATGTTCCATGGGGGATGCATGTAGAAGGGCTTCTTCATGGTTATGGAAACCACTAGCTAGACACCTCAAGAAACTTGGCTGGAACGACGTGTGATACTCCGTTTCGCATATATACTCCATAGATTCTCTCTGCTTTGTTCACTGTCTCAGGCTTCAACGTAACCACCATGAATTGAGTTCTTTTCGCCTCTTCCAATAGCAGATCAGCCAGTTTCGATACATGAAAAGCGTCTAAATGTGCGTCTATCTCGTCAAGAATGTAGAAGGAGGCGGGGGTGAAATCTTTGAGGGCGAAGATGAAGGCTACGGCGGCCACGGAACGTTCTCCACCGCTGGCTCCACTAACGACTATAGAGGGCTTGTTTGGGAATTCGACGATCATATTTATGCCGCCTGAGAAAGGGTCTTCTTGGTCTTCAAGCTTCAGTGTGGCGTTGCCTCCTCCCGTAACCTTTGAGAAGTATTTTTGGAGGTCTATTCTGATCTTCTCGAAAGCTTCCATGAAGACTCTTCGTTTTTTCTGTTCGATTTCATCCATAAACTGAACGATGGCCTGCTTCTCTGTTTCAAGTTCATTCAGCCTTATGGAGAGTTCTCTGTAACGTGAGATCTGTTCGTTGTAGTGGGATAGGGCCAATTGATTGACTGCACCGATTCGTTCCAGTTCTAACTGCATCATCTTCGTGGATGTTTCAGCTTCCTCAACCTGTTCCACTGTTACGTTCAATACATGTTCACAACCAAATTGTCTAAGCTGATTTCTGTGCTGTTCCACCTGAAGTGTTGATGTCTGGATTTTCAGTTGCAGCTGGTTCAGTAGACGTTCAGCAGGCTCATACTCAGAATCAAGCTTGTGCAGTTCTTCATCTATGTTGTCTATCTGAGATGTGAACTTCTTTGCTTCTTTCCTGGCCGAGAAGACAGTCTCAGAGAGCTTGATTCGGGTCTTCTCCAGTTCTGCGACCTCTTGACTGAGTGAGCTCCTCTCTTGAAGCGCACTCTCCACATCACTTTTAAGGTTTCCAAGTTGCTGGTTGACCTTTTGGAACTGTATTCGAGCGTTTGTCCGGCCAGTCTTTAGAACATTGTCATACTTCGATTGAAGGGTTGAAATCTTCGTTCTGATGGTGCCAAGTGCTTGCCTTAGACCCATTATTTTTTCAGCAAGTCTTTCTCTTGTAATCTCTATCTGTTGGATATGGGTAGGGTCTGCGCTACGCCTAAGATCAGCCAGCTCTCTCTGAAGCTTCTGCATTTTCTTTCTGATTGAGTTTCCTTCTGCTCTGTGGATCCACATCTCTGCTTTCTCATCTTGTATCTGCTTCTCAAAGCGCGCCACGCGACTATCTATTGTTCTAACGTTTTTCTTAGTTCTCTTAACGTTGCCATTGATTCTTGCTATTTCTCTGTCTAGTGTAGTTACAGCTTCTGACAAGCGGGCGATTTCGACTCGAGTCCGGTCAATATCCTCTTCGAAAAAAGTGATGTTATCGCTTCTTTTCAAGAGATGTTGCTGAAGGACACTGACAGCTTCATCCAGGTTCTTGATAGCCGTCTCGCTGGGGATGATTTTAGAGAAATCTATGGGCGCCCTATAATAGCCGCTTTCAAGGCCACCACCTGCCTCATATATATCTCCGTTAACCGTCACTGTGCGATAGCCTTTGCTTGATAGAGCTAAGGCGGTCTTGTCGTTTGAGGCTATTAACGTGTCGCCGAAAACGAATTCAACGGCTGATCTGTACTTTTCAGTACTCCTCACAAAGACTGAGGCTGTTCCATTGACGCCATCTTTCTCTGGGGTCTTTAGGGACGTAGAGTGACTTACTCCTTCGGTCGGGATTATCTTGATTCTTCCCAGCTTCATCTTTCTTAGGGTTTCTGTGCATGTGAAGGCAGAGTCAAGATTCTTGACTACAAGGGCGTCAAGCCATCCTGCGGCTGCAGCCTCTATAGCTTGTCTGTATATTTTCTGGATTTTGATAAGATTGCGTAGTCTTCCATACACGCCTGGAATTACCCCTAAGTCGCCCAGTTCTTCTATGCTTCGTAGGGCTTTCTCTTCAGCAGCTACTGTCTCTGCGAGTTCTCTCTGTGTCGCGAATTCTACAACGGCTTCTCGTGCCGACTCGGCGATTTTCCCGGCTTCATCTATTTCTGTCTGTATGGTCTCTTTTTGTGCGATTCTTCGCTGCAGTGTCTGATCCAGACTCTTCAGTTGGGCTTTTTGTTCCTTCTGAACCTTCTTCAGTTCATCGAGTGATTTCTCCAGTTCACCTAGCGTTATCAAAAGTTTCTGTCTGCGATTGGATAGGGTTCTGATTCTTCTTTTTCGAATCTTAGTCGCTTCTCGGCTTCTTACAGTCTCTGATCTTAGGTGGGTGAGTCTCTCGTAGTTTTTGTCCAGTTGCTGTTCGATTTCACGGATATTCCTGCTGTGTTCACTGATGTTTTCCCAAAGATCTACAGCCTCCTCAGCAAGAGCGTCATGTTCAGATTGCTTTCTGTTTATCTCATCCAATGTGCGTTTGTGACTGCGTTTCAACCGCTGGATTTCAAGTTGATTTTGATGAATCTCCTCTTTAATAGACTTGTACTGCATGAGATTGTTTTCCCTAATTTTCCCTAAGCCTTCAAGGCTTGCGGTTCCTGAGTTTATCTTTGTTGATAACTCTGTTATTCTTGATTTCAATTCTCCAATC
>CAYGAG010000001.1:81126-104917 GCA_964347765.1 uncultured Candidatus Bathyarchaeia archaeon
GAGCAGGTGTTGTGCTAGACAGAAAATACGGGTCGCTAACGCTTCTATTAAAAGCATCAATACTTGTCTGGCTGGTTTCAATTCTCCAATCTTGATTTGAACCTTTAATACTTGTGAGCCACCCTCTTCCACCATCTCGGAGCTTAATCTTCGCCACTCACCTTCTATCTGTCTTCTCCTTGACCTTAGTTGCTGGCGAAGATTCTTCAGTTTTTCAACCCTATCTTTCACTTTCTCAGTTTGGGAGGATGTCTCCTTGATTTTCTCTTGTATCTTTGTTATGTCATGGGAGAGCTTGATGGCTTCGAACGTCTTTATCTCATCTTCGATGAAAGCGTATCTCAGGAGTTCGTTACGCTCTCTTTCAAGGTCATCCACCCTTTTCTGCACTTCATCGATTCTCCCCATTGCCGTGCGAATTGAAATGTCAGCTCTCCGCAGTTTTTCTTCAGCATCAGCCTTTTCAGCATCATATTGAGCTATTCCAACTAGATCTTCAATGATCTTCCTTCGATCAAGCGGGGATATATCTGTTAGACGAGTGATTGTGCCTTGCATTACTATGTTCTGGCTTGTGGAGCTTATTCCAGCCATGGAAAGGACCTCTAAAATACGCGTTCTAGAGATTCTTCTACCGTTGAGCCTGTAGATGCTTTGACCATTTCTACCGACTTCACGGGAAACAGTCACGGTGGACGTTTCTATGGGAATGCGGTTTTCCGTGTTGTCAAATTGGATGAGTACCTTGGCTTTCTCAACCTTCCTTAGGCCAGCCTTTTCAGAACTGTGAAAAATTAGCTTAGCCGAATTCTCTGCACGAAGTCTTCTGGTGCTCAACTCTCCTAAAGCAAAAAGGGCAGCGTCTACGATGTTGGTCTTCCCACTTCCATTTGGCCCTGTAATAGCCGTGAATCCCCTGTCCAAAACAACTTTTATATTTTCAGGTCCAAAGGATTTGAAACCTTTAAGCTCTATCTTTTTTATGTAGGGCATCCTACTTGGCCCTCACCCCGTTTCAGACTTTGATCCGGCTGTAAATAGTTCTATAGGATTTTTCTATAAATAAATTAGCCTGTACGTCTCTTGACGATTTGATGAGTTCTCGATAGATTTCAACCTCATTTAGTCAGTTTCTGAAGTTATAGTGCGAGGGCAAGAAGTTCTACTATGTCTAGAATTTCGATTCTTCCTTCTAACCCTGTGGTCTTGACAGCGTCTTCTAATGTTAGCAGACAGAATGGGCAGGCAGTTGCCAGTGCATCAGCCCCAAATTCGACAGCGTCTCGAACACGTGTCTCAGCTAGACGTTCGCCAGGGATGTCAATCCACATTCGTCCACCGCCGCCTTCACAACATAAGCTTCTCTCTTTTGAACGGTCGAACTCCAGCAGCGTGGCTCCTGGTATGTTTTCGATGACTTTTCTGGGTTCTTCGTAGATACCATTCTGTTTGCCGATGTAGCAGGGATCATGGTAAATGATTCTCTTATTCACTTCTTTTTTAAGCGTCAGCTTTCCACTTTCTATAAGATTGGAAAGGATCTGTGTGTGATGTTGAACTTCAAAGCTGGTCTGCCCGTATCGATTCTTGAAGGCGTGATAGGCATGAGGACAACTCGTGAGTACTTGTTTGATATTATGCTTCGTAAAGATCTTCATGTTTTCTTCAACTAGATATTCAAACAAGCCCTTTTCACCCATTCCGTAGGCTTCGCCTCCACAACAATTTTCCTCGTTGCCTAGAATTCCAAAGTCGACCTCAGCCTCTTCCAGGCACTTCGCAAAGCTCTTGGGTATCTCCTGCACTCTAGGGTCGTAAGCTGATGTACAGCCAACAAAATATAAAACTTCAACACCTTGAGATGCAGGTTTGATATTCAGATTCTCTGTCCATTCTGATCTCTTGCTTCGTATTCTTCCCCATGGGTTTCCGTTTTTGAAGATGCCTTCCAAGGCATCTCGGAGAGTAGGGGCGATCTGTCCTTCTTCAACTGCTTGGCTTCTGACATCTATTAGGAATTCAAAGGGGTCTATCTCCTTTGGGCAACGGATGCCACATGTTGAACAGGTTGTGCAGCTCCACAACTCGTTCTGCGGATGCACAGTCAGCTTGCCAGAGAGGGCTACCTCTCGCATGTATCTTCGTACGTTCAGATTGGCTTTTCGGGATACGGGACAACTTCCAGTGCACATGCCACATTGTATGCATTCAAAAAGCTTATGTTTCTGAACAAGCTCCTGCGCATTCATTTCACGTCACGTTTGCTAAAATGGGAACGTAACCTTTTTTAAGCGTTTTCCTCAGTATGAGTAAAACCAATCAAAAAGATTGGAGAAGGCCATTGATGACGAAAGGTCCGTTGAAAATTGGAGTTTTCATATGTGAATGCGGCGGAAACATAGGAGATGTTGTAAACGTAAAGGCTGTAGTGGAAGCTGCTAAGAACTGGGAAGGAGTCGTGGTAGCCAAACAAGACAAGTACCTTTGCTCCACACCAGCTCAAGAGATGATAATCGACGCCATAAAGAAGCATGATCTGGACAGAGCGGTGGTCGCCAGCTGCACACCAAGAATGCACCTCGCCACATTCCAAAGTGTTCTGGAACGGGCAGGCCTTAATCCCTACATGCTTGAATTCGTGAATATAAGGGAACAATGTTCCTGGCCTCACGGCCCGAAACCCTCAGAAGAAGCCACCAAGAAAGCCATAACCCTAGTCAAAGGGGGATACAGGCGAAGCCGTGAATTGGAACCCCTAGAAACCATCAGCGAAAAGGGGTCGAGAGAAATTCTACTAGTAGGCGGAGGTATTGCTGGAATAACTGCGGCTCTAGAGCTCGGCTATCTAGGCTTCAAGGTTCATATACTAGAACAGAGGCCCAGCATAGGAGGCAACATGGCAAAGTTGACAAAGGTCTTTCCGACCTTGGATTGTGCACAATGTATACTTACTCCTCGCATGGCTGAAGTGGGGAGAAACCCCAACGTGAATCTGCTGACCTACGCCAATGTCCAGGAAGTTTCTGGGCGACCTGGGAACTTCGATGTTAAGGTTTTCATGAAACCTCGCGGCGTTGATGTGAGTAAATGTAAAAGCTGTGGTGTGTGTGCCAAAGTGTGCCCTGTAGTGGTTCCGGATGAGTTTAATGAGGGCTTGTCAGAGCGAAAAGCGGCCTATATAGAATTTCCCCAAGCTGTACCCTCCGCTTATGTTATAGATTTCAACGCTTGTACTAAATGTGGAAAGTGTGAACAGCTCTGTCCGTCCAAGGCCATAAGCTTGGATGAGAAAGGAGAGACGCTGAATTTAAGGGTGGGAGCAATCGTTGTAGCTACTGGCTATGACCTCTATGACCCGACAAAGCTGGCGAACTACGGATATGGTGCCTATAAAGATGTCATAACCATGCTGGAGTTGGAGAGAATCACTTCTGCTTCAGGTCCCACAGGTGGCTTCGTGAAGAGGTCGGATGGGGCAGACGTAAGAAGGATAGCCATAGTTCTCTGCGCTGGCTCAAGGGATAAGAATCACATTTCCTATTGTAGCCGCATTTGTTGCATGTATGCATTAAAGCAGGCTTTTGTGCTTAGGAAGATGCTAGGGCTGGATGTTCACATCTATTATACAGACATCAGAGCTACCGGTAAGGGCTATGAAGGACTTTACTGGCGAGATCAAGAAGCAGGAGTTGTCTTTCTCAGGGGGAAAGTGGCAGAAGTCTGGAAAAACAAGGATGGCAGGTTGGTTGTGCTGGCCGAAGACACTCTGACAGGAAACGTGACAGAGGAAGAGTTCGATATGGTTGCCTTGGCCACGGCTATGGTTCCATCAACTGGGCTTGACAGATTGGCTGAGAAGATGAGACTCTCTCTGGGCGAGGATGGTTTCGTCCAGGAGAGACATCCAAAGTTGGATCCTGTTGACTCTTTGATTACAGGAGTCTTTGCATGCGGCTGTGCATTGAGTCCCAAAGACGTTCGTGACACAGTTGCCGATGCTCTGGGAGCTGCTTCAAAAGCTTCTCTCTTCCTCAAGAGCGAATATATCACTACTAGTCCCGAGAAAGCTTACGTGATTGAGGAACTGTGTAATGGCTGTCGTGACTGTGTATCAATATGTCCAGTGAATGCCATAACTACTGATAGTGAAAAGGCAACCATCAACCCGTTCATGTGCACTGGTTGTGGTGCTTGCATACCCGTTTGTCCTCAAGAGGCTATTGACTTCAGGAACTCAACCAGCAGACAGTTGATAGCCCATTTGAGGGGTGTCTTGACCGATAAGGAACCAAGTGAGATCCGAATAGTCGCCTTTGTTGACAAGAACGTTGGATACACAGGCATGGATTTCTTAGGGCTTGATCGCACCAACTATCCGGAGAACATTCGCATCATTCCTGTTCCATCTACAGCAATCTTGAGCTTGAAGCATTTGCTTCACGCGTTCGCCTTTGGAGCTGATGGCATCATAGTGATTGAAGGACAGGAATACATACACGAAGAGTTCACAAAGAACCGGATGATCGAGATGCGGCGTTCATTAGCGGATCTGGGCATCAAAGGTATGCGTTTACGCTATAGTTATGTGCCTTTGCCTGTTTATAGGAAGGCTGCAGATCTATTTACAGGATTTTCTGATAGAATCAGCAAATTTGGTCCTATACCCGCAGAGAAACGAGAGACTATAAGGCGAGAAACGCAGACCGGGCAAGAAAATAGATCATAGAAGATTTCATAGGCAGACATTCAGATCCAAAACCTCGAAAGAAAGTACTTCGGCCCACGCCAATTTTCTCTTCCGCAATCGACCCAGCCCGTGTCTTCGGCTATCACCACCAGCAGACGCGTCTGAAGCCAGAAGATCAAGTCCTCCCATTGACTCTATTTAGGATGTTCGTAGAATGACAGTTTTCCGTTTGCTCTCCGAATAGTTTCGCCAATTTTTACAGTAAGAATTATATGGAAATTGAAGGGAGAATAAACGGAAAACGTAATAATGTCAAATCAAAGTCTGTGGAATGGGAGAAAAAAAGGTTGAACGTGATTGTCTGTGTGAAACATGTTCCGGAGACGGCTGAAGCAGAGATAAAAATAGACGCCACTGGAAAGGCCATTGAAGAAGCAGGGCTGGTCTTCGACATTAATGAATGGGACGACTATGCTCTAGAAGAAGCGGTGCGCATCAAGGAGAATTTTAATGGTACAGTTACTGCTGTAACGGTGGGTCCAGAAGATGCTGACAGCACACTGCGAAAGTGCTTGGCGAGAGGTGTAGACCGGGCTGTAAGGCTGACAGATGCTCAGTTTGAGGGTTCCGACGGATACGCGATTGCCAAGATATTGTGTAACGCCATTAAAGACATGTCTTTTGACGTAATATTAACTGGTGCGCTGGCCGATGACGACGGCTACACAATGGTAGGACCAATCCTTGCAGAACTGCTTGGGATTCCTCACGCTACCATGGTTAAGAAGATCGATATCGCCGATGGCGTAGCCAAGGTTAATCGCGAATTAGAAGGAGGCTTACAAGAGATAATCCAAGTGCAGTTGCCTGCAGTCCTGTCAGTTCAGACTGGAATAAACGAGCCAAGATATGTCTCCATCTTGGGCATTCGAAAGGCTATGAAGAAGGAGATTACAGTCTTGGGTCTGGCCGATGTCAACTTGAGCGAAGAGGATGTAGGCGAGTCAGGTTCATGGATGAGAATAGAGAAATTGTACATGCCTCCAGTAGAGAAACAAGCAGAGTTCATCGTGGGCAGTCCTGAAGATATCGCAGGAAAAATTGTTGAGATTCTCAAGTCGAGGGGCTTGCTCTAAGTGGCTGAGATATTCGTTCTGGCAGAATACAGGCAGGGTCAGATCAGGGATATAACCCTTGAAATGCTTACAAAAGGCCGAGAACTAGCTGAAAAGACAAGAGCTGATTTGACAGCAGTCTTACTAGGCAAGGATGTAGAAGATCTGGCCAAGACTCTTTCAAAATATGCCAAAAAGGTTCTCTTTGTCAAAGACGAGAAGCTGCATAGTTTCAACTCAGCGGCCTACAAAATCGTTCTTTCCCACCTCATAAAGGAACGTAAGCCTCTGCTAACAATTCTGGGACACACATCCTATGGGGTCGAACTGGCTCCAAGACTCGCAGTTGCTCTGAGGCTGCCTCTGGCCACAGATTGCATAGACATGGATTTCGATGGCGAAAAACTGATCGTGACAAGGCAGATGTACGGTGGGAAAGTGAATGTCAGAGCAATGGTTCGCGAAGCGTCGGGATATCTCGTTACAGTCCGCCAAGCAGCCTTCACCGTTGAAAAGTCAGAAATGAATGGGGAGATTGTGAAGCAGCCTTCACCTCTTGTGGAAGAGATAACTGAGAAGCACTTTGTCAAGTATGTCTTGCCTCCTCCAGGCGGAGTAGACATAACAGAGGCAGATGTTCTGGTAGGTGTGGGACGAGGGATAAAAGACGAGGGCAATCTGCCTATGGTGAAAGAGTTGGCTGACAGCCTTGGTGGAGTTCTAGCGTGTTCACGCCCTATTGTTGACAAGGGATGGCTTCCAAGCGACCGTCAAGTGGGTACGTCAGGAAAGACTGTAAAGCCCAAGCTTTATGTCGCGTTGGGTATAAGCGGAGCCTTCCAACATGTGCTAGGAATGAAGAACTCCGACGTGATAATATCCGTGAATAAGGACCCGAAGGCTCCAATATTCAGCTTCTCCGACTATGGCATAGTGGAAGATCTGTCGAAAATCGTGCCCGTACTGAAGAGTAGAATTCTGGAGTTGAGAGGGTAAAAAGCATAGTCCTATACCTTTGGAGAGGACATCAGTGCATTTTGAGCTGAATAAAGAACAGAAGGAAATCAAGAGGGCAGTTAGAGAATTCTGCGAAAAGGAGTTTACGTCTGAACTGGCTCTAGAATTCGATGAGAAAGAAGAGTTTCCCATGGAACTCTATAAGAAGGCGGCAAAACTTGGTTTCACAAGTCTAAGAATACCTGAACAGTATAATGGACAGGGATACGGTCTCCTTGCAGACTGCCTGGTCGTAGAAGAGATGTGCAGAGTGGATCCTGGGTTGGGTGTAGCAGTTTCCTTTGGGAACCTGATGGTTCCCGACGCTATCTTGAAGCATGGAACGGAAGAACAGAAAGAGAAGTATGTTCCTCCCTTGGCGAGGGGAGACGCCATTTCTGCAGCAGCCTTCTCTGAGCCTGAACATGGAAGCGACATAACGCGCATGGATACCACCGCGGTGAAGATTGGAGGCAGCTGGGTCATAAACGGCAGCAAGGAGTTCATCACGAACGCCCCGGTCGCAGATACTTTCATTGTTCTGTGCCAAACGAATCCGGAAGCGCAGCCTTCTCATCGAGGGCAAAGCCTCTTTCTTGTTGAGAAAGGCACAGCAGGTCTGGAAGCTACAAAACTAAAAGGAAAAATGGGCATCCGCCCCTGCGTAACAGGTTCCTTGGGTCTGAGCGACGTAAAAGTGCCTGCGACCAACATTTTAGGAGAACTGAATAAAGGGTTCTATTATGCCCTAGAGCTCTTCGACGAAACAAGGATCACAGTTGCAGCTCAAGCCTCAGGCATGGCGCAGGGAGCGTTTGAACGGGCTTTCCGATACGCAAAAACTCGGAAGCAATTTGGTACGCCCATAATCGATTTTCAAGGAGTATCCTTCAAACTGGCTGACATGGCAATCAAGATTGAAGCAGCAAGAATGCTAACTTATAAAGCTGCTTGGTTATTCGATCAAGGAAGACTTGACCCAGTGGCAACTTCTATGGCCAAAGCCTTTGCCGGCAGAGTCGCTATGGAAGTGACAGACGATGCAATCCAGATCTACGGGGGATATGGATACTTGGCAGACTATCATGTTGAACGCTTTCACAGATGTGCCAAGATAACCGAGATATATGAAGGTACTTCAGAGATGCAGAAATTGACAATAATCAATCGACTGAAGAAAACAGTATAAAAGACTCTTCCTTTATCCCGATTTTCTTCGCAGATTTCCGGACAAATCTGTCATGCCATACGCACTCACTGCAGCTCGCAGATTGTCAGCTACAGTGGTTTGTCGATTTTCCTTCCAGTCCTGCTCGCCCACTCTTCGATTGGCACCGCAAATTGATTTTCTACTTCGTTTCGATAGATGCTATTGTAAGTGCAAAAAGACCTTATTCTCCCATCCGGTGTAGCATAGTGAATTGCACACTGTTGAATTCTGTCCAGGTCAAGATTCCAGACATCTTGGAAATGCATTATCCCAATCATGATAAGCCTACGCATGAGTTCTCCCAAAGCCTCATAACTTCCCTTGGTCACCACGTTCTTAATCAAGGCCCTAACTAGGTCTGATTTCACCATAGGCAAGAGCTTAAGCAGCTTCATCTTTGCCCTTAACTTTTTTCCTTCAATTCCTGAGTAGTAGATTTCCCAAAAGATCTGTGCGAACTTGTCAACGTCCACATATTTGGTGATAGGTTGATAAGATCCGTTTTCATCTACAACTAAGAACGTCGCGGCCCCACACATCGGATGCATCGTAAATTCAGGATATGATCTGTTTTTGATGGTCTTCATACCTTTAGCCATTGGAAGTGGCCAATTGACTGGCCTCCAATCCCGCCTGGACAAGTCGCCATCTGTCTGCTCCTCTAACAGTCTGATTACATCTGGCACCGTGATGCGAAGTCTCCTCATTCTCTCTTTCTTTGCTCTTCCTGCCATAGAAATGGGCTGAATGTTGATACATCTGATAACATCATGATTCTCTATGGAATACTGCAATATGTCCTTCAAGTCTTTGTCATTCACGTTCTTTGCCAAAGTGACAACTAGAACTACGGAGCTCAGCCCTATCTCTCTGGCATTTTCCACAACCTTTTTCTTTATCGGAACAAGATCAGCCTTTGCCCTGAGTTTCTTGTAGATCTCCTCCCTCAGGCCATCGAACTGAAGATATAGCGTGTCCATTCCAGCTTCTCGGATCTTCTTCAGATACCCTATATCTTCTGCAAGACGCAGCCCGTTCGAATTGACCTCAACATGGCTCATGCCAGCATTCTTGGCTTCCCGAATCAAGTCAGGAAGGTCGTTCCTTATGGTTGGTTCACCACCACTAAACTGTAGAGCGTTACAGGCCCAAGGCTTATTCGCCCTAAGAAGCTTTATCATGCTCACGATCTGCTGATAAGAAGGTTCATAAACGTAATTTGCTGCTCCTGCATAGGCAAAACAGATAGGACAAGCCATGTTGCACCTGTTGGTCACATCTATTATGCCCAAGACTGTATATGTCTTATGCTGGGGACAGAGTCCACAGTCAAAAGGACATCCACTAACTGTCTTTTCATGCGGATTCTCCAAACCTATACCAGTATACCGCGCGTTGTACCAGTTGTCATAAAACCATCTAAACAGTTCCGCATCTCCCCAATAAACATCCTCAAACTTCCCATGCTCAGGACACGTCTTCTCCAAGTAGATTACATCTCTCTCTTCAAAAATCCTCATAGGAACCTTCCTGAAGCATTCAGGACAAATGCTTGAAGAATACTTTTCGAATCGCCCATGTTCTTCTCGGAGTTTCAGCATTTTACCATTTCCTTAGATTCGGATATTACGTAAACAATAGACCCTATTAATATTTGTAGCCTCTAACTTGGAATGTAAATGGCGAAAACTGACCAATGGTGATTGAACACTCAGTGTCAGCTGAAGCGAAATACTGCTTCTCTTATAGCCAAGGTAAACAAGTCTCTCTTGGTGTTCCCTCTCACAAGTTTTAAGCGACGAAAGCTCTTACTGGTCATCGGAGTGCGTTATACTTGGATGCAAGAGCCAATCGAGCTTACGAAGGCGTGTGCGTGGATTGTGGTTCGTCACTGGAGCTTTATGAAATCGATTTCAAGAAGGAACACCGAATCATGCAATGTACTCGCTGTGGATTATACCACTTCTACAAGAAAAACTTCTTTGGAAAGTGGCGGCTTGTTAAGGCAAGTCGTGTTTCAGATATGTGGAGAAGAAAGTGATCCGCAAAAAGGGTGAAGCTTCTGAGAGGAAGGAATGCTCTGTTCTTCATTGATCTCGCTGAAGCCCCGAAGCTTGCTCAGATGGAGGCCTGGAGACTCGATTCTAGCGGAGCTGAGGAGTGAAAGAACGATGATAGTGCTAAAATACGACTCTACTGGGACATTACATGCCTCTCTGCTTTCACCTTCATGAACAGGTTGGAATGGTGCACAACGGTGATGTCAGGTCGAAGATCGGAGATGAAGAGCATTTAGTCCAAAAAGGAGATTTCTACCGCATCCCCCCCCAACGTACCCCACAGAGATGTAACTGTAAGCTACAAGCCCTTCGTGACGCTGGATATATTTTATCCAGTACGGAAAGGCTTTCTCCAAGAATATAAGATAAAACCATAGGACGACATGCATGCATTTCTTGTCTTGGAGATGATCTCGTACAGGCTAGTCGGCTACAGCACTAGAAATATGGATAAATCGCGGAAGCGATGCAGATTCTGGGCAGCAGCATCCGAGATTTCTCCAGATGTATTCGCTGAGGCTGGGTTCTCAGCGTGAATGGAAACTTCAATGTCTAAGCAGTCCCAAAGTCTTTCTTTGACGTAAGCAGTCTGACGCCATTCCGAGAGCATAAATGAGTAAGTCCTTCTTCTTAGGGAAGACCACATAATCTGACAGCATTACGGGGATATCCTCTCGCGATTCTCTCGTTCTCCCGTGTCAGAGGGATCGGGCACACATGATGCTTGAGGCGCCAAAGAAGCAATGAAGCAAACCGTTGGAAGCAGGTTTGAGTACGTTTCATAGATGGGTGATCGGAAAGCATCAGGAAAATGGAAATGACGATAGGTATGGAAAACAATTGTACACTATGGAAAACCATATAAATCACCCTACTGCTGTTCATTTGCAAAGTTGGAGAGGCTATAGATTGCCAGATTGGGGATACTCTATTATAGAAGAGGAGTTGGATACTGAGAAGACTGCAAAGGCGAGTGGAAGAGAGATTAGAGTATCCCACAAATCTGCTCGTGAGGTATGTAGAGCAATTAAAGGCATGATGCTCACTCAAGCAAAACATTATCTAAAGGACGTCATGGCAAAAAGGAAAGCTGTTCCCTTTACTCGATTTAACAAAGAAGTTGGACACCGTCATGGACTGGAGAAGGCTTTTGCAGGAAGATATCCGGTAAAATCTGCAAAGCACGTTCTCAAGGTGCTGGAAGGAGCTGAATCCAATGCTGAATACAAAGGTTTGTTCACCGAAAGATTGCAAATCATCCACGCGTCTGCATATCCCGGCATGAAGATCAAACGGTACATGTCTAGAGCGTTTGGAAGAAGCACGCCAAAATTCCGAACCCTTTGTCACATCGAAATAGTTCTGGAGGAACAGCCTGAGATTGAAGAGGAATTCTAGTGTCCATTGTTAAACACTTCATCGAAGATTCGATAAAAAGGACAGAAATTGACGAGTTCCTCCAAGAAGAACTCGAGAGGGCAGGCTATGGCGGGGTCAATATGTCCAAAACACCCTTAGGAACGCACATCGTCATTTATGCCATGCGTCCCGGCCTGGTAATAGGTCGCGGTGGAGGAACGATAAGAGAACTTGCGAAAACGTTAGAGGAAGAATTTGACATACCAAACCCCCAAATCTCTGTATCCGAAATTGAGATTCCAGAGCTAAACGCGCATGTTGTTGCCTCTCGTATTGCCTCAGCTTTACAGAGAGGCGTCCATTTCAGACGCTCTGGGTATTGGGCTCTGAATCGAGTTATGGAAGCCGGAGCCCTGGGGGCGGAAATAATCATAAGTGGAAAGCTTAGAACCGATAGATCAAGATATGAAAAATTCAAAGCTGGATACTTGCCGAAATGCGGAGAACCTGCTTTGAAAAACATGAGGAGGGCCGAAGTCTCCGTCCAGCTGAAGCCTGGAATTTTGGGGATAAAAGTCAGAATTATGCCCCCAGATGCGGATTTTCCCGACAGAATCAAAATAGATGAAAGCTCCTCAGAGACAGAGATATCTGAAGAGATACCTGAAGAAGAGTCTAAGGATACGCTGGACAGTGCACCAGAAGAGCCTTCAAAAGATCAAGAGAAAGCTGGAGAAGAGTCAAACGAAGCTGGCAGTCAGGAGGCAAACTAGTAGATGCCTATACTTAGAGTAGATGAAATCCGTGATATGACTTCTGAAGAACGAATGACACGTATTACCGAGTTTAGAACGGAACTTCTCAGACTTAAGACCATGATAGAAGCGGGAGGAACTGTGGAAAACCCAGCAAGGATAAGCGAGCTACGCAAGACGATTGCTCAGATACTGACCATCGAAAGTGAGCAAAGACTCGGAATCGTGGAAGAAAGAGCGAGGCGGAGAGAAGACAGATGAAGGTGACGCCCAACATAGTCAGCTATGAATTTGTTGGAGCTGAGGCCAAGGTTGTGATGAGCAGGCATGTTGGATACTTAGGAATCTCGGGCAAGATTATAGATGAAACGAAAAACACTTTTTTGATTCTTCAGGGAAAGGAACGGAAAAGTATCATCAAGAAGTCTGCCATCTTCCACTTCACGTTTTCAGACGGAACTGTCGTTGAAATCGATGGTAGTTCCCTTGTAGGGCGTCCAGAAGATCGTGTGAAAAAACGTATAAGGAGATTATGGTAATGTCTATGAGTTTCAAGGCACCTAGAAGAACGTGTACTGACCGAAACTGCCCTTTTCATGGCATCCTCTCTGTAAGAGGACGTGTTCTCGACGGTGTTGTAGTCAGTTCAAAGATGGATAAGACAGTAGTCGTTAGATGCAATTATCTTCATTATGTTCCAAAGGTTTTGAGGTACGAGAGAAGACATAGCCGCGTTCGATGTCACAATCCACCATGCATCAACGCCAAAGAAGGGAATCTGGTTAGAGTTGGCGAATGCCGCCCAATAAGCAAGACAGTTTCTTTTGTCGTAGTTGAGAAATTAGAGGCGAAGTGACGTGGCTGCAAGAGCAAGAATGAGGGCTTTGATTGCGAAGGGAATGATAGGTGGACGACCGAAGATATCTGCAGGACTGCCGGCTGGCTCGGTCTTGAAATGTGCAGACAACACGGGAGCCAAAGGACTTCGGCTCATTCAGGTCACAGGATACAAGGGACGGCTAAGGCGTATTCCATCAGCAGCAGTAGGAGATAGAATAACTGTTTCTGTTAGACGGGGCACACCAGATATGAGAAAGAAGCTCTTCCAGGCAGTTGTGGTGAGGCAGAAGAAGCCCTATAGAAGAGTAGAAGGCATTTGGGTTCAGTTCGAAGATAATGCAGCAGTGATAATAACACCGGACGGCGAGATGAAGGGCTCCGAGATCCGGGGTCCAGTAGCAAAGGAGGCGGCTGAAAGATGGCCGAGAATAGCCAGCGCAGCAAGCATAATAGTGTAGGAGGAGAAAGATGAACGTGAAATCAGCCACAAAACCCTCGAAACAGAGGAAGATGCTTTTCCAAGCACCATATCATATACGTCGCAGGTATCTTGCATCTCGTCTGTCTGCAGAGCTAAGAGCTTCGCAAGGTGTGAAATCTCTACCAGTGAGAAGTGGAGACACTGTCCGCATAATGCGTGGGGACTTCAAAGGATTTGAAGGCAAAGTCACTCGAATCGACAGGAAAAATTATCGGATGTATGTTGAGGGGCTGACCCGAGAGAAGGCTGACGGAACTACAATATTCGTTCCGATTCACCCTTCCAAAGTTATGATAGCACGTCTAGATCTGGACGACAAGTGGCGAAGGAAAATCTTGGAAAGAAAAAGGATGACCCGTGAGCAGAGAGAAGAAGTAGAGGAGAAACCAAAGACGGAAGAGACTGCGAAAGCGAAAGAAGCTGGAGAAGAAAGAACGTCGAAGAGGACAAGAAAACGAACAAAGACCCGAAAGAAGACAGAGAAGAAAACAGAGAAGAAAACAGAGAAGTCAGAAAGACCCAGGAAAACCAAGAAGACAAGCGAGAAAAAGACTCGAGGTAATAGGATGAGAAAAGATGAAGGAAGCCGTAAAGTCAAGGGAGGAGAATGACTTGGGCAAGAAGGGAGGGTCTAAAGGACTTAAACGTAATCCTGCTCCTGGTTTCTGGCCGATCCATAGAAAGGAGTATGTCTGGGTTGTTAAGCCTTCTTGTGGGCCCCATTCTCTTGAAAACTGTCTCCCCTTGGCCATGGTCCTGCGGGATGTCTTAGCATTGGCCAAGACGAGAAAAGAGGCTAAAATAATGGTGTCTCAGGGGAAGGTGTATGTGGATGGCAAGGTTCGTCAAGAAGATGATTTTCCGATAGGTCTGATGGATGTGTTTTCTCTTCCGGAAGCTGGCAGATCCTTCCGCATAATGCCTTCTTACAAGGGTCTGATTCTTCACAGCATCAAAAAGGAAGAGTCTAGCTTCAAGCTCTGTAGAATTGAGAACAAAAATTCTGTCGGAGGCGAACATCTACAGCTTAATCTCCATGACGGTTCAAACATAATTGTACAGATTCCTGAGGCAGGGGACTCTCAACCAAACACTTACAGTACTTTCAACACCTTGAAGATAAGCTTGCCGGAAAGGGAAATGCTTGAACAAGTAAAGATGAAGGAAAAGGCATCCGCATTGATAACTGGTGGCAAGAACATCGGAAAACATGGGAAGATAGTGAAAATCGAAGAGATGGAAGGGAAGAAGCGAAGAGATGCCTTAGTGACAATTGAAGACGAAAGTGGAAACCGCTTCCAAACCATCCTGAACCTCGTCTTTTCGATAGGGGAATCGAAACCTATCATATCTCTACCGGAGGACAGCTCCCTTGTCTGAAGGAAAAATGCAAGAAAAGTGGGAAGAAAATCCCATGCTTAAGCCGAAGATCGAAAAAGTCGTTGTCAACATCAGTGTAGGCAAATCAGGGGAGCCTCTGGAAAAAGCCGCTAGAGTTTTGAAAGACCTGACGGGTCAAGCACCATGCAAAAGGAAGGCTAAACAGACTATCAGAGACTTTGGAATAAGGAAAGGCGAACCAATTGCATGCATCGTAAGTCTCAGAGGGGAACGGGCATTAGAGTTTCTGAAGAAAGTTCGTCCAGTAATTGACAACAAGCTGCCCAGAAGATCCTTTGACAAGTATGGAAACTTTTCATTCGGCATAGATGAACATATTGAGATTCCAGGCGTGAGATATGATCCCGAGATTGGGATATTCGGCATGGATATCGCTGTTTCACTCGGCCGCCCTGGCTATCGAGTCAAAAAGAGAAGAATACAGAAGTCAAGGATAGGCTCAAGACATATCCTGACACCTGATGAGGCTATCCTATTCGTCAGAAGCAATCTAGAAGTTGAAGTGGTATAGTTACCGGAGAGATCAGGATGAGTGAGGGTAAGTCAAAGACAGGAAAACAGGGAACAAATAAGCCAAAATGCATTCGATGCGGTTCCTACGGGTCCGTCATTCGACGTTACGATTTGTATCTGTGTCGTCAATGCTTTAGAGAGGTAGCCGAAAAACTGGGATTCAAGAAGTATGAATAATGAGGAAATTAAGATGGACACTTTGGCAAACGGACTGACGACGATTATTAACAACGAGATGCGCAACAAGAACGAATGCGTAATCCGTCCGGCCTCCAAGCTTTTGGGTAGAGTACTAAGAGTTATGCAGCTAAACGGTTACATTGGAGAATTCGAATTCATTGACGACAGAAGGTCAGGAAAGTTCAAAGTTCAACTACTAGGAAGGATAAACAGGTGCGGAGCCATCAGACCCCGCTTTGCAGTCAAAACTGACAAATTCGAGGAGTGGGAGAAGAAATTCCTCCCATCAAGGGAGGTCGGCGTACTTGTGGTCTCAACTCCTGAAGGGATTTTCTCCCACAAAGAGGCGAGAAAGAAACACGTTGGAGGTAGACTTCTAGCTTTCGTCTATTGACGGGTGCCTCACATGCATACTGTAGAGATCTCCGAAACCGTAGAAATTCCTGAAGAAGTAGAAGCATCATTGGAAGGAAGAAAGGTTACTATCAAAGGTCCCAAGGGAACGCTAATCAGGGACTTCTCTCATGCACCTGTCTCAATCGAATTGCAGGGGAAAAAGATTCGCGTCTGGGCTGAATGGCCCAGAAAGAAAGAGGCAGCATTAGTCGGCACCCTCCAGTCCCACATACGGAACATGATTACTGGAGTTCAACAGGGCTTCAAATGCAAATTGAAGACGGTCTTCTCCCACTTTCCAATATCGGTGAAAGTCCAAGGTAAGACTATCTTAGTCGAAAACTTCACGGGTGAGCGGAGTCCCAGAAGGGTCAGAATCATGGGCAGTGCCCAGGTTATGGTTCAAGGCGACGACATAATCGTTCAGGGCCTGAACATTGAAGATGTGAGTCAAACAGCCGCTAACATCGAACAAGCCACAAAGGTAAAACGTAAGGATCCACGGGTCTTCTTAGACGGCATCTATGTCTACGAGAAAGGCAAGGGGACAGAGCAATGAAAAGGCGAGACAACGAAGAGATCAATGAAGCCTTGAGACTGAGAAGCTGGGTTAAGAAGAAGAAACCTAAATTCCTTCGGCAAGAAAGCTGGCGATACAAACGGTTGAAAGAGAACTGGCGTAGACCAAGGGGCCTTGACAACAAAATCCGAAGGAAGATGAAAGGTTGGCCGCGCGCTGCAAATGTAGGATATAGGAGCCCAAAAGCCGCGAGAGGTCTTCACCCGTCAGGATACAAGGAGATCCTCGTGCATAATACTGAAGAACTGGGAGAAGTCGACCGTGAAACTAAAGCTATAAGAATAGCACATACGGTCGGTAAGAGAAAGCGAGTAAGGATTCTCTTAGAAGCTAAGAGAAGAGGAATGAATGTTTTGAACGTCAAAGAACCGGGAGAGCCAGGCAAAGAAGAAGAAGAGTCGGTGGAAGAGAAAGCAACGGAGGAAGAGGAGAAGAAGGAAGGAGAGGACGAATCAAACAGGGCAATTGAAGACTCGAAGCCCAAATCCAGCAAAATGGAGGAAATAGAGGGAGGAAAGAAAGGGCATGACAGATCTTAGAAGCCAGCGACGTCTCGCAGCAGAGATACTAAAGATTGGCCAGAATCGCGTGTGGATAGATCCTGACCAGACATACGATGTAGAGATGGCCATAACTAAGGAGGAAATTCGAAAGTTAATCCATGAAGGAGTCATCAGAAGGCTACCGGAGAAAGGCGTGAGTCGTGCTAGGGCACGCGTTCTGCACATGAAAAGGAAGAAAGGACTAAGGCGTGGACCCGGCAGCAAGAGCGGTTCGCTACATGCAAAGATTTCGAAGAAGGAAAGCTGGATGAGAAAAATCAGAGCTTTGAGGAGAAGACTTCGAGAGCTGAAGAATAGCCGAATAGTCACTAGACATACATATCGAAAGATCTACAATATGGCAGGCAGCGGCAAATTCGAATCGATTGCTGACATGGAGCGTTACTTGAAGACACGTGAGCTTTGGAGGAAACGTTGATGGCAAAGGGACCTCGCTACCGCGTATCTTTTAGAAGGAGGAGAGAAGGAAAGACAGACTACAAAGCTAGAAAAGGGCTACTGCTTTCTGGAAAACCACGCCTTATACCTAGGGTCTCGCACAAGAACACAGCGGTTCAAATAGTGGAAGCAAAACCCAATGGAGACCAAGTCCTCGTCTCTGCGCATAGCAGAGAGTTGACCGATAACCATGGATGGAAGGCTCCTAATGGGAATGTCCCAGCAGCCTATTTGACTGGTCTTCTCTGCGGATTGAAAGCCGGGGCAAAGGGCGTAAAGGAGGCGGTTCTCGACACCGGTCTGCATTCTCCTAAGAAGGGCGCGAGAGTCTTCGCTGCTCTAAAGGGCGTGTTGGACGCTGGTGTAGATGTTCCGCATAGCAAAGACAAGATTCCAGAAGAGAGCAGAACACAAGGAAAACACATTGAGGACTACGCGAAGACTTTAGCTCCTACTGTCGAAGAATATCAGGCTAGCTTTTCGAAATATCTGAAGAACGATTTAAGGCCTGAAAATCTTGTCAAGCATTTTGCAGAGGTCAAAATCGACATACTAAAATCGCTTAAAGGAGGAAAACGAGTCTGACGGCCAGAAGGCGTTTTAGAAGAAGAGAAGAGAGTCTTGAAGAATGGGTGCCTAGAACGCGGTTGGGTAAGATGATTCAGCAAGGCAGAATTGCATCTATCGAAGAGATTTTCATGGAGGGGTTGAAAATACGGGAGCCTCAGATCGTCGATGCTTTACTTCCAGATATTCAAGAGGAGGTTATCAACATCAATCTGGTTCAGAAGCAGACGGATGCTGGTGAAAAATCTAGGTTCAAAGCGATAGTTGCTGTCGGAAACAGAGATGGTTACGTTGGCTTGGGTTCAGGAAAGACAAGACAGGTAAGGGCAGCGATAGAAAAAGCGGCTGTAGATGCTCGCCTAAACGTTCTTCCTGTCCGAAGAGGATGCGGAAGCTGGGAATGTGGTTGCGGGAGACCCCATTCTCTGCAGTTTCAAGTGGAAGGAAGATGCGGGGCTGTTAACGTCGTTCTTCTGCCTGGACCCAGAGGTTTGGGTCTTGTCGCGGGGGAAGTGGCGAAAGTTATTCTAGGACTTGCGGGGATAAAGGATTGCTGGACAAGAAGCTACGGTTCAACCAGAACTGTTCCATCCTTTGCTTACGCCGTCTTCGATGCGTTGAAAAGGACGTACAGCCTAATTACCCCAAGGGATTGGGTGAGTTAGATGGCTGGGAAATCGAAGAAATGCAAGTGCATAGTTGCTGTGAGAATCCGGGGAACAATACGTGCATCTCAGAAGGTGCGGGCAACACTTGAGATGCTGAATTTGACAAGAAACAATCAGGCGGTGCTAGTTGACAATCGTCCATCTTTTCTGGGCATGTTGAAGACAGCGCAGAACTTCGTCACTTATGGTGAGGCTTCAAAGGAAACTGTGGAAACACTGATAAACAAGAGGGGAAGACGGGAAGGCAATAAGAAGCTATCAGAAGATTATGCTAAGAATGTCGGTTGCAAATCTTTGGAAGGACTAGTAGAGGCTATATTCAGCTGTGAACTGGAATATTGGAAGCTCCCTCATGTCAAACCTGTTTTTAGACTGCACCCACCGACCAAGGGGTTTAAAGGGAAAGTAAAAAAGAGCTATGGAATGGGTGGTGAGCTTGGATATCGAGGAGAAAAGATCAACGAACTCGTAGACCGGATGGCCTGATCTGCTTGCCTCTAAGAGCGTTCTCCTGCGATACATTTTATAATTTCCCTACAAACGCTATGTTAGCCGAGGGGAAGAAGACTTGAGCGCGAAGTGGCGAGGACACAGAAAACCGCTAAGACGAGTTCGCGGGTCTGGAAACTTCAATTCAGAGCACTGGAAAGAAAGGTCATTTAGGGTCAAGAGACGAGGGATTGGAAACAGAATATCTTGCTACAGACGTAGTCTTCCTGATCTGTGTGGCAGAAGAAAAAAATGTAAGAAGCCTGAATCTCTGATCGACATATTCGAGGAACATGATAGAATAACTGTAGTTGCGGAGTTTGCAGGTTTTAAGGAGGAAAGCTTGGAAATACAGCTAAAGGGCCAGCGGTTGGTCTTGTCCGCCGAGAATCTGGACGAGAGATACTTCAAGACTGTAAGTCTTCCGGAAGAGGTCGTGCCACGTTCATTATGCACGTCATGCAGAAATGGCGTGCTTAAAGTACAGTTTGAGAAAGCTCTTAAGGAGAGACCACGGACAAGGTAGCTAGCCGAAAATGTTCAATGGATTTCGGAAAGGCAAGGTTAGACAGAGTAGCAGAATGCTAACCGTCGGATTATCGACTTTTTATAGGTTTTCGACTGAAAAAGTGAAAGCTGGTGGTCAAGTCTTGATGGACGCTGAAAAGTCAGGGAGTGACTGATGATCAATGGCTGGCAGATTTCTGAGTCTGTTCAAACCTGTTGCCCGGATTATCCCGGAGATTAAGGCACCGGAGCGAAGGGTTCGATTCAATGAGAAGCTCTTTTGGACAGCCGTAGTACTCATCGTCTATTTGATAATGACCGAAATCCCTTTGTATGGCATTGAAAGGACAGCGCTGGGGGAGCTTGCTGCCCTCCGGATAATCTTTGCCTCCAACCGTGGGAGTCTCATGGAACTTGGCATCGGTCCAATAGTGACTTCTGGCCTGATACTTCAGCTATTGGTGGGTTCGGCTATGATAGATTGTGACATGTCACGACCTGAAGACAGAAGTCTGTTCACAACAGCAAGCAAGGTCTTCTCTATAGCCCTCACAGGTGTTCAAGCCTCTGCCTACATAATAGGAGGAATGTACGGGACTATACCCAGCACATCAGCCATAATCGTCTTTCTACAATTACTAGCGGCTGGTGTAATTGTACTACTATTAGATGAACTCGTTCAGAAAGGATGGGGATTCGGCAGCGGAATAAGTCTGTTTATCATGGCTGGGGTTGCCCAACAGATCTTCTGGCAATCTTTCTCTCCTAGCACCGGTCTATTCGTTGGTAGTCTATCCCTTGTCCTTGGCGGCAATGAGCCGATTGCATTATGGATATTCGGGAGGGGGGCATATGCATCGTTTATTGGATTCGTAGCCACCCTTGCTGCCTTCCTAGTAATTATGTATGTGGAAGGTGTCAGGGTTGAACTGCCATTATCATATGCTGGTTACAGGGGATTCCGCAGCCGATATCCGATAAAGCTCCTATATGTTTCAAACCTTCCAGTAATATTTGCTTCAGCTCTGTTCGCCAACATCTACTTCTTTTCGCAGATCTTCTGGAGTATGAGTGGTCAGCCTGCGCCGGGACAGAACCTTTGGCTTGATCTTCTAGGGAAATTCAAATGGGTCACTCCTGAGGGGGGAGGAGAGGAGACTCTTCAGCCTGTAGGTGGACTCGTGTACTATGTTCTTTCTCCACGGAGTTTTTCAGCTGTCTTGGAAGATCCATCCAAGGCCCTCATATATATTGGGATTCTAGTCGCTTTTTCTGTCGTCTTTTCACTTACTTGGCTTGAAGTCGGAGGCTTAGACCCGTCAACGGTAGCTGGACAATTAGTCAGCGCGGGTATGCAGATCCCAGGGTACAGACGATCTGGAAGGGCCATCGAGTCTGTTCTTAAGCGTTACATTCCAGCAGTCACAATTCTTGGAGGGGTAGTAGTAGGGTTGATTGCAGGGATTTCCGACTTCTTCGGTGTGTTTGGTTCAGGAATGGGTATCCTGCTCTCCGTGGGAATAATATACCAGTACTACGAGATATTGATGCGAGAGCGAGCTGCTGAAATGTTCCCAGCCTTTAGAAGGATAATGGGTGGCTAAAGCCATAAATATCATCATATAAATGGTAGTAAGGAACACATGGAGGTTATGTAGACTGCTGCCTGAGATCCTGAAGGTCCTGCCTTTTTCCACAATTTTCATACTTTCGATCGCGGCTGCAATCTCCCTGCTTACGTCACTGGCAAATCGTCTTTTAGGTGACCCGCGAAAGACAAAAGCTTGGAGAAAGGAGGTCTCGGAGTGGAATGCAGAATTACGTGAGGCTCAGAAGCAGCGTGATAATAAACGTATGGAGAAGCTGATGAAGAAGCAGCAGTACATCCTACAACTTCAGTCCAAAATGATGTGGCAGTCAATGAAAGTGATGTTGTTATTCTTTGTCCCCCTTATCTTGATGTGGCAGTTCCTAGGTGGGTTCTACCAGAACACTCCAATAGCATTCTTCCCGGGAATTAGTGACAGTTCAGGGGTTATCACTATACCACTTATAGGAATGAATTTCCAATCTTTGATATGGTGGTATCTGCTAAGCTCTTTTCTATTCGGAACGATCTTCTCCCATCTACTTGGGTTGGTAGCCGTAGAGTGATTTCAAATGCCTAGACCCGAGCAGCGAAGCAGAAGCAGGAGACGCGTCATCAGAAGCCTGCCTGGAGGTAGAAAAACTATTCGTTATCGAAGAAGAGTCAATTCATCGCCTGTTTGTGCTTGCTGCGGACAATTAATAAGCGGGATTCCGCTTCTATCCACGTCGGGAATCTGCAAACTCAATCGAAGCCAAAGGAGCATATCTCGCCCCTACGGAAGCCAATTGTGTTCCAACTGCCTCAAAGAAGCCCTCAAGTATGCCGCAAGAACGCCTTAGCAAGGTTGAGGTTCCTCAACTGATGATCAAGGAATCTGTTGTCGTATGTGTTTCTGGAATGGCGGGAAGCGGAAAAAGCACAATGGCAAGAAGGTTGGCAGAGAAGTATGAGTTGAAATACTGTTCTGGCGGAGACGTATTGAAGAACCTAGCTTTGAAAGAAGGTTACAGATCTCTTGAGCGCGGATGGTGGGAAAGCGAGCAGGGATTACTTTTCTTAGAAGAAAGGATAAGAAATCCAGAGTTTGACAGAGCTGTAGACAAGAAGCTCCTGAAAATCGCCAGGCAGGGAAATGTGGTGTTGGATAGCTGGACTATGCCTTGGCTTCTGAAAAAGGGATTCAAGATATGGCTAGAGACTTCTCAAGAGAAGAGAGCCAAGAGAACAGCCAAAAGAGATGGCATAAGCGTTGAAAAAGCCAAGAAAGCTCTTGAGGAAAAAGAAGAAAAGACGAAAGCGATTTACAGAGAGCTTTACGGCTTCAGCCTGGGCGAGGATCTGACGCCTTTTCAGTGCATATTGGACACAGACAACCTTCGTTCAGATGAGGTCTTCTACGTATTATGCGTAGTGTTAGACAATGTCGTTCTGGGTGGACGACAGGTGAAGTCTCGAATCGTAGAATGAACGAAACTTGCACTTAGGCACATGTAGAAATGTTTTGGTGGAGGCAGGCTGGAGAGAGACTGAATTATTGGTTTAGATTCATATGTCTTACTAGTCAATGACTAGAATGGTTTTTGTGCATCATTATGGTTTTCTGCATTTGTCCCACGTTTTTTTTCGATTGCTAGGGATTTATGTCTGGGCAGCAATTGAGCTTGTCTTGGCGATATTCTTTTCGCCCAGAAGCAGCTTTGCGCTTCTCCAACGTTCTTGGGCGATCTGGAAGTTTCCGATGACTCCTCCATGAATGGAGTAGAAGATATAGCATAGGTAGGTGCATCTGGTGCATTCTTTATATGTTCTGCGAAGGACTTGCAGTTTTGAGCTGTTCCAGAGATTAGGTAAATCGAGGATTGATGCTACGGGATCGTGAAGGTGGCATCCTGCGACTCTGCCGAGATTATCTATCACGAAGAAGTTTTGGAGTGCGTGGCATGTCCATGTTCGTTTGTCCGTTAAGTAGAAATTCTTGACGGCTTCCAATGTCTTTGTAGTCATCAGAATCCTGCTGTCTCTTCTCTTCATCTTGATAAGGGAATCGCAAAGGTTGACCATTGCTTTTTTGTCAGCAATCATGAATTTTGCATTCTTCTTGCCAATTCTGAAAAGCTGATGCTCGTGACTGGAGAAGTCGTGGGAGTATAAGCAATACCATATGGGAATATCTTTTCTCAGGAAATAATTGGTGAAGTCCAGGATCTCGTAAAGGTTATACTGGGAGATTGTAGGCGATACACTTACAGAAATCCCTTCTTCATGGAGTCTTTCAATGGTTTTCATTGAGTTGCTCCAAGCACCCTTCACACCTCTCACATAGTCGTTTTTCCGGGGGTTCAGGCTGTCAAGAGAGATTGCGACAAAATCTGCACTGCGCAACTCATCGATTTTG
>CAYGAG010000002.1:0-98902 GCA_964347765.1 uncultured Candidatus Bathyarchaeia archaeon
TGTCATTATCGCGCGGTGAATACGTCCCTGCTCCTTGCACACACCGCCCGTCGTTCCACCCAAGCGAAGCTTGGGTGAGGCGTGGTCCTTTGGGCTGCGTCGAATCTGGGTTTCGTGAGGGGGGAAAAGTCGTAACAAGGTGGCCGTAGGGGAACCTGCGGCCGGATCACCTCCTAAGCAAGCCCTGCAATGCCGGCTGGAGGAGAAAGCATGGAGAAGCCAAAGCCCTTCAAATGTTTTTAGTATAGCTGATTTCTCATTAAGTTAGTGTTGATAGGGCAGCAATGGCTTTAAAACGGGGTGTACGTAGGAGTGTGTTTGGAAGCCGGAGACGTTGAATCAGATCAGAGTAGCGATTTCCATTCAGGTTCTGAATTCTTTTGTGGCAGGTATTTTCGGAGTGATCTTGCCACTGATGATGACGGAGAGAGGTATTGATTATGTCACTATTGGGCTAGTTTTTGCTGCATTGCCGATGATCTTTCAGTTATGCCGAATGTTTTTCACCACAGTCTCAGACTTTTGGGGAAGGAAAATCTTCTTCGCTTTGAACGGTGTGTTGAGCTTAGTGGCTAGTTTGATCTATTATGTTGCTCATACACCTCTAGAGTTCTTGTTCGGCAAGGTTATGGAGGGGACGAGTGGAGGCTCATTATGGGCTGTAAACAGGCCTTTTCTTTTGGAGAATACCGAGAAGAAGTGGGCGATCTTGGTTTACTTGAGGGCTACGGTGTATGTAGCTTCTGCACTGGGAAGTCTGTTGGCTGGGTTTTTCGTGGTCTGGTTCCTTTTTGAGGGAACACTGCTATTTTGCGCTATGTTAGGAGTCTTGGTTTTGCCAGCAGCATTATTGCTTACCAGAGGCAAGAAGGAAAAGTTCAGCGTAGGAAAAGCTCTGCATCTTCTGGATTTCCGCAAGAAAGACAGAGCCTTCAAAGCGTTCCTAATCCTGTTCTTTGTCATGGGATTGTCATTCGGTTTTCGCAGCGGCTTCGTATTTCCGTCGTTTCTGAGTGCAAAAGGGTTTGACACAGAGATGGTAGGGATTTTAATAGGTTCACAGATTCTGTTAGCTGGCTTCATCTCTTATGCTTTTGCCAGCAAGTGGGAGATGAGGAGACTGCTACTCTTCAGCGGAGTTCTTTACTCAGGCTTGTTGGCTCTTTTGGGCTTTTCGAGTTCTTGGTGGGCTGGGGCGTTGGTGGTGCTTTATGGTATCGTAGAGGGATTGTTAAGTATTAGTCAAGAAGGGATTTTGTCGAAGATCTCCAGCTCAGGGTCTTATGGGACTGATATTGGTCTGTTGATGATGGGACTCCATAGCGGGAACACTCTGAGTTTGGCATTGGCCGGCTATGTCATTTCGATATGGGGTTTTGCAGCGCCATTCCTGATGTCAGCGTTGATATTTACAGTGTTCTTCATAGGATCCTACTCTGTGCTTGAAGTGTAGAAGCGATTGTTCGAAGACATGAGTGAAGAAGATAGGTTTTGGTTTAGCACGGAATATGCCATTTCTGATAAGGTTAGAATACTTTTGGAAGATGAGAACATCTGCCTTTTAAGAAAGAGATTTTCCAAGGTGTAGTCTGTGTTTTGGCTTTTGACCATTTTCTGAGTAGTGAAGAAGAAGCAAGTGAGTTCAACAGAGTTCTAGGAGATGGCAATTCACGTGTAATAAGCGTCCTTAATGGTCGCCAATTAAGGAACTTGAGAAGATATGGTTTTGGTGAAAAGGTTCCGTTCAAAACAGAAGATATACCGCCGGTCTTGATCATGAGAAAGAACACTCAGTAGAAGAACTAGAAGAAATATTTTCAAGGCTTGGATTCACAGTTGAACGTGTGAAAGGATGCTGTTATTGGCACATTCCGCCTTTGCTGGAGATCTACTATCCGTGCTGGCTTGATTCACTCTTCAACATGCTAAGAGGTATGCTGAAAAACGCTGAGATCCATGCTGTTCTGATGAAGAATAGCTAGGGCCATTACACCAATGATATTCGGTCTTTGATATGAGCCTGAAACTTGAACAGACTGTATCAGATCTAAACTTCATCGCTGCAAGATCCTCCCTCTATTGTACGGGATGAACTCTCTGATGTCTTCAGCAGAAGCTTTTGAAATCTTCTCCAGCATTTTCTTTGGCGTTTCTTCTTTCAAGATTTCCAGGATGCGACTAAACAGTTCTTTGCCCTTCAGATCTCCAGGAACCACAATCACATATGCATTTGTCTTGTCCTTCACTGCATCAACAGGACCTCCTACAAAAACGGCTTCACCAGACTGATCCTTAACAACACCAACAGCTAGTCTAAGCGGAGTGCCACGCATCCAATTTCGACGGCCTCTGACTGCAAAACCGCCCCGGCGGAGATACTCGCCTGAAGGCGCCTTCTTGCTCAGCTGTTCGGGCTTGATCCAATAGACATCAATGCTGGCGAAGCTTTCTCGCCAAACCCTGGAAAAAGAGGCTGCAAAAACAGCTGCTTCCGACAAACATTGTTTGCTGGGTTCGCGTCCTTCGGTTTTGACCACTACAAAGGGCGCTCCAACCACGTCCGCATGGAAAACAATGTCTCCTTCCTCTGCATGTTTCTTCACCAAGACCTCGTTGCTCACAGCATCCTTGCCCGCGACGACGAGAAATCCTTCAGAAGATATGAACCATTTGAATTTTTCAAACCATTTCTTACGCTTGATCTTGCGCTCCTCTGTCCTTTCTAACACTTCCTCCCGGCTGACGCTTTCAGAAGTCTCAGCTGCAGTCAACTTGGTCTGCACATCAGAGAGTCTCTTACGATATCCTTTTAGGGCCGTGACGGCGCCCTCCCACTTCCTTTTGGCGCGTTTGTAGCGTTCGTAGAAATGAGCAGCGTTTTCAAACACAGTCCTTCGTAGGTTCAAACTGAAGCTGCAACCCTCTACATTGACATTAACGATCAGACGCCTATCATCGAAAGACTCGAACAAGGCTGAAGATCTCTCACCAGCTTCCTTCTCGGTCAAAACTTTAGAAATCAGCTTTTCCCAATCTTGATCTCTTCTCTTAGCTATCAAGAACTTCCGCATCAAATGCTGCAGCTCACCACTATGCCTGTAGATCAGATCGCCGACACGTTTGTTCGTCTCCGCATCAGTCTTCGCCTTGTCCGAAGCGTCCCTCTGGCTCTCCACAATCCTCGCAAGCCTGTTGGCTTCTTCGTTCAGCTCCTCTACAGTTGCCGCGGCTGCAGCCAAAGCCTTCTCTACAGCCCGCATCCTCACATAGAACTCATCTACTGCTTCATTGAAACTTCCAAAACATTCATACTTGAAAGTCTTGTATTGCCTCAGCTCTACAGGTATCACGTCTACAAGTTGGCCAGTCTTATCCAAGACCGTACAAGGTGTTAGCTCATCATGCAGTACTTCGGAGATCAGATGCTGCAGCTCTTCAAAGATAGTGTCAATGAGGGAATCACTCAGCTTCTTGCATAGTGTCCTCTTGTCCACACCAGCCCTCAGCAGCACTTCCTCTGAGTAGAAACCGCCGACTCCAAAACGTCTAGCTAAAACCCTAACGACCTCTACATCTCCAAGAGTCTTCAACTCCTCGTGCATTTCCTCTTTATCCATTTTAAGAGGATTTCTTCCTAGAGGAGGCGCAAACCGAAAAGCCTTACCTCGCAGAATATCCCTGTCCCGCATACGTTTATAGTTCAAAGCATTCGAAATGTTGCCGTCACTATCAACCAAGATAGCATTTCCTTCACCGAAAAGCTCCACAATGAGCCTCATAACATTGAGGCCATGTTCAAGAGTGAGAACTACCACGCGCTCGAACCCATGTTGCTCCACATTAGTCAAGAAACTGTTCCGCAAGAATTTGCGTAAGGCCATACAGAAAGCCGGTGGAAGCATCGGCTTCTCCTGAGAGTACCTAGTTAGGTTCAAACGACGGCCGGCCTCCAAAAGGAGCCAAAAAACGGGTTTTTCGGGCTTCCGAAGTTTAAGAAGCAGAATCTTGCTATCCAACTGGTATATGTTGCGAACCCGACAGTCCAAAATAGTCTCCCTCAATTCGCGAATGACAGCAGCTACATCAAAGCTTGAAAACTGCTTCGACGGCAACACTATTCACCGCTTAGGATGTACTCAAGACAGCATAAATAGGCATTATCATATCTATTCATCATCTCACCTTGCCAAAGCAGAGCCAAAGCTTTTAATTTTCATCTGAGATGCAAACCAACGGTGTTGTACCTGTGAAGAAGACCCTTGTGATAGGTGTCGTAGGACGTAAGAAATCTGGAAAAACAACGGTTATCGAATATTTGATTCGGAAACTTGTCAAGGAAGGATATAGTGTATCTGCGGCAAAACATGTGAATCAAAACGACTTCTCCATGGACGTCCGTGGAAAGGATACTTGGAGACACGCCGAAGCAGGCGCCAACCCTATTATAAGTGTCTCCAACCTAGAGACAGCTGTCCTAATGAAAGACGGGATATCAAAGTTTTCTGCCAGTGAATTAGTCAAACTGACGCCTGAAACTGATGTTACGGTATTGGAGGGCTTCTCCCGAATCATCCTAGAGAATAACCAGATAGCGAAAATTGTCTGTGTTAGAGATGAAAAAGAATATCGAATGTTTGAGAAGACGACAGAGGGCGAAATCATAGCCTTCTGCTCGTTCCAGTCTGTAGCAGGAAATGTCTTGGATATTCAAGAAGACTCGAAAACCCTCACTCGATTAACGCTTGAATATGTGAAGAGGGAAATGGAGATTCTGGAAATTCTTCGCGAACTACCGAGATTGGACTGTGGAAAATGCGGCTACTCGTCATGTCATGATATGGCCACCGCCATACATCAAGAAAGAACAAAAATGGAAGAGTGTGTGCCTCTAAACCTCAAGTCAAAACTGAAGACGAAAATAGTCGTAGGCGAGGTTGATGTTCCCATCCAACCGTTCGTTTCAAGAATTATCCGTAACACATTTCTGGGTATGGTCTCTTCCCTCAAAGGAGTATCCGTAGAAGGAGACGAAAACATCCAGATCAAAATATCAAAAGAGCCTTTGTAGTAAGGTATCTGTATTGACAAACACAAGTACCGAAGACAAGATCAGTCACTTTTCGGCTAAGGACTAGATAGTCAGCTTTAAATCTGGATTCGAAGTATAGATTGCAGAGGCTGGAGATGATGAAGCCTTTGGAAACCCTCTACTGGTTAAGACTTGCCCTGGGCATAACTGCGGCTTTTATATGCACAGGTTACGGCTTAGCCACTGGAGCCATTTTCAATACCCAAGCCTCCTTCACAGTTTTTATCAACAGCTTATCCCTGGCTTTGATAACCTACCTGACATCTTACTACCTCATAAAACGCAAGTTCGTGCAGAAAGTGGAGGAACAGAGAAAACTAGTTACCACGGGAATAGGCGTCTACTTTATCTCCTGGATGGTCTTTTGGATTCTTCTGGGCACTATCCTCAAGGCGTCTAGCTCAGGTTAATCCTTTTCGGCTAGAAAACCATTGATTCTGACTTGACTGCCATCCTTCGCATTTCTGGAACTAAAGTCTTCAGGGTTGCCTGGAATCAAGTTGCTCATGACACGCATACAATCTGACCAAGCGGAGAAGAAGCCCCGGTCGAAACTTTCGTGCAGTTTACTCTGGACGTGACGCCGAAACTCTTTCCGATACTTCTTCAGAGCCTTCTCATCCCTGACATCCAGACTCGAAAGAAAAGCATATGAATCACTGTTGGATTTACGCGCAAGCAACATGCCCCGCAAAGCTCGGTAATACCCTCTATTCCACTCAGTCTTATGCATCCTCTCTTTAATCCTCTCCAGCTCCCTTCTAGCTTCCGTAAATTGGCGCCCCACTAGAAGCTGGAAGAACCTTGTGACTAAGCCTGAAGGAATAGGCATCATCAACGCCTGCGACGCTTGGCCTTCTCGCTATCAGAAACGTCCTCTATACCGTTCTCAGTTATCTTGAATATCTGCTCTCCCTCTGGCAGATATGGACAGGCTACCAAACGGGCGATCCGCACTGGTCCCCTGGAAGCCTTCCTTAGATACAGGCGGGAATGGCTGGTGTGTCCTACGATGTGGCCTCCAATAGGATGAACAGCATCCCCGAAGAAGACATCGGGTTTAGCCATGACTTGGTTGGTGACTACAGCTGCAGCATTAAAGGCCCTCGCCAAGCGAACAAGCTTGTGCATATGCTTGTTCAGCCTTTGCTGCCTACGAGCTAACATCTCCCGCCCGATGTATTCACTTCTGAAATGGGAGGTCAAGGAATCCACGATAATCAACCGCACATTATTCTCCTTGACCACCTCATCAGCATTATCCAGCAGAAACATCTGATGATCAGAAGTGAACGCCTCAGCATAGACGATGTTCCTAGCAACCTCCTCAGAGTCCAGTCCCAAATGCTTGGCCATTTGAACTATACGTCTAGTTCGGAAAGTGTTCTCAGTATCAATATACAGAACTCCGCCGTCAAGCCCACCCTGTTCTGGAGGCAATTGCACATTCACGCACAACTGGTGACAGACCTGACTCTTGCCACTGCCATATTCACCAAAAAACTCTGTAATAGTCTGGGTCTCCAGACCACCTCCTAAGAGCTCATCCAATGCTTTACTGCCTGTCGTAAGGCGCAGCACGTTCTCCTGCATCTTGAGAAGCTCATCTGCACGCATAAAAGAGACATTTATGGTGGAACGAGCGGCATCAATAACAGCCAAAGCCCTCTTCTCACCAAGACCCGCTGACTCTAACTCCCGTGCTGCGGCCATGGCTACAGATTCTATAGTGTGAAAACCTAATTCTTTAAGCTTCTGTGCAGTGGCGGGACCAATACCTGGGAGATCTTCTAGTAACTCGTACTTCTCCTCAGCTACTTCTTCCTCTTCTGCAATCATGTGGTTTTCCCTTCACAATCATCCAAACAGTAAAGCCAAGCTCTATTTAAATCAAACGAAGAACAACAATTTGTAGTCCTCGGAGAGATTCATAAAAGTAAACACCTTGGCTTCAACATGGAAATGAGCGCCTCGGGCCTATCTTTTTTTTGTCATCTTCAATAGCTAGTTGAAATTCTGTTTAGTGTATCAGAAGATTTAATATTACTTTTCCTATCCAGATTATGCGGGAAGAAAACCATGCTTAAGAATTTTAGGGACAAGATAGCCGTTTCCGGGTTGACAGTATTAATGATAGGTGTTGTGCTTCTAGTCTTCACATTCATAAGCGCTTATGGATTTCTGACCAAAAGCCTCTCAATAATCGCTTCAGAAGATCTTGTGCGAACCTTTGGCGAGGCCTTAGCGCCTTTGATTGCAACCTGTATACGTATCATGTATCTAGGAATAATGGGATGGATAGGTTCACTACTTACCGTCAGAGGAGTAACCATCATAGCTCATGCACCGAAGATTCCAAAAATCGCTCCCGCAAAAAGGTTACCATCCAAACCTATACCTCAAAAGAGAGATATCAAGCGCCCCAAGGAAGAAGAAACCAAGCCACAAAAGCCAAAGACTGAAGAACCTAGGGAAGAAGAAAAACCGAAGGCGGAACCTAAACCACCAGAACCAGAGATAATAGTCATGCCGCCGGAGGAAGCCTCCCAGCCGCCTCCACAGCCGCGACCCCAAGCCCCTCAAGAACCTCCCAGTTACTAGATCTCCCAAACCGTCGGGGCACTGAACAACCATGAAGATACCTATTCGAATGATCACCATAGCTACAACATTGCTCTGGATATTTCTGATTGTCTTTTTCATATTGGCTGTCTACTCTGCCAAGGATATTGGGGTCAACTTCGGAGAACCCAGAACGGAGTTGGATGCCGACCACAACATGCTCTTTTCTCTGCCTGTGTTCATAGACAACAAAGGATACCATGACATAGAGGCGTTCAACACAACTACTATTATCTCAGATTCTGAAGGATTCATGGCACAGGGATCTACGTTCATTCCAATCATAGAAAGGGGCAGGGAGATAACAGCAACACATAATGCAACTGTCGACCTAAATGAACTCTCACAGACTCGCCAATTTTACTTGTTCAATGATACAGAACTTCAAGTACATGCTATATTGGGCATGGAACTTGCCAGTGTTATCCCAGTTCAAGTTTCAACGGACTTCTCTATACCTTGGGGAGCACCTCTATACAACTTCACAATAGGTGAAATAGAATTCACAGTGCTTAACTTGACGCATTCAATGGCTAAAATCTCTGTCAATTTTGAAAACCATGCTTTCTTCGACCTATCAGGAAGCATCCTTATGCGTATGTACAACCATACTAGCGTCTTAATCAGCGAAGGACGAACAACAATCGATGCCCCACAGAATATGCCTTACCATGGGCAGCTAGACCTTGCTGTCCCAATGACAGGAATAACAGAAAATGGACACTTTGAAGTCTATTTTTCAACTCCAGTTTTCGACTTCGGACCCATGGTGATTACTTATGACTGAAACTAAGAAAGACTTCAGAAACCATCTGCGCAGTTTTTCGGTTAAGGCGTTGAAAGCTGCAATAAAGGCCCTCATCTTCTATGGAATCTACTTCTTTCTCTCAACATTTTTGGCTCCTGTATCAGATATGGCTCCTAGCCTTAGACAGACAATTGAGATGTTCATGACAACATACATCATCTTGTTGATTATTGGAGAACTCACAGCGGGCACAATATTCCAGTACTTTTTCAACGCGGCAAGAGCACTATTCGTGATTCTCTACCTGATGCTTTCATTAAATGGAGGAATGGTTGGCATAACATATGAGAATGTGCATCTTATAGTAGATCTACGTCTATTCATGGCAATTGTCATGCTTCTTAGCTTACTTTGATTAGCAAAATCTATAATCCAAGGAGTAGATTTCCTAAACTGTAGAACAGAAAATCCTCAAGTTTGAGTTACATAGTACACTACTTGAAGCAGCGGTTTATGTCGATCTATAAAAATCGTGACGATATAACAACACACTTTGCTTTTTCATCCTTTAGAATATAGAGCATAAAATTCCTAAAGAGGTAAGGTTTATGTTATATTCTTGTCCCATAAGAGAATTCAGTGAGGCGAAGATTTGAATGAGGCGACTCCGTCACAACGGCGTCTTAGTCCCGCATTCTTATGATGGAAAAGGTCTCGCCATCAGGGTGAGAGGAAAAAAGATTGCACTGACGCCCGAACAGGAGGAGATGGCACAAGCTTGGGCCCGAAAGATTGGCACTCCTTATGCAGAAGATCGAGTCTTCGCCAAGAATTTCCACCGTGATTTCTCAAAGAAACTTGGGATACAAGTCGACCCTGGAGATGTAGATTTCTCAGAGATTCTTGCAGTTATCGAGGAGGAGCGAGAATCGAAAGAAAACCTCAGCAAAGAAGAAAGAAAACGGCTGGCGACTGAAAGAAAAGCCAAGAGGGAAGAAAACAAGGAGTTCTATGGATACGCATGGGTTGACAGCGAAAGAATTGAGATAGCCAACTACGCTGCGGAACCAAGCTGCATCTTCATGGGTCGAGGAAAACATCCCTTAAGAGGAAGATGGAAAGAAGGACCTTCTGAGGAGGATATCGAACTCAATCTTTCTCCGGACGCCTCCAAACCGAAAGGCAACTGGAAAGACGTTGTCTGGCAACCTAACTCCATGTGGATCGCTCGATGGCGGGACAAGCTCGCTGGCAAGATGAAATACGTCTGGTTTTCAGACTCCAGTACCATGAAACAGAAGAAGGACGTTAAGAAATTTAACCAAGCGAGGAAACTTCGCAGAAGTCTGCAACGTATCAAGAAACATATCAAGGAAAACCTTGACTCCAAGAATCCGAAGCGAAGAAAGACCGCCACTGTCTGCTACCTCATTGACGAGCTGAAGATCAGGGTCGGAGATGAGAAAGATCCAGATGAGGCTGACACAGTAGGAGCCTCCACACTTCGACCGGAACACATTCAATACAACGGCGACGGGACTGTGACTTTCAACTTCTTGGGCAAGGATGCAGTCCCCCACGTCTTCAAAATAAGCCTTCCAGACAACGTCATAAGAAACCTTAAAGAATTCTCCCAAAACGCGAACTCCACGCTATTCGATGGTATACGTTCACAGCAAGTGAGCGAATTCCTAGACGAGATGATGACAGGTCTCTCGGCAAAGGTCTTTCGCACCTGCTATGCATCCCAAACAGTGGACACCAATCTTGAAGAGACCTTAATCAGACCAAAAGATCCCGACTATGCGAAGAAACATACGGCTAAAATGGCGAATCTCGAGGCTGCAAAGATCTGCAACCACCGACGCCAAATCCCTAAGAACTGGAAATCATCCCTGGAAAAGAGTACGGCACGCCTAGAGGACTTAGAGAGTCGAGCAAAGAAGCAGCAAAAGAAACTCAAGCTGAAGGCTAAGGAAACAAAAGAGAGATACAGAGACCTAGAGAAGAAACGAGAAGACAGAATAAGGGAGATGGAGGAAAAACTTGAAGCCTATCTGCAAGAACTCAATGACAGAAAACAACAAGGTAAACCTGTACGCTCCATCAAGCAAAGAATCGAATCTAAGCGTAAGGCCATAGTGTACCAGAAACAATTTCTGGCAAAACTTAAGGCTAAACATAATGAACGGATGAAAAAACTGAATGAGAGTATGAAAAAGCGAAGGAAACGGGATAAGGCAGCTGTAGAGAAACTGAGGCTTCAGATAGAAGCTAAGAAGGGAACACGGGATTACAATCTCACTACATCATTGAAAAGCTACATAGACCCGCGCATATACTACGATTGGGGGAAAAAAGTGGACTACGACTGGAAGCAATACTACCCGAAAGCCCTAAGAAGCAAATTCAGCTGGGTCGAAGACAAAGAGAAATCTGTTGAAAGAGACTAGAAGAACATTAGTCTTTCATCGAGACATCATCTAGGCTTCCAGATGGATCTTGTTCAGAAACGCATTTCTCTCTCGGATATGGATGAGAAGAGAGTTGTGTTTGTAGGGAAGTGCAGCATTAGATTTTGAACTTGCTTCTACTAGCCAATAGACTATCTGATACAGAGCAGTTATTGTTCTCTGGTTTCTGGTTCATGAACTTTTGTGAGGGTAAGCACGAAGGAAGGTGCAACAAGGGTCGTGGCGACAAGGAAGGGTAACTGCGGTGAAACATGTTCGTACAATATCCCGCCAACCAGACTGCCTATCGCCATCACTATGTAGTTCGCGAAATTCGTGAAGCCGTTCACTTTTCCCCGCTGTTCTTTAGGGGTGAAGTCAGCTTGCAAAGCGCTGAAAGCCGAATTCATCATGACTTGACCCAATCCCACTAAGGCAAGGGATAGGAAGAGCTTCTGCATGTCTCCATTCACAAAAAGCCACATGGAAACTCCGAATAGCGCATAAGATATTAGCATAGGAATTTTCCTGTTTATCTTGTCCACAATCTTTCCTATTGGAATGGATAGAACTATCATCACGATGAACAAGGTTGTTAGCATGAGGGACCAGAGAGTCTTATCTATCAGAAGCTCTTCTACAGCATAAACAACAAAGTAAAGCTGCACTGTGGCGAATCCAAAAGTCGTGATTATCAGTGAAAGAAACAGGTATAGCATTGATCTTGGGACATTGTTCCAAACGCCAAAGCTTTCCTTTAGGGCGGTTGGGTAGCTCTGCAGTAGCTCATGTAATCTTGGTTTCTGAGCGCTTTCCACAGTCTCTTCTAAGCGCAGTACACGCAGAAATGCGGCTACTAGGAAGAAGGCTACAACGATACCGTAGCCTATTCTCATGCCATCCAACAAGCCGAATCGATTATAAAGCAGGCCTGCCACGATCGGTCCAGGCGTCGTAGACGCGCTGGTTATGAGCATGATTATCCCGAACCCCATACCTCTCCTTTCAGGCGGTACAGAATCGGAGATCATAGCCATCAAGGCAGGCTGGTAAGTAGAGTTGAACAGACTCATCAAGACTGCGCCGATCAAAATAAAGTGCCATGAAGGAGCCAAGGCATAGAAGATATAGGAAAGAGCCACACCGAAGGTCATTGAAGAAATAAGCCATTTTCTACCGAACTTGTCGGCTAGGTACCCGCCAGGGAACTGCATGGAAGCCAAGGCCAAAAAAGAAGAGAGGCCTATCATGCCGAGAATTGTTTCTGTGGCACCCAAGTTCAAGACATAAAGAGAGTAGTACGTAGCGGGGAGTTCCATAGCAAAATCAATCAAGATCCAACTGACCACAAGAACAGCATAGTTACCTCTGATGAATGAGAATTCTTTCCTCAAACCATCAGCAAGCGTCAATAGGCTTCTTCCTCCATACTTCATACAGCTGTATAATCAAGTTTAGTCTTATGGGAAAAAGTGCCCAGCGTCGTGGTCACCATAATACATCCGTGCAGGGAATTGCGTTTGGCTTTATAAAGGGTGACTCACGCCCAGTAGTCACAATTTGTGACTACTAGATTCCTCGGCCTTAATAGCAAGGATAACACGCAGCCATTGCCTCCTTGCATGTAATATTTGGTGAACTCTTTCCTGCATGACGGATGGTGTGTCTCAGATCTCTTTGACTAATGTCAAAGGTCAGTCGGTTTCGAGTTTCTTGGTCATCATGTGTGCGTCTTCTCCGTCTGAATAGTAGCCTTTAATTGTGCGGGTAACCTGAAATCCCAGTTTTTCATATAAGTCAACTGCGGGTCTATTGGACACTCTGACTTCTAGGAAACACTGTTTGGCCCTGTAAAGCAGCATTTGTTTCATGGCTTTTTTGACCAAGGCTTCTCCTATGCCTTTCCGCCTGTTCTGGGGAAGAACGGCGACAGATACTATATGCCCCTTTTTAATCAGTCCCTGAAGGCTGATGATGGATAGGCTGGTTTCTATGCGGCACATTATGTAACCAACGATCTCTCCATTATCCTCAGCAACTATGAAGGTTTCAGGGAATTTCCGATAGAGATCTATGAAGAAATAGTCACTGTAATTCTCTGGCAAACACTTGCGATTAACATATGTGACACGATCTAAATCACTTGGCTGGAATTTCCGTAGTTTGAAAGCTTGCAGCAAACGTCATCCCCAGTTAATGTGATCATTGCCTTTTGAAAAGAAGTGTGTTGGCTGTTTCACATTTAACCATTTTGAGAAGCTTGCTGTTCGCTTTCCTTGATTTCAGGCAGCGTGAAATTCCCATGAGGTATTACCCACACCTTTGCCTTTTTTCCAGCAATCTTAAAGGCTTCGTCTAAGGCATCATTCACTGCTCTAGCTGTCTTCAATCGGAAAACGTTTTGAGCATAATAATCAGGCAGGGATGAAACTAGAATGACCTGCACTTTCTGGAAAGCTTTCAGCAGGTAGTATGCCTTGTGTCCGCCCAAGACAAAATTGCGTTTTATTGCCTTCTCAACGGCCCTGAAGCTCCCGTATTTGGTCATCCATTCATAGAAGATTTGGTTGCCATGGCCTTCCGGACATTCAGCTACAAGAATCACCACTCCACCCCTTTTGACGACTTCCAAGGCGTTATGAAGACCCTTGTATGCCTGGAAGAGATTCACATCTGCCGGATGACCGCCAGCACTTACAACAACGATGTCTGCTTTGCGGTTCACACGAGCCCGGTACATTTGGTCCACAAGCCGCGTTCCTTCATAGAAAGCCTTCTCCAAATCACCGGCAAAAGCCTTAACAACCTCACCTTCGATGTTAACTACTACGTTCAAAATAAAATCTACCTTTGCAAGTCTAGCCGCATCCACCATGTCTTCATGAACCGGATTCTCCTTCAACATCCCTGTCCTGGCCTGCGGATTCAGAAACATGATATGATTCTGCTGTATAGTCTCTTCACCAGCAACTGCCGGTAAAACGCTCTTCCTGCCTCCGCCGTAGCCAGCAAAATAGTGAAAACATATGTCCCCAGTCAAGATCTTGACATCTGCTTCAGCAAAGATGCGGTTCAGATAGACACTTGTCCCATACTTCTCAGTTTTGCCCATAAAAACGTGATCCCTAGCTTTGCAGTCGTGACTTGCAGTCTTTATACGGCTGAACATATCTTTACCCAAAAGTCCTATCGCTTCCTCACGCGTCACAGCCCTATGTGTACCACATCCAAAAATGATCGTTATATTCTGGTCTTGAACACCTTTATCGTTCAACTCGTCCAACAATGACGGAATCATAAGATGGCTGAGGGCGGGCCTAGTTGTATCATCCATCACAATGGCTACTTTGTGTTCAGGCCTAACAATATCGCGCAAAGGTTTGCACCCTAAGGGTTCCCTTACTGATCTTTTGATCTCTGCGTTGACATTCGGCTTACCTAGCTCTTCTACAGGCCTGATAGAACCCAAGAAACTTCGTGTTGGGATTCTAGCACAAACCTCTGTTTTTCCATATGGAAGCCATACGTCAACCATATCTGACCCTTCACTGTCAAACGTTAAAGGCTTTCACAAATCTTTTAAGTGTAACGGAATCCGCGTCAAAGATCTTTTAAGCGTTCGAAGCGATAATCTTTTTAGGGATTCTATATGTCAATCGGAACCAAACTGCCCGACAAAAACGAAATAATGTTTGTGTGGTTCAACAGATACGCAGGAGTGACGCTCAAGACTCCCACTAAGACTTTGGTCATTGATCCCGTTGAGGTGAAACCTCGCAACCTCAGAGATGTAGATGCCACTCTGATCACCCATGAACATTACGACCATTTGGACCAACCACTCGTCACCGAACTATACAAGCTTTCGCAGTGTGATATTGTTGCTGATCCCACTTCCACTATGAGGCTGAAGAACACGATTCCTGAGGAGAAGCTGCATGAAGTCCAACCAGGCTCTGAAGTCAAATTTGGGAAAGTCTTGGTGAAAGCAGAAAAATGTAATCATCAACAAGCAGCTACTCCAGTAACCTTCATGATCACAAGTGAGGATGCAGTCAAAGTCTACCACACCGCAGATAGCCTTCCGTTCCCAGAGATGGCTGAACTCGGGGAAAGGGAAAGACCTGACGTTGTCTTCTGCACTATCGGCATAGCCCCAGGCACATCACCAGAGACTGGACTAGAAATTGTAAAACTGATAAAGCCGAAAGTGGCCGTCCCTTACCACACAGGCAAAACCGAAGACTTGGAAAAGTTCTCTCAGCTTCTGAAAAAAGATATACCAGACATCAAATGCTTAATCCCAGAAGTAGGCAAAATCTACCAAGTCTCAAAGAGGAAGGGAAAACTTGTCCCCGAAGAAAAATAGGGAAGTCATAAAGACCGATGTCTGCAAAGTTCTGAACAAGATAGGCGCTCTGAAGTTCGGAGCCTTCAAACTCACGAGCGGAAAGATGAGCCCGTACTATATAGACCTGAGAATAGTTCCGAGTTTCCCCGACGCCTTCGAAAAAATCTGCAAACACCAAGCAGATTTCATCAAAGAAGAAATAGGCCTCAGAAATCTTGAAAGAATAGCTGCAATACCGATCGCGGGCATTCCTTTTGCCTCCTTGATTGCTTATGAACTGAAGAAGCCGTTCCTCTACGTACGGAAAGGAGAAAAGCTTCACGGAAGGAAAAGAAGAATCGAAGGAGCACTTACTCCAGGAGATCGAGTTCTACTCGTAGATGATCTAATAACAACAGGTCTCTCCTTGAGAAGCGCAGTCAAGGCTGTGGAATCTGAAGGAGGAGTAGTAAAGAATGCCGTTGTGCTCTTGGATAGGGAAGAGGGAGGCAGAGAAAAACTGAAAAAGGATGGAATAGAACTTCATTCGCTACTCAAGATCAGTGAAATCGCCAACAAACTTCACGATCTCGGTGCAATAGATCAAGACCAGTTGGAAACAATCTTGAGACAGATAAAGCTACAATGAGATAATGCAAAATTCTCGCACGCACCAAGGAAACCAAAGGGCGTTTTTTCTACACATTCGTTCCTTTTGCCTAAGTTATCTCTGCAGATCTGCTTACCCTCTATTCCATCTTAGTATGTCTAACAGCCCTCCAATCGTCCTTCGCCTTGTTATCTTCTCGTAGATCATTGTCCTTAAATCTCTGAGCACGCGAATTAGGCACGCGACACCCTCCAGGCGTATCTAATTTGGCCTTCGTATGAGATTAGAGATACGTCTACTTAGACTAGGAGTGTGCCTTCGTGAAAAACTTCAGTCACCTAAGAGAACGTTCTATTACTCGTAAAATATGAGTTCTTCGTCTTCCAATATTCCATGGAGTTTGTGCACGGCATCATAGACATCTTGTTCTTGTTTAGCTCCAGTACAAACTAGTTTGCCGCTGGCAAACAAAAGTATGACAACTTTGGGTTCATCCATTCTGTAGATCAATCCTGGAAATTGCTCAGGCTCATACATCGTTCTTCCCAAGTTATATGCAGACTTCTCCAAATCTATCATTCCGCCCAAGCTTGCAGATGCCACAATGTTCTGGATTTTCAACTCTGGCTTGCTGATGATTATTATCCCGCCTTTCTTCAATTCCTTAATCACCTTTTTAACAGCCCTGCGGGCCTCTTTCTCGGATTTTGCTCCAGTACAAACCATCTTCCCAGAGTTGAAGATCAAGGTAGCAGTCTTCGGTCTCTTCAACCTAAAAACCAATCCCGGAAACTGCTCTGGACGATACTCCACACCCGGATAGCCCTTCACAACAGCGTTCAGATCCACCTTCTGATTCAAGGTTGCAGAGGCAACAACGTTTTCGATCCTTATGAAGGCCTTACCCTTGGGCACGAAAATCACTTCCATCAACCAAGTATTTAGAAGTCTTTATAAAGCCTTAGGTTCAGGTAGCCTTCCATCTCATCGCCTTCTTCCAACTGATCTTCCTTGTCAATTGGAGGCTCTTTCACTGAAAACGCGGGGATCACAAACTCCACAATAACTAAGATAGCCAGAAGGAGTAGTATGATGAACACGCCGAGGGAGTCCCGCATCAGAAGGGCAATATGGCCGATCCAAGGGACTCTTAGAACAACTTTGCCTACGACGTAATCTTCCCGGACAGCCGTACTGTCTTCCTGAGCGTTGCCGTCACCTTTTGTTCTGAAAGAAATTAATCCATCTTCTCCGACCGGGTCTGTTCGAATAGCCCTGTGAACGATTAAACCTTCACCAGCACGAGGATTACGAAACACAATTATATCGCCTTCAGGATAGGGGGCGGCATTGATCTCTGCTGGCGCCACGCCTTGGATTATGATAAGATCTCCGACATGCAGCGTATGTCCAAATGGATGTGACAAACCATCGCAGTTCATATGTTGTATCATGCACATACTGCCAGAAGCCACAGCTAGAGCTGGATACTCTGTATTCAAAACTAATTGTGATCCATACCAGAAACCAAAGACTATGACGACCATCAAAACAAGTATTATGCAGGTCTGCACATACTCATTTTTCAACATTCTTCGAATTGATTTCCCATTCAACCTAGTGCCTTCCTTCACAAGTAGGCTCTGTTGACTTGGTCTTCCGCATTTTAAAACTTAACGCTCAATTCTGAAAAATAGGGAGGGAAATGGGCAGACTCAAGGAAACATATCTTCAGATACGGATTCCCTCATCATTACCCTGAGACTTGTAGATTCTATGATTGCTCTTGGTTTGAGAGTGCCCGATATCTAAGCCGGAATCTTCTTCTTGCTCAATACTACTCTGAACGATTTCTTACATTTTGGACAGTCGAAGAGTCCAATTTCCAGCTGCGTCCTTTTTCCCCTTTTGTCTGGGCGCCCTGCCATTTTCCACGCTTTTCTAGCTCTAGGAATGTTTGCTCCACACTTCGGACAGTTAGCCATTCAATTTCCTCCAAGATCCTATATGTGATGGTCTTTGATGATTATGAATAAAAAATTTTCCATTCTTTTAGAGTAGAAAAATTCCGTCTGAATGTTGGTTTTATACATTTTCCTTACAATGAAATACGAAGGCACAGAAAGCCCCTAGACTGAATCCAAAAGAGAACACAGACTGATCGAATAGAACCGCGCGCGTCAAAGTGGCAGAAGCATCAAAGAAAAAATGTCGCAAAACCAGCCAAGCTTGCCCTTTCGAAAGCTAGCAATCACAACAATCTGCTTGCATCTAAACATGGCAAAAAAAGTGTAGCGATGCATAAAATTCCAGCTTTCCCATAGACTGGAACTTGTTCCTTTCATGTGATCACTTCTGTGTTAACCATGTTCTTGGAGGGAAAGAATATTCTTTTCCCTGCATTCTATTCTCTTAGCCTGAACATCATTTCCAAAATGCTTTTAGCTACGCTTCCTAGCTTATTCCTTTGCATTTGAGGGCAAAAAAGGAATTGAAAAGTACACCCGGCAACGCTTTTGACTTGCTCGTCAAGCCCATTCGAAGGTTGATTGAACAGAAGGGCTTCTCAGAGCCTACAGAGCCTCAAGAGAAGACAATCTCGAGGATTTTGGACGGAAAGAATATTTTGCTGATTTCGCCTACTGCGACGGGCAAGACTGAAGCAGCCTTCCTGCCGGTTTTGAGCATGATTCTTCAAGAACCTCGAAGGATCCTAGGCATAAAACTGCTGTATATCACGCCTTTGCGAGCCTTGAACAGAGATATGCTGGACCGGCTGCAATGGTGGTGTAACAATCTTGACATAAAACTTGCAGTGAGACATGGCGATACAGACACAAAGGAGAGGAGAAGGCAATCCAGAAGCCCTCCGACTGTTCTGATAACGACCCCTGAAACCTTGCAGGCTATATTGCCTGGCTGGATTCTCCGTAAACATCTGAGACAAGTCCGTTGGGTAATAGTTGATGAGGTCCACGAAATGGCTGACAGCAAGAGGGGAAGCCAACTGTCTCTGGCTCTGGAAAGGCTGAGGCAGATAGTCGATCACGACTTTCAAATGATAGGGTTATCCGCAACCATCGGCACTCCGGAAAAGGTGGCGCAGTTCCTTGTTGGAAAAGGCAGAAAGGTAGATATTGTTAGAGTACCAGTAGCCAGACTTATTCGCTTAAGAGTGGTCTTTCCAAGGCCTGAGAAGGGAGATTACAAACTCTCAACTAAGCTTTTTACTCATCCTGAAGTGGCGGCGCGATTGCGAATTATCCGAGAGTTCATAAGGAAACGGAAATCGGTGTTGCTATTCACAAACACGAGGAGGATATCTGAGATTTTGGCAAGCAGATTCAAGGTTTGGGACCTAGACTTTCCAGTCTCGATACATCATGGATCGCTTGCCAAAGCCTCCAGAATAGCGGCTGAAAGAGGATTGAAAGACGGCGAACTCAAGGGACTTGTCTGCACTAGCAGCCTCGAATTGGGCATTGACATAGGACGCATAGACATGGTAATACAATATATGAGTCCTAGACAGGTTACTAGACTGATTCAGCGCGTGGGCAGAAGCGGACACAGGGTAGGCCGCACGGCCCAAGGAATAATTATCACCATGGACTCTGATGATACATTGGAAGCCCTTGCTACAGCTAGGAAAGCCTTGAAGGAAGATCTAGAGCCAGTTGAAGTCCCTCCTAAGCCCTATGATGCCTTGACACATCAGATTGCGGGCCTGCTGCTCAGAAGAAGGAAGTGGAAATTCAATGAAATCCAAGAAGTGTTCGGAAACGCCTATCCGTACAGAGACTTGGAGATAGAAGATATAGAGAAGCTTCTGAGGTATATGCATCAACGGTTTCCTCGCTTGACGTGGGTCTCCTTTGAAGATCAAGTGGCCTTGAAACCCCGGAGGACAAAAGCCCTCTTTGAATACTACTTCGAGAACTTGTCCATGATACCCGACCAAAAACAATATTTGGTTGTGGACGAGGACAGCGACTCAGCAATAGGCATATTAGATGAAGCCTTCATGGCTGAATACGGCAAGCCTGGTACAAAATTCATAATCAGAGGAAGCCCTTGGCTGATCCGAACCGTCTCAGGAGAAAAAGTCCATGTCAAGCCGGTCGATGATCCCACTGGAGCTATACCGAGCTGGATAGGTGAAGAAATCCCTGTTCCGTTTGAAATCGCTCAGGAAGTCGGATCCATTAGAGATTTTGTTGAGAATCAAATACGCGAAGGTTTCGCACCAGATGAGATCTCCGTCAGATTGAGTGAACAATACCCATCCGATAAAGAGAACATTATGCGCGCCATAACTGAGACAGTCGAACAGGCGAGTTCAAGGGTCCCCGTTCCTACCGACAAGCGAATGACAATTGAGGAATGGGAGGAATTTGTCATAATTCATGCTCATTTCGGTTCACTTACGAACAGAGCGTTAGCCCAGATGCTAGGGCAGTTGTTCTCTGACAAGATTGGACATGGCATCGTAGTACAACATGATCCATACCGTATCTTCATACAGACACATAGCCCCGCGGACGCATCTCAAGCAGTTACACTGCTCAACGAAATGAAAGCCATGTCCGAACAAGCGATAGAAGAGAAACTGACGAAAGCAACTATCAAAACTGGACTCTTTAAGAGAAGAATAATCCATGTGGCTCGACGCTTTGGGGCGTTGAAGAAATGGGCTGACTTCAGCAACGTAAGCCTACAGAGACTGATAAAAGGGTTTGAGGATACACCGATATTTGAAGAAGCTCTAAAAGAGGTCTTCACAAAAGACCTAGCTCTAGAGAAACTCGTCCATATACTTGGAAAGATTCGAGATGGCGGGATTCAAGTTCAGAAAATCGACACTGATGGGCAGGCCACTCCCATTGCCCAGGTCGGCATTCAACGAGTAAGTATGAAAACTGACTTGATCCCGCCAGAAAGGATGAGAGCTGTACTGATCAAATCTGCCAAAGTCCGATTGCTGGGCGAAACATGCACGTTTGTCTGCACAAGCTGCTGGAATTACTTGGAGATGACTAGTCCAAAAGACTTACCGGACAGACCGAAATGCCCTCGGTGCGGGTCGCTCGAAATCGGACTCCTAAAGGTCCCTGAGGAACAAGCCCTTCCACTTCTCGAGAAGAAGGGTGAGAAGCTAACTAAGATAGAGAAAAAAATGGAAAGACGGGCGTTGCAGACAGCCTACCTTATATCAAATCATGGAAAGCCTGCTGTTTTGGCTTTGTGTGCCAAAAGAGTTCGACCTTCAGATGTAATGGCAGTTCTTGCAAAAGAGTCAAGAATCAGCGACAGATTCTACGAGTTGGTTCTTGAAGCTGAACGAAAAGCGCTAAGTAAGAGATTCTGGTAAAATATAGACTCACAACAGCTTTTAAGACCCTTGATCACTCTAAACTCGTTGCATTCCTCACTTCAGTTGTGGAGAAAGACAGACTTGGAAATAAGTCGAAAGAAGCTAAGAGAAGAAGTTCTCAAGAGACTTGAACATGTCAGAACTTGTGTCCTAGCCAGAGAACTGTGTCTTCTTGTACGTACAAACAGAGCCGTCTTAGAACCGAAGGACGTTCACGACATATGCCTCTACATCTCAGATCTCTGCAAAGAAGCTGGATGTGAGGATACTAACATGTTGTGTCGAAAAGCTGCAGAACAAGCATCAAGAGACGAGGCAAAATACCTAGAGTTATGTGCCCAAAGCTGCATGAAATGTGGAGAATCTCGAAAGCCAGCACCTAGGAAGTCCACATATGTATCTTGAGAAAAGCTAAAATCTATAAGACCTAGCAATAATCAGGTTTGAATGGGGGCAACAAACTGTTCATAGCGCCTTATGTGCCGAGTCCGCCGCAAGTAATTCATAGAATGCTAGTATTGGCCGAACTCAAGGCTGGAGAAGTCTTCTTTGACTTAGGTGCCGGAGACGGCAGAACAGTAATCATGGCTGCAAAAGATTTCGGCGCCAGATCTGTTGGAGTTGAGTTAAGAAAGGACCTCGTAAAAAAGGCATTAAGCACCGTATACGAGAATAACCTTCAGAATAGAGTTACTATAGTGAACAGTGACATCTTTCATGTCGATCTATCCTCAGCAGATGTTATTTTTCTGTATTTGACGACCAGTGCCAACGAGAAAGTTAGACCTAAACTGATGGCTGAATTGAAGAAGGGCACCCGCATAATCTCTCACGACTACGAGATTGTGGGATGGAAGCCTGTGAGAGTTGACAGCTTTTGTGAAAATCCAAGACTGGGATACCCTTCTCATACTCTCTATCTCTACAAGAAAATATAGCAATCCGTACAGTCGGACACGGCGTTTTCTAGGTAATTCTTAGACATCCAAGCAAGCAGATTTTATAAGAGACAGCTTCACTTCAAAACATAGGGCAAGATAGGGTAGGCTATAGGAATGTTGTTTGTTCCGTGGCGTTACATTTCAGACTGGAGATGTCTTGCGTGTGGCAACTGCTGCAAATCTTACAGCGTAGTACTGAGTTTTCCAGAATGGCTTAGCTTAGTCAAGAATTATGGAGTTGAAAAAACAATTCCTAGCCTGAATAGGCTTCTCATAAGAAGAAGAGGTGATGGTTCATGCCTTTTTCTGTACCGATTTTCTGCCACACATTTCTGCGCCCTTCAAAAAACGAAACCCAAGGCATGCAAGCTCTGGCCCTTCAAAATTCTCAGCAAGCCCAAGTATAAATACCCGTACCAAGCTGCCTATCGCAATGGCGATGATAGATTCTTCATATATGCTGACTATAATTGCAGCGGTCTCACATACGGAGAACCATCACCTGAATTTGCTAACCATACCTTAAGAGAGTTTGTGGAGATAGCTTCAGGACAACGAAGAGATCAGACCAAGACAACAGGAAGAATTGACCATATCCAGCCCTATGTTCTGCCAAGAATCTAGAATGAACAAATCAACTCGATGCAAAGCTGCACACCAGTTCTTTGGCTTGGCATTTTCAGCCACTTCTCTGTAAGATCGCCAGTCTCGAGAGTTCACCTCTATTTTTCCTTGCCGCCATAACTACTGTAAAAGCCAAACGAAGAGAAAACAGTATGCCAAAAAAAAGGCAAACCTTCAAGGTTCTTCCAATCAGACGTTGGACAGTAGTGAGGAAAAAAGAAAATAACCCAGGTGAACGGATTGATTTCATCGAAATATCTGGCGATGAAATTGAAATCTCAGAGTCAGAAAAAGGTGTTTGTCCGTTGTGGACGATCCATAGCACACAAACTCTATCATATCACACGGGTTGGATATCTTTCATACTGTAGTTCATGAAGTTTCTGAAGCCTTTCAAGTGAGTCTATCTCATCTATTGACTTGTCTATTCTGAATCTTACTATCTTTGGCACCCTTAGGGCAAAACCACTTGTGTATTCATCAGTTTCTTGAATTTCTTGGTAAGTGGCTTCTACCACTATGGTAGGCTTCACGAAGACACCTTCCTTGTCTTCATTTGCCCTGTTCTTTTCAATGATCATTCTTAGAGAATTCATAGCTTCTTCAGGAAGGTTAGAGACCTTACCAATAGTATACAGCTTCTTCTCCGCAGGGTCTCGAACTGCAAGTAGAAAGGAAGAGTAGAGGCCCGCTCGTTTTCCCTTTCCGTATAGACCTTTCACTATCGTACAGTCTATCGTGTCGCGTTCCGGCTTGAGCTTAAGCCACGTTCCAGTTCTTCGCCCCGTTTCATAGGGCGAGTCTACGTTCTTTACCATGATCCCCTCATAACCGCTACTCAAGGCTTCTTCATAGAAACGCATCAATTCGATCTCGTTTGAGCAATCTACACCTCCTGCCAAATGTCCCGGTTGAACAACTTCCAAAAGGTATTTTCGTCTTTGAGAAAGAGGTAGATTGAGGAGTTCTCGGCCGTTCAGAAACAGTATGTCAAAGACTCTGACAGTGACTCCAACTTCCCGTTCCCTTTCTTTCAACTCTTCTGGAGAGAGTTCTTTCGGTACGGTTCTTTGAAGCAATGATTGAAAAGGCAAAGGATTTCCTGCGTTGTCTATTGGTATTACTTCGCCGTCGATGATATAGTTCTGTGAGTGAAAACCTTGTGCAATCTCGACTATCTCCGGCAAAGTCCGCGATTTTTCTAGGCCTCTTCGTGAGAAGAGCAAGGTTCTTGTCCCCCATCTGTGGATCTGGAGTCTACTTCCATCGAGTTTATACTCTATCCTCGCCGGGTAGACAACTTTGTCAGGTTCAAAGAGACTGGCCAATTGGGGCTTGATGAATTGACCTGGACGCATCTTCACACGTTGAAGTTTCACGGTTCCCTTAGAAGCAAGCGTTATGCCTTCTGCTAGTCCTAATATGAAGCACGCTTTCTCAACAAGTTCTGAAGGTACATTGTAAGCCCTCGCTGCTGCTCTGACGACGGTTGTGGTGTGATAGCCCAGCTTCAAATCCTCAAGTAAGAGTCTAACAACATATTTCGCCTCTATCGGGGTGCTCATTCGCAACAGACTTGAAACAAGGAGTTCCCGTTCGATGACTCCTTTCAATTGAGGGAGCATTCTAATGGTTTCGTAAACTTCTCTCGCGGTTAGGTGCGGAGCCCTAGCCTCGGTAACCAGATAGGCTACCTCGCCGTGTTCTCCATAATCTGTAAGAAGTTCTTCGATTTCGCGCCTAGGGCTTCCTGTTGCTCTGCTTATACTTCGCTCTATCAAACCTGGCCCTATCTTCAGGACTTCGTCTGAGAGTTTCCCGATGACAAGTCTAACCTTAGCTTCCAATGCCAACCCCGACGCTTGGAGGAATTTTGCGATTTCTGTCTCTTTTCCTTTCTTTCCTTGTAGAACGGCCAAACGTTCGTAAAACTCTGCTATCTCGAAGAAAGGGATTCCGGTCTTTGGCTCGGTCCCTTTCATATATAAACGTATGAGATAATAAGGAATGCCTATCTTCCATTCTATCTGTTCTGGCGAGAATCCAGCCTGAATCAAGTGCAATATGGCTTTTTGAGGAGTCCCGTAAGTCTTGACCAACTCGTCGAAGGATGGTGGCTTGACAACTGGCATTAGTCTATCCGTCGCCACTATTCTTCTTCTTGCACGGTTTCCAAGGCTTTCAAGAAACCATCTGATGTAATGTTGACTTTGATTCTTCTGCGTTCAAAGTTACACATTCTGCAGTCTAGGACGCGGACGATTCGAACAAATTCTCCTCTGTTTACAGCTAGATCGATTTGCTGGTCCTGCCAGTACACTCTTCCATAGTCGACTATTATTGTTCCGTCCAGATTATGGGCTAAACCTATGCCCCCGGCCATATCATAGCTGTCCCAAGATTCTGAACTTCTCTGATTCACGTAGAGGGCTGTTATACCATGGACTTGGTTGTATCTGGCCAGTTCCATGACCCGATATTTGAGAGCCCCACGATAGGATTCAAGAACTGTAACAGAGTCGATCAAGGCCAATTCAACGACGTGATTCTCCGCAACATAACGGTAAGTCTCCGCAAACGTACTCCAATCCCTAAGTTCTGGGTAGGCGACCGTATCTAATACAAACAGGTTTTCACGAATCTCTTTCCACTTCAGACCCAAGATGTCTGCCTTTTGCTTCAAGCGAGACTGTAGGTCGAATCGAGGAGTCGAACTCTTCCACGTATCTTCAGCCGTCACGTAGAGCACTCTCCTCCCTGAATCTGCCACCCTAGCAGCAATCTCTTCAACAAGTATTGATTTGCCAGCACCAGGTAGACCTGTAATGGCGAATTGTCCACAGATCGGCACACCCTCTAGACTTTCGCCCTCCGGAGTTATGAAGAAATGATCGATGAATGCCCCCGTTGGAAAGCCTACTAAGGGCTTTTTGGCTTCAGGCGCTATATCCGGTGTCAAGACTAAAGAGCTCAGTTTCTCCTTCTTCCTGTCGATCTTTGTTGACATGGGTTTCTTGGCTAATTCCCATTCGTCTGATGGTCTTTTCGCAGTTTTCATGGCTTCAGCGAGGGCAGCTGCCATCGTCTTCACAAGCTCGCTCACATCAGGAGTCATGGCCTCCACCTTCATGGCGGATTCCGATTTGACTACTGAAGTCTGTGGAGGAGGTTCAAGAACAGCTGCCTCATCCACAAGTCTCCATTGCTCTCCTTTCCGTTCTATAATCCCCTTAGACTTCATAGATTGTAAGATGGCATATGCGGAACTCGGTCCATACTTTGGTATGTCCAATTCTTCCGCTATCTTGTCTAGCGAGGCTGAACCTTTGTGCGCTATGAGAAATTTGACTATATCCTTCTCTTCGATCATAGGTCTCCCAGATATAAGATTGGGATCTACGCACTATAAAGGTTCATATCGTGAAGGAATACTTGCGGCAAGTAGAGAGGCAATTAGTGTATCTCCTTATAAGAGAAAGGGAGGCTTTAGAGCGAGTAGGGTTGGCCTATGGCAAAGCCAAAGATAGGTTGTTCTACACTCTTCACTCTGGACAAACAATACAAAGAAATGATTGAATGCATTCTTGACGTGGAAACAAAGTATGTAGAGATTGTTGATGAAGGAGACCACGAAGTAACCAGAGCAAAAGTTAGGATCCTGAACGAACTGGCTGCGTCTTATGACCTGAAATACATGGTTCATGCCCCCTTCGCAGACATAAACATAGCCTCCCCATCAAAAATTATCTGGGATGCCATGTTCGAGAGACTAAGCAGGTCTATTAAGTACGCTGCCACACTGAACTGTGAACTGTGGATATTTCATCCTGGAGTCAAAACGGGCATAAGCATGTTTTATCCTGGAAGAGAACGGGTTCAGAATCTTCAGACGGTGCGATTGCTGTCGAAATTTGCATGTGCACATAGCGTGAAGATTGCGATTGAGAATGTTCCTGAACCCTTTCCGTATATCTTGAAGAGTGTGGAAGACTTCAGAAGGTTCTATGATGAAGTTGACGAAAACATAGGGTTGGTTTTCGATGTTGGGCATGCGAATATCAACAAGCAAACTGACGAGTTTCTGACAACATTTAAAGAGAGAATCGTCCATTTACATGCTCATGACAACGACGGTAAGAATGACCTACATCTCGGAATTGGGTATGGCATAACTGATTGGAAGACGGTGGCAAAGAGGCTGCGTGAGATTTCATATGATGGTGTTGTAATCATCGAGTCACTGGATCATGTGAAAGATAGCGTACATAAGCTAAGACAGCTGTTGGTCTGATTCTTGGCTCTTCCGAAGTGGAATCTCTATCTCCATGAAGTCTTCTGCTATTTTTGTATTTTTGAAGATTCTCTGAGCTTGTTCCTGAAGTATGCACGGATCCTCGTATCTTGCACTAACGTGAGTGAGAATCAGCTGTTTTACCCTAGCCTTTTGGGCCGCTTTGGCTGCTTGGCTGGGTGTGGAATGACCGTCTTTTCCGGCTTTTTCAGCCAACTCATCAGCGAAAGTAGCATCATGAATTAGCAAGTCTGCATCTGCTGCAAACTCAACTAAGCCTTCAAAAGACTTAGTGTCGCCTGTATAGACAACCTTTCTCCCAGCCCTGGATGCGCCTAGAACTTGTTCAGGTCTTATCACCTGCCCACTCGTTAATTCAACTTCCTGCCCCTGTTGAAGCCTTGACCATAAGGGACCTTCTGGAATGCCCAAAGTCAAAGCCTTTTCTGGGTAGAATCTTCCAGGACGAGGCTTCTCGATTAGGGCATATGCCAAGCTTGGAATTACGTGGCTTGACCACAATGCTTCCAGAGTGTACTCCTCTTCATCGTGGACAATGCCGGCCTTATCTATCTCGTAGATCTCGACGGGAAAAGTCAAGACGAACTGCAATGAATCTTCAATGGCTTCCAAAAATCGCTTCAATCCAGAAGGCCCGTAAACCTCCAGCTTTCTTTCTCTGTCAAGTAAAGCCATAGTCTGCAATAGCCCAGGTAAGCCTAAGACATGATCACCATGCATGTGAGTCACCAGTATCTTCATCTTTCTGCAAAAACCCGTTTTGGCCTTCATCATCTGCCTCTGAACCCCTTCTCCACAATCAAACATTACAAGCTCACCTTTCCTCTTCACCAGAACCGCTGGCATATTCCTCCTGAGAGTTGGAACACTCCCTGCCGTTCCCAAGAAAACAACGCTCAAACACATTTCTCAGACCCTCTCAAACACGGCTATCTCTCTTGTTAAGCTTCTGTGAACATAAACGAAGTGGGACTCTAAATGATTATACCCCAGGCTCATACCAATAGGCCTGATGTTCAACCTCTTCGGTGCAGCAATGCAAACTCGCTTCCCTGCATCCAGCAAATCATGAACGCTTCTTAAAACTTCTTTCACTACCTGTTCTGCCGGTCTCTTCAGGGTTGTTGCAGATCTGCCGTAAGGTGGATCAGTCACTACGCAGTCCACCTTCGCCACTGGGACCATTCGCGCATCTGCAACGAGAACTCCTTCTGGATTCATCTTGAAATGGACTAGATTCTTGAGAGCGCCCTTAGCCATGTTTCTTTTGATATCTGAACCCAAGACTCGGCAGCCTATGAGCAAAGCCTCAATAAGCATGGTTCCAGTACCGCAGAAAGGGTCAAAGACTAGATCTCCTGTTTTGGGCCGGGAAAGATTAACCATACACCTAGCAAGCTTGGCTTGCATCGCTGATGGATGAAAAAAAGGTTTTTTGTTGGGTCGTCTTTCAATGAATGGTTTTGGCGGAATCTCAGCCAGCTTCAACCCGAAGATGAATCTTCGGTCAGTAAGGATCCCTATGAAGGCTTTGTCTGGTTTTTCAAGGTCTACTCTTGCCGTCTTTGTCTTCTTTAATAGAATCCTGCCGAGCTTTCTCTCCAACATCATCCTGTTGATTTCACGGGTACAGTTTTTGACTCGTCTAACACGTACTACAAAGCTTTCTTCTTCCCTCAACACCATATTGAAATCTGCAGAGCAAGCTGATTTCAATATCTTGCTTGTCTTTGCTTCACAGTTGAAAAGTTCAAGTCCACATAGTCTTGTGAAGGCTGCCCTAGGCTTTACGGCTTCTTCACACACAAATCGGTCTGCTGTAAGTCTTACCACTTGGTCAAGGTTTTCCGAGATTTCGTATGTATGATCCTCAGCGTTGAGTATAGCTCTGAGTTCAGAGATGGGCAATGTGTCGTGTTCACCGGAAAGCAGAAAATAGAGATCAGCCACACTTGTACTCCTGCTGTTGTGCCAGTTCTTGGCTCAATAATGGTGCAAGAGAAACCTTGCTCACATGGCTTTCAACACTGTCTGTGCCAACAATCTCATCCACGCCGGCTTCATTGATTCTTTCTTCAGCATCTCCAATTAAGAGGGGATGAACACAAGCGGCAAATACTTTATCTGCGCCAAGCTCTCTCACAATCTTTGCAGCCGAAGCTATAGTGCCTCCTGTGCTGATAACGTCGTCGAAGATTACGACGGTCTTTCCTGTGACATCCAACGGTTTTTTCTTTGTGGTTGTCTCTCCAGTATTGAGATTTCTATGCTTCTGCAGATAGCCACATTCTCCTCCTAGGACTGGTTTTGCCTCTTCGGCAAACCGTAAGGCTCCTTCATCCGGTGCCAAGGCAAAAGCTTCTGCAAAGCCCTCCTCCTTGAAATATTCGGCTAGGAGAGGAATTGCTGAGATAGTCTTTGCTGGAAAGGGGAATTTAGCCAACACTTTTTCCTCGTGAATGTTTAACGTTATTAGGCGGTCTAGACCTGCTGCTTTCAGCATTCGGGCTACAACCTGAATGCTTACAGACTCGCCGACAAGGAACATCTTGTCTTGGCGTGCATAAGCCATGTAAGGTGTTACTGCGGTCACCTTTTCTGCCTCAAGTCTTTTCGCAGCGTCGATAATTAGTGCCAATTGAATTATCCTAACGTTTTGGGGAGGACCTGTCGTTTGTACGATTACCACTTCTTCATTCTCTACCGTTCCGCCAAGTCTAACGTAGGATTCACCGTCTGGATAGGTCTTGAACGCGCAGGATACGATTTCCAAGCCCGAAAGCTCGGCCACTTCTTCTCCCAGACGCGTGGATGCGGGTCCTGGAATTATTTTCATACTTCTTCCAGCCTAGTTATCTGTTCAAAAACCCAGTCTTTTCCTATGTTATCCGTATTGTTCTATCAGTTCTTTCGCTCTGTCCATGCGGATTTTCTGTTCTTGCACCATCTTTTCCGCCACTAGATCTATGAGTTTATCTGTTGCCCCCGCCGCCACCGCAATGTTTCTCGCATGAAGAGACATGTGTCCTCGTTGTATTCCCTCATGTGCCAACGCTCGCAACGCTCCAAGGTTTTGAGCTAACCCTACAGCCGCCAAAACCTGTGCGAACTCGCTGGCTTTCTTGACGCCCAGTATCTTCAAAGCTGTCTTCGCTACCGGGTGTGTTCGCACCGCGCCACCAATTACGCCTACAGCCATAGGCAACTCGATTGAGCCGACCAAGTCACCTGTCTTGTCTCTCTCCCATCTTGAGAGTGTAGTGTAACGCCCGTTTCTAGCCGCATACGCGTGGGCTCCAGCCTCAACAGCTCTATGATCATTGCATGTTGCAATTACGACGCCGATGATTCCGTTCAGAATCCCTTTGTTGTGAGTAGCCGCCCGATAAGGATCCGCCTCGGCAAAAGCGCAAGCGGCAACTATACCGTCCACCACTTTTTCTCCCCCAACGGTCTCCTTAGGCACTTTGCACCAAGCCCTAGCCAGCCGTTTCGTAGCCAGATTAGAAATTATACGCAGATAAACACGACCACCAGTAATGCGCTCGATCATGGGAGCTACAGCCTCAGACATTGTATTGACCGCGTTGGCACCCATTACATCTAGGCAATCCACTTGTAATTCTGTGATCAGCATCAACCCTTGTCCTGTACTGATCACTTTCGCGTCTAGGTCCCTCGCTCCTCCACCGACAGAAACAAGCACCGGATCCTGATCATTCGCCTTTCTCAGAATATCTTGTTTTGCTTGGATAACACGAACCTTCGCAGCATAGGGATCCTCTATGTCGACTGCTTGTATTTGTCCAACCATTATTGATGGTGTACTGCTTGCAGAGAAGCCTCCCCCATCACGCACGATCTTGGCAGCATAACTCGCTGCTGCAACAACTGATGGCTCTTCAATTGCCATAGGAATCAGGTAGTCTTTTCCGTTTATCAGGAAATTTACAGCAATTCCTAGAGGTACGGGCATTGCTCCTACAACGTTTTCAATCATGCGGTCAGCCAAATCTAGGGGCAAGGAACCGGTTCTCATCAGCGAAGAACACTCGTCATCAGTCAGTCCAGCAAATTTTTTGACAAATTGTAGACGTTCCTCAGGATTAAGCTTATAGAAACCTGAAACTAGAGAAGAACCGTTCATATACCATCACCTAAGCTCTCATCTTGAGTATTAGAAAGTATTCATTTAAGTCTATTTGAGTTGATGATTGGTGCTTCACAACTTTTATAAAGATTCTGAATTCGAATCTCACAATAGATATTGACATGTCAAGTTTCATTCTAGAAATGAAGAATCCTGAGGAGACCAGAGCTAAGAGACATAGAAAAAGGAAGAAAAAGCTTCTAGCATGCCTTCTTTTTCTTTTTTTCGTAGGAGTTGCTGGCGCAGCAATATATAATCTAATGCAAATCCAAAGCGAAGTAGGTGTGAACGTGGTTGCGTTTGTTTGTGGCGATTCATCGTTGATGTCTGCTTATTTTTAATGGCTTGCAAAGCGCAGCTCTTGAGCAACATTGGAATACAATAGAAAAAAAGGGAGGGAGGAGCTTAGCTGACTATTAGGTGTAGATTCACTGTTACTGAATCACTTGAGGTTGCTGTTCCGTTCCAGTATATATCCCACTGTACCCTCCAACCAGTCATGTTGCCTAGGGTCTGCTGCCCAGTCGTGTCAACTTGCCCGGCACCACCAGGAACCAAGTAGATGTTTGCACCCATCTTCGTAGAAACATCATACATCGTCACGTTGATATAGTACAGCGGTGTAGCAGCTGTACCTGTCCATGAATCTAGTTTCAATTCTATGGTGTACGAATCGGTGGCATGGGTGTTGTTGATCGTGACTGGGTTCGAGATCGTTGTAAGACTTCCATTCTGTCCGTTCATCGAGCTGAAAGTCACTTTTTGCCGAGCATCTGTAATGGCCCCACCTGCATCAGTGAAGTCTGCTCCTTCCCAAAATTGAACCTTGTTGCCTGCCACTCCAACAGTGGCATCCATGAACATTGTATAGTATGTGGCTGCGCTCACTGTTGCTATGAGTAGTGATGTTATTAGCAATACTACGATCTTCAGTGACTTCTTGTATTCTATCTTCATTTATTGTCTCACCTCCTTCTTTCGTTTCTTTCTCTCTCTCATGGAGTCTTTCCATATACGGCCTAGGATGTAGAGGCTTACTCCTAGAACGAAGACGCAGGCTATTGCTAGAGCTATGGCTGATACGACAAATACTGCCGCTCCCCACGAGGGTCTTAAACAGGCATAAATGCTTGCGCTGCCGATCGATGTGCCTGCGCCTAATACTATGTACCACCATTTGGGTTTGAAGAACATGTATGTGCCTGCCCCTACGACGAAAGTATCGAATGCCACCATGGCTATGAATGTGGCCTCCCAAGACATCTGTGGAAACATCACTAGTGGATGGATAGCAACTTCAGCATAGTTGGTAACAAAGAGGGCTGTCAAGGCGATGGCTGGAAAAGTCACAGCAAACGAGAAGATTTTAGAGTAGGTTATTAGTTTCTTCACTATTCCGAGATATAGGTTAACAGCCACTATGTTTGCCAAGGCGACGACCACGTATAGAAGACTGTACCAGAAACGCATGTATTCGCCAAAGAAGGACATGAACTCTCTGCTCACTAGAAGTTGCCCAAAGCCAGTCAAGGCCGCCAGCTGATATATGTACGGTAGTTGCCATGGAAAGTGTCGATCCAGTAGGCATGTCAGCAGACTTGTTGCTAGGAAAAGATCTATGCCCAGTAGTGCAAAGAACTCTGGCTGAATAGGGGAGGGCATTTCGGTACCGTATTGCGAATGTCGGGTTTCTTCTTATTTAAGACATATGAATCTTCAATCCGAATCCGTAGGACTACAGGTTTCACTAGGAGTCTTTAGAATGAAACTCACAAGTTGTTATACGCAGCGCAGTATTGGCCGAAGCGGATCATCTACGGGGAAGGGCTGAGGCTGGAATCTTGAAACGTTTTCGGATTTCTTTGGCTAGGGTCTTTGCGTGACCTGCACGAAAATTGTCGGTTATGACAAGTTTCGGCTTTGAACGTCTGACGTATTCAACAAGTCCATCGAAGTCAGAATGATCGCTTAAAGCTACCAAGTACTCATTGTTACCGATATGCCGCCAAGGCGAATTGAACTGCCAACCACTGAGATAGACACGAAAACCTTCAGAACCGAATCTGCTTCTTGAAGACATGTGACAGAACACCAAGCACGCAGAGTTCTTCTTCAATAATTCTTGAGCTTCCATTTCACTACATAACATTAGACGGTGGCCGAAATGCATACCATGCTTTTCACAGATCTTAGAAACGTGAAGGACTCTCTCAGGCATGACGAATGGAACCTTCACGCCAGCCTTGTACATGATCTGCATGACCTCTTGTAGCTTACCATGATAACCAAAGAGATACACAGGTCCTTTTCTAAGACCTGCTTCCACGACAGAAACCAGCAGATTTTCTATATTTCTCCTGAATGAACGCTGGCAAGAGGGAGTTCCGTACGTGGCTTCTATGACGAGAACATCAGCGTCCAGGACAGGGGTCGATTCAATCCTAAAATCTCCTGTAAAGGCAAGCCTTGTTCCTTCAACGTCCTCAACGAGCACCTGAGCCGCACCCAAGATATGATCAGCCCTGAAAAAAGTGATTTGCTCCCCTTCGTATTCAATAGAGTCACCATACTCACATGTCTCTACACATCCTTCCATCAGAAAGAGGGGACTTCGCAAAACGTCAATCAAGTCCTTCGTAGCTTCAGTCATGAGAGCTTTTTCGCATTCTCTAAGACTCTGTCGCAGGCCGCCCATATGATCAGCGTGGGCGTGAGTCACAACTCTCAATGGAACAGCCTTATTGAAGCCGTCACAGGCCACATATTTGCCTAGCAAAACGGCGCCTTTTCGGGTTATACAGGCTTTCATGACAAACTTCGCACCAGCTATGCGGCGAAGTCTTCGATCAAAGTTGCAATAAATTTGGTTCCTTTGACAAAACTCTCAATTATTAGGTTTTCATTCGGCGCGTGGGTATTAGCTTCTGGGTGACTACATCCCACAGAAACCACTGGGTAGCCCATATAGTTTCTGAACAGATGCATTGGACCAGAACCTGCGCTGGTGGGATAGATTACAGCCTGTTTGTTATAGACTTTCTCAGCCGTATCTGCAACTAGCTTCACAAATGGATCGTTGACGGGTGTTCTCGTAGGCTCAGTAGAGCCATGTTTGACCACATCCAAATCTCCAAAACCATTCCGTTCTAGATGTTCAACCAGTTTCTTGAATATTTCGCTAGGTTTCTGATCTGGGACAAGCCTAAAGTCAAGTTTGGCACAGGCATGGTGAGGCAGAACGGTCTTTGAGCCTTCTCCAGTATAGCCTGACATGACACCGTTGATGGTGCATGTGGGTTGATATAGCAACGCTTTGAGGGCTTCCAGTCCAGACTTGTTCTGCAAGAACTCTGATAATCCAAGTTCCTTCTTTAATTCGTCCTCCTCAAACGGGATATTCTCCATACATTCTATGTCTTCTGCCGAAGGGGGGAGAGCGTTTTCGTAAAAGCCCTTTATTAGAATGTGTTCATTATGATCCTTCAAGCAACTTAGTCCCCAAACAAGAAGCCAAGTCGGGCTTGGAATCAGGGGTGCGTTAGCGGAGTGGACATCTCTAGAGGCCCCGCTGGCTTTTAACTCCAGAGACAAGACGCCCTTTAGTCCCAAATACAGATTCGGCCTGCCAAATCTATCTGTCCCGCCGAATTCCCAGATTGCAGCATCTGCTGAAAGAAGGTGTTTGTGTTCTTTTATGATCGATTCAAGGCGTGGGCTACCTATCTCTTCTTCTCCTTCAGCAAAGAGCTTGATGTTTATAGGGGCCTCATCTCTCACTTCTAATAGTGCTCGAACGGCACTTAGCCGTGATACTAGGTTTCCTTTGTTGTCAGATGCCCCCCTCCCGTAGATCCTTCCGTGGATTTTTCTACCGCTAAAAGGGCCCGAGGTCCATTTTTCAAGGGGTTCAGGTGGTTGAACATCATAATGGTTGTAGAAAAGTAGAGTTTTGTCAGCTCTTCTACGATTTAGTTCTCCATAAACTACAGGATACCCGTTTTTGCATCGAAGGATCTTTGTGGTGAATCCTACGTCGCGCATCATCTGCTCCACGAGTAGTGCGCAATCTTCGATTCCTTCACCTTTAGCTGAGACACTAGGCTGTTGGACGAGTCTGACAAGATCATCAACAAAATTCTCTGCGTTGATATCAATATAGTCATAGATTCTTTCTAGACTCATATCTGTACATCCTGCAATGTTCTGGAAGTGAGCCAATTAATAAGTTCTCGCGGATTCTCACACTGTATCCGAACCTTTATGGGGCCTAGAGGAGACTCGCCCACCTCTCCAGAAAAGGAGATATGACCGACGTATGCTACTTGCTTATTTAAACAGAAACTGATGACTTTTCCTTTTAGCCCACTGAAAAAGACTGCTCTGGCAGCACTACGAATGCGCTCTCTACGCAGCAAATTGTGTAATTTGGTGAGGGCTTCCAGTCCTTCGATTTCGGAGAAAAGGAGACACTCTTTTCGGTAAGATTTTCTCCTTGCATTTATGTCTCCGAAAACGTTTTCCACAGCTCTTTTCACTTTTTCTTCGGACTCTGTGGGGTTGATCTTGGTTTCTACAAGGATTTCTGCGTCTTCCAATTTTTTTCAATCCTTCTCAAAACTTCCGTTACCTGCTGCTTCAGAGTTCCAATTCCCCGTTCATTAATTATTGTAGACTCCGCCATGGCTATAGCATTGCCTAAACCTACTTCCAACTCTCGAAAGTCTCTTTCACTGAAGACCTTCCAGTTTCTGGGATCATCGCTTCTATGGCGTCGGAATAGTCTCTTGAATCTTGTCTCAGGTGATGAGTGGATGGCTACCAGACTGACCTTCGCAAAATGCTTCCTGAATTCTTCAACTTCATGCAGACTTCTTATACCATCTATGACAAGCTTGTTTCGTGTCTTCTGTCTTATCTTTGACAGGCATTTCCTCGCTACAATAGATGGTCCTTCATTTTGCCTCATTTCAATCATGACTTTGCCAATATTCTTGGAAGTCGGCTTCAATCCCCTTCTTTTCACTTCTTCTCTGACTACATCGCCCATGACAACAACACTGTAGCCAGTCTGTCTGGCAACTCTGACAAATACTGATTTTCCGGCTCCAGGCATTCCCGCCAAAGCCACGATCAGTTTGTCCTCCATGCCAAACTCCCTCTAAACTAGTATTTGGAAAAGCATTTGACCTTGTTAGGGCGTCAAGCCCAATCCTTAGGTTTGACCCCATATTCCTCAGTCATCTTCTTGATAAACTCTTTTATCCTTTCCTCTTTCCCGTAAACGACTATATACTCGTCATCTTGCTTATTGTATAGGATATCTAGTTCCTTAGCCAGCTTCTTAAGTCCATCTAGGGGTAGCTCGTCAGAAGATTTCACACGAATCCACCTTTGGTTTCGTGGAACTCCTGGGATGAACGTTGTCTCGCCTTCGCCTTCATCAACGACTTCTCTGCTGGCTTTATCTAACCTTTCAACCCAGGCCTTAACGTAATTAGACCCAAATTTTTTCTCTCCTTCAGAAACAAGGCGGGATTCGACACTGCGCAGGCGTTCCTCGATCTTTCGCCCAGTATCTAAATGAGTAGGATCAGCTCTCAGGACATTGATCAGAGTCCTTGCATGTCGCAGATCACCTATAACACTTGCAGGAATGGCAAGTCCCCTTCTCCTGAGATCAGTAATCATCTGTTCAAGAACTTTCCACGCCTCTAGATATCCCATCTAAACGTTCACCAATCTACATAGTTAGCAAGTGATGTTATAAGACTTAAAGGTGAAGCAGATCTGACCCGAATAATACAGCATGCGCTGGCTAGTTATCCACCGGCAGGTTAGCAGAACCAAAGACATTTACACGTGCAGGAACTGCCCTAATATGGAAACATCAGCAACACATCGAAAATACATCACCATAGAGAAAGCATTGTCCAAACCCGGAAGCACCGATGAATACCATGTTAACGTTGCACATGATTTAGAGGGGGCATTTAAACAGGTCGAAGTTGGCTTCGAATAAGTCACCGACATGGATGTAGGCAAGATTTTCCGCGAGAGAAAATAGAATCTTAAGAGACAATACAATTGAACTGAAGTCCCATGGATTTAGGAAAAGGTTTTTAGTTTAGTTGTTGTATGAGTGTGCAAGTGAGTTTCGAATATAAAGAGGTAGATGTTTGATGTCTGTGTTTGCTGCACCCGGTGCTTATGATCGGGCTATAACGGTTTTCTCACCAGATGGTCGATTATTTCAAGTTGAATACGCGATGGAATTGGTTAATCGGGGAGCCACAATTTTAGCGATTCAATGTTACGAAGGAGTGGTTTTAGGGGCTGAGGAGACTGTAGACCCCTTAGAAGAAGCAGAGGCTTCTTGGAAAATCTTCAGGATTGACGATCATATAGGAGCAGCTATAGTAGGCCTAAGCTCAGACGCCAGAGTCTTAATAGATCAGGCGCGAGTCTATGCTCAGAGCAACAGGTTAACATACGACGAACCCATAGACACAGAGGTTGTCACAAAGAGGATATGCGATATTAAGCAGCTGTACACGCAACATGCAGGTGTGAGACCCTTTGGCGTTTCTATGATTTTCGCAGGAGCAGACAAGAGTGGAAGCCACGTATTTGGCACGCATCCAAGCGGTACGTACAGAGGTTACAAGGCTAGAGCTGAAGGCGCAGGAAGAGAGACTGTGATGAAGATACTGCAAGAAGAACATAAAGAGGACATGAGCATGGACGATGCCACCAAGCTTGCTGTAAAATGCTTGGTGCAAGGGTTGGAAGCTAGACAACTACCGCTCAGAATCAAGGTAGCAGTCATACCATCTGCAACGAGGAAAATGGAAATGTTGAGCACAGACAAGGTCAAAGCCTATCTGAAAGAGCTAGGCAAGTGAAAACAGGATGGGTGAGAAGTACACAATAGCCCGCTTGACCAGAGATGATGGGCACTTTGAGATTCTCGTGAAACCGGAAGAAGCTCTATTGTATCGCAAGGGTGAGATCTCAGCTATAACCAGGGCTATAGTCGCTGAAACCATATTCTCTGACGCCAAAAAAGGCACCCGAGCATCAGAAGATGATCTGCAGAAGATCTTTGGAACGACAGATCATCTCAAAGTGGCAGATGAAATACTGAAGAAAGGTACCTTGCAACTTACCACGGAACAGCGTAGAAAGATGATTGAGGACAAGAAGAAGCAGATAACCGCTTTCATATCCAGACAATGCGTGGACCCTAGGACAAACCTTCCACACCCCCCACTGCGTGTGGAACAAGCTATGGAACAGATCCACTATTCAATAGATCCCTTCAAATCCACTGAGGAACAGGCTAAAGACACAATCAAGCTGTTACGGACTATTCTGCCTCTGAAAACAGAGCGGTTGTCCGTGGAAGTCCGGTTGCCACCCCGATATGCAGGCAAGGCATACGGGACAGTCAAAGGGTTTGGAACCATAAAACATGAAGAATGGCGTGCGGATGGTTCATGGTTCGGAGTCCTAGAGATGCCAGCAGGCTTGTACGGCTCGCTCTTGGACAAGATAGGTGAAGTAACAAAAGGAACAGCAGAAGCAAAGATGATATCTTAGAGAATTAGATTCGCTAAGCAAAAGGTTTGGAGGTTAGATTATGCCAACATTCTTTGAAAGTAGGCAAGTTGTAGCACCCGGTGATCTGCTAGCGGAAGGAGCATACGTTTCAGGGGAAAATACGCATAAAGAGGATGAGAAGATCTATGCTTCGAGGCTGGGGCTTGTGGAATACGAGGACAAAAACGTTAGGGTTGTCGCCCTGAAGGCTTTCTATATCCCTTATGTCGGAGACACAGTAATAGGAACGGTTATAGAAGTAGGATTCAGCGGATGGATGGTGGATATAAACTCACCCTATTTGGCTATTCTGAGAGCATCAGACATGTTGAGTAGGCCTTTCAGACCCCAGAAGAATGATCTATCGGAAATCCTTAACGTAGGCGACTTGGTGATCGCCAAGATAACCGCATATGACAGATCAAGGGATCCACGACTCTCAGTTGAGGAGCCCGGACTGGGAAAGGTGACTCGTGGACAGATTGTGAAAATTACTCCTACAAAGATTCCACGCGTTATAGGCAGAAAGGGCTCAATGATCTCCATGATAAAACAGGAGACGAATTGTCATATCACTCTGGGTCACAATGGGGTGGTTTTGATCTCCGGCAAGAGTTTGGAAGATGAACGACTGGCTATGATGGCTCTCCAGAAGATCGAGGAAGAATCTCACACATCTGGTTTAACAGACCGCGTAGCACAGACTCTCAAGAACGAAAAAGCTAAAGAGAAGGAGGAAACTGAGAAATGAGTGAAAAACTTGAAAAATTGATCGACAAGAGTGGTTTAAGGTCGGGTGGAAGAAAACCGGAAGAGTTAAGACCTGTGAAGATTGAAGTAGGTGCACTGTCAAACGCTGGGGGTTCAGCATACATCGAGCAAGGCAAGAACAAGATTCTGGCTGCTGTGTACGGCCCTAAAGAGTTACACCCTAAACATCTGGCGCTTCCTGATCAGACAGTTTTAAGATGCCGCTATCATATGGCCCCTTTCTCGGTGGACGAACGTAAGTCTCCCGCACCATCTAGAAGAGAGATAGAGCTTTCTAAGGTTATCACGGAAGCGCTGGAACCTTCCATCTTTGTCGAGTATTATCCCCGCACGTCAATAGATGTCTTCATCGAGGTTCTTCAAGCTGATGGAGGAACTAGATGCGCCAGCATTACAGCGGCCTCCTTGGCCTTGGCAGATGCGGGTATTCCTATGCGAGACATGGTGACCGCCTGTGCGGCAGGAAAGATTGACGACACCATAGTCCTAGATCTTAACGATACCGAGGATAAGAAAGGCACCGCTGATATCCCTGTAGCTTTGATGCCGAACTTCAATGCAGTAACATTGTTGCAGATGGATGGAATTCTGGCCTATCCTGAATTTGAGAAAGCTGTCAATCTCGCCTTGAAAGGATGCAGGCAGATCCACAATCTGCAGAAGGAAGCTCTAAAAGCTAGGTATGCAAGCGTTGAAAAGGAGGTTGAAGAATAGTGTCATCCATTATTGTCAAGTTGAAACAGAAAAGGATTTCACAGCTTATTGCCACGGGAAAAAGACTTGACGGCAGAGGACTAAAGGACTATCGAGAAGTGAAAGTAGAACAAGGAGTAATCGAACGTGCCGAGGGCTCCGCAAGAGTTCTACTCGGAAAGACTGAAGTTATGGTTGGAATAAAACTTGAGATAGGAAAACCATTCCCAGACACGCCTAATGAAGGAGTCCTAACGGTAAACGCAGAGCTTGTGCCTCTAGCTTCTCCAACATTTGAACCCGGCCCCCCAGGTGAGACTTCAATAGAGTTAGCTAGAGTAGTGGACAGAGGCATAAGAGAATCGAAGGCCATTGACTTGGCGAAACTATGCATTACACCTGGGAAAGATGTTTTCGTGGTCTTTGTGGATGTCTATGTACTCAATCATGATGGAAATCTGATAGATGCCTCGGCATTGGCTGCCCTCTCTGCGTTGCTTAACACTAAGATGTTCAAATACGAGATGAAGGATGATGTAGTGCAGATAAAACCCGGTTACATACCACTCCCCGTGAAAAGACATCCCATAGCCGTCACTTTCGCACAGATAAACAACGAGCTTGTGGTTGATCCTCAACTCAAAGAAGAACAAACTATGGATGCTAGGTTGACTATCACAATCGACGATGATGGGAACATATGTGCCATCCAGAAAGGAGGCAGCGGATACTTCAAACTGGAACAGACGCTAGAAGCTGCCAAAATAGCGATGGAGAAGGCTGAACAGATCCGCAAAAAACTCAAATGGTGAAGAACAAATGGGAAAGAAGACAAAGAAAGTGGGGTCAACAAGAGGTTTAGGAGCTCGCTACGGCTCCACAGTCAGAAAACGTTACGCTAAAGTAGTTACAGAAATGAAGAAGCCTCATAAATGCCCACATTGTGGACTTCCCAGAGTGAAGCGAAAAAGCATTGGCATTTGGACATGTAGAAAGTGCGGTTTCACATTTGCTGGGGGCGCTTACACGCCATCGACTAAGCTTGGAATAGTCGCAAAACGGGCGGCGAGAAGTGCACTGAAAGAAGAAACAGCGTCATTTGTGGAAAGTAGGAAGTAGCTACTCTTCTCTTACAGTGACTTGGACCCTAGTTGAGAAACGTGTGTGCGCGCTTTTGGAGCCAAAAAAATGAAGGCTATTGGTCGAGTACGCTTGAAGTTCCCTTCAAAGAAGCATGTAGATGTGGTTTTTGAGGCTTTGGACCCTGAAGTGAGGAAGCCTCCAACAGTGCGATCTCAGACGTCCCTAGAAAGGAAGAGAACATCTTTGATTCTGCGAATTGAGGCTGCCGACACGACAGCTTTGCGGGCTGCAATGAACTCCTATCTGAGATGGATTGATTCTACTAAGAACGTCCTAGAGACTTTGGAAAGTCTGTCCTGAGCATGTAGTTGAGGATAATCGATCAAGAGCTTATATGGTTTACAGTGCTTGCAGGACGAAATGGTCAGCTATTCAAGTAAGAACTTTTGTAGGCGACTGATCTCTTGTTATCTCTCGGTGTTGGGAAATTCCTACCGAATTGTTTAATTAATGGCTTCAGGGTATTGCTGTGCAGATGGAAGGTATCATGAGATGAGTACCGACATTTCAAAGCTTCCCCCTCATGTTCAAGAACGATTGTTGAGGCTTCAGCAGTTACAGCAGACTCTTCAGACTGTTCTAGCTCAGAAGCAGCAGGTAGAGCTGGAACTCACAGAGATCGAACAGGCTTTAAGTGAGTTGAGTGACATTGCAGACGACACGACCATCTATAAGTCTATAGGCTCATTACTGGTAAAAGCGGAAAAAGAAAAGGTGACAACAGACTTGAAAGAGAGAAAGGAACTGCTTGAAACTAGGGCCAAGGTACTCGGAAAACAGGAAGAACGATTACGTGGACAACTGAAAGATGTACAATCCAAATTGCAGAAGGACTTAGGTCCTATCACTTCCACCTGACCTCTTTTTCGGTGGCAAGCGGTGGAAGAATTAGACCTGCCAAAACTAAATGGTCAACAGATCGAACAACTATGTCAAACTGCAGAAAATAGCGCCAGGGAATATGTACTTTCCAGAGTATCGCCCAAGAGGATAGAGCAAATGAACATAAGCGTGGAGACCAAAGGAGCCAAACCTGTGAGGTTAACCGTCGAAGTCGACATCATTCTATCGCCTCTGATAATTAACTTAGACACCAAAAAGCTTGCTGACGAAGCCGTAAGAGAAGCCTTCATCTCAGCTGAAGATTATCTGAAGGAATTAGCGTGTCGTTCCAAGAAATAACTAATATCCTTGAAGAACTAGATCCCAAACTCATTGTTCTATTATGTCACCACAACGCTGATCCAGACGCTGTTTGCTCGGCATACGCCTTTGAAAGCCTCATAAAACATTTCAAACCTCATCTAGAAGTCGAGATCGGAGCGGCCCATGGGATAAGCCGCCTTTCAAAACATCTGCTCACTCAACTGCCCATACAGATAGAAAAACAACCCAACATAGAAAAATCGGATATCATAACATTGCTGGACACGAACACTATTCAGCAACTAAACGATCTTGCCGACCAAGTCAAGAAGTCAAAAGCGCCCATCATAGTCATCGACCACCACGCGGCTCATCCATCCACAGAGCAAATCGCAAAACTTTGCATAACGGATGAAAAAGCATCATCCACTTGCGAAATCGTCTACAAGTTTTACAAAGACGCACAAGTTCAACCAGCTGAAGATGTGGCTAAAGCCCTCTTCTTAGGCATAGCTTTTGATACACGACACTTCATAATAGCCAACTCTTCCACCTTGAAAACGGTCGCCGAATTAAGCGAAGCAGGTGTAAGCGCTCGCGAAACATTAGCTCTACTATCTCTGCCAATGGACTTCTCTGAAAGAGTTGCTAGATTGAAGGCTTCCAGAAGAATCAAACTCGTCAAAGTCAGCAATTGGATAATCGGCTTCTCACATGTCAGTGCTTACCAAGCCTCATCGGCCCGAGCCATCATTGAGCTGGGAGCTCACGTAGCAGTAGTAGCGGGAGAGAAGAGCGGGAAACTGGAGATCAGTCTACGTTCTACACGAAAATTCTACGAAAAGACAGGCATCCACCTCGGAAGAGATATCGCCAGACCTTTGGGGGAATATCTGCACGGCATGGGCGGAGGGCATTCCACGGCCGCTGGAGTTAATGGGATAGGAGACGTTCAGATCGGACTCAACCGTTGTCTATGGGTTTTGAGGCACAAATTGACCAATAATTAAGTAGCTACTCTTAAATGAGGAACCAAGTCCGCATACAGATAGGCAGGCCCCAGCCACAATGTCAGTGATCAAAACCGAAAATCTCACCTATGCTTATCACAGCTCAGAAAAACAAGCAATAAAAGACGTCTCCGTAAAGATCCAGAAAGGGGAGTTCGTCCTCATTACTGGTCCCAGCGGATGTGGAAAGACAACCCTCTGTCGATGCTTCAACGGGTTGATCCCGCACTTTTACCCGGGGAAACTGGAAGGCCAGATAACGGTAGCAGGATTTGATGTTCTGAAACACCCCATTCATGAACTGGCAAGACATGTCGGATTAGTGTTCCAGAACCCAGAAAACCAGCTCTTCGCCCTCTCCGTAGAGAAGGATGTTGCCTTTGGACTCGAAAACCTAGGTGTACAACGAGAAGAAATGCGAAAAAGAGTGAACTGGGCGTTGAACCTTGCCGGAATATTTAGTTTAAGAGAACGGGCACCTCATGAGCTTTCAGGCGGCCAGCAGCAACGTGTGGCCATCGCTTCCGTACTTGCCATGCAACCAGAAATAATTGTCTTAGATGAGCCCACATCCTTCTTAGATCCTTTAGGCGCTGAGAAGATATTTAGAGTCATCCATGATCTAAACAGAGATCTAGGAATCACAGTAGTCCTTGTTGAACACAGACTGGACTTGACCGCCAGATATGCCGACCATATTATCATCATGGACAATGGCAAGGTCGTTCTTGACGGTGAACCTCGTGGAATTCTAAGTTCAGAAGAAGCCCGTCTAGTTGGAGTAGGAATCCCCAAACCAACCCGTCTATTCCAAATCCTCCAGAAAGACCAGATTGGCCTAGGCGACACTATTCCGCTAAGCTCAGATGAGATGGCAGCCACACTTAGGGAGGTTCTTGGAAGCTGATGATCGACGTCAAAAAAATCCATTTTACATATCCCAATGGTGTTGAGGCGCTCAAAGGAACATCTCTGACGATCAAGAACGGTGAGTTTGTAGCGATAATGGGAGAAAATGGAGCAGGGAAAACCACCTTGGTCAAACACTTCAACGGACTGCTCAAGCCCACCATTGGAAGCGTCTACATTGATGGAGTTGTGACCACAGAATCCACTGTAGCAGCCTTATCTAGGAAAGTGGGATTTGTCTTCCAAAACCCGGACAACCAGCTCTTCAGTGAGACGGTAGAAGAGGAAATAGGCTTTGGTTTGAAGAACTTCGGATTTCCAGAAGAAACTGTGAAAAAACGGGTCGGATGGGCAGTAAACCTCTTGTCCTTGGAACAATACAGAAAAACCTCACCCTTCATGCTCAGTGGAGGAGAAAGGAAGAGGGTAGCTCTAGCCTCAGTTCTAGCGTGGGACCCGAAGATTCTCATACTTGATGAACCAACCATTGGCCAAGACTATCAACAAAAGGAGAAACTTCTTCAATTCATCCTTCAAATGAAAGCTCAAGGAAAAACTGTGATCATAGTGACTCACGATGTCGAGTTTGTGGCCGAATGCAGTCCCAGAGTCCTTTTGATGCGTCAAGGAAAAATAGTAGCAGACGGCGAAGCCAAAAAGATTCTTACCAACCCCAAAACGCTGGAACAAGCATCCATAGTGCCACCCCAAATAACCCAGATCTTCCTGCAGTTATCCGAATTCGAACTACCCTATGAAATCATAGATATCTACAAAGCTCGAGAAGAACTGCTCAAATTACGGGAGAAACACCAATGAGCGTCTTTGATGGACTCAAGTTCAGAAGAGTACATTCTCCAATCCACAACTTGGACCCGAGAATAAAGTTCATCTACGTCTGTGCAATATTTGCCGTAGCAGTGTTTTTTCTAGAATTGCTTGCTCTAATAATACTATTTTTGATACAGATTCCCTTCATAATTCTAGCTGGTGTCAAACGAGAATGGCTTCGCTCCATGCGGGGAGCAGCGTTTCTGGCAACAGTCATTTTTCTGACCCACTTAGTTTTCGCATTCATCAGGACCGGGTATCAGATAACAGCTCCTGATCTGGAGCGAGCCATAGCAATGACTTTACGATTCATTGTATTGGTGGAGTCTTTCTCTATATTCTTCCTCACAACCTCTCCAGATCAATTAGGTCTGGCCCTAGAGCAAATCCACATTCCATACGAGTTCGTCTTCGCCTTCACCACTGCTGTAAGGTTTGTCCCCGTATTGGCTGAAGAAGCTCAGACGATCATGGACGCTCAAAAGGCTAGAGGTCTGGAGTTGGAACGGGGCAACTTCCTGAAAAGAATCAGAAACTATATCCCCATCTTGATACCGTTAATTGTGAGTGCGATCCGTAGGAGTCTGGAGCTTGCTGAAGCTATGGAGTCCCGAGCATGGGGAGCTACGGAAAATCGGACTAACCTCTATGCCCTTCGGCTGCACAAGAAGGACTTCGTCCTGGTCGCGGTAACCATAGGAATAGCAGGAATCGCAATGTATGTCCGTCTCTTCTGTGAAATCCCATCGCTCCACGAGCTTGTCAGAGTAACCTTTTAGACCCGAAATTTTTAAAACAGCTATTTGCTTAATGGGTCTTCCGGGACTGAAAGAAGTTGAAATGGCTAGAGGCTGCAGTGGATGAGATTATTACAGGCGTAAAACACTCTATAGAGGAACTTAACAGAAAAGAAGTGGAAAAGCTCATCCGACTCTTGATTAGCGCAAAAGACAAGAAGATCTTCATAGTTGGTATGGGAAGAAGTGGATTTGTGGGTAGGGCCTTCGCCTTGCGCCTCATGAATCTAGGTTTCAACGTTTATTTCTTAGGAGAAACCATAACACCTGCCGCAGGAAATGGGGATCTTCTCATCGCAATCTCTGGAACCGGAGCTACGAAGATGGTTTTGACCGCCAGCACGGCTGCAAAGGAAATCGGGGCCACAGTGGTAGCTGTGACCTCCTTCTCAGAATCTTCATTAGGCCAGATAGCAGATCACGTGGTGACGCTCAAGGGAAGGACGAAGTTAGGTTGGCCCCGAGAAGAAGACTATCTAGCGAGGCAGCTTACAGGCGAACGCGAACCTTTGACACCTCTTGGAAGCATTTTCGAAAATAACTGCATGGTTTTCTTAGATGGCTTGGTTGTAGAGCTTATGCATAGACTTGGAACAACGGAAGAAGACCTAAAACGTAGACACGCGACAATAGAATAAAGAAGTGAGCTCTAACATGTTAAAACACTCACAGTAGCCTCCGACCTGAAAGATTCTTTGTGATATAGCAAATCCGAGGAAAAATTCCGACACCCCCAATACCGGCGATCTCAAAACGATGGTTTTTTGGAAGATAGGAAGTATAGATACTTCCTTCATGACAAACTCGAAAAACCATCTATTTAGCTGCCTTTCAGATGTACATCCTTAGGGAAGAGTGTAGGAATGTGAAATCATCATTTCTTGATATCCTTTCGCTCAAATCTCGCCTTTCCAAAAGTTTGAGATGCCTCTAACGGTGAGTCGCAATTGCCTTAAGCATGCTAAGTATTGCATGTTCGTATGACTTATTAAGACTTACTACACATTATATTATTACCTCTACAGTGCACTCTGTATGCCAAAAAGCTAGGCGTCATTAGCAGGGAAAACGAATGACGAAGACTTCCAGAAGTGTAGAAAAAGAAGAAGCAGTCATACTATTAGAAAGTAAAGTCAAGAAGCCAGCGGTGTTCAAAGAAGTCTATCCTATCCAAGAGCCTTATGCATATGCAGCTGTAGTCAAAGACGCTAAGACCCAGAAGATAGCGTATGAAACTATAGAACCTACGCTGCAAGAAAAAGAAAAAGAACGGCTGAAAGAAATAGAACAGCTTTTGATGGAAGAAGTTGAAGTAAATCTGAAAGAGATAGAAACCAAAGAGAAGGCAAAAGAATATCTCAAGGCAAAAATCAACGAAACAATCAAGAAGTATCATGTGAAAATCTCGCCCGAAGCTATTGACAAACTCATCTACTATCTAGTACGCGACTTCATAGGCTATGGCAAGATCGACCCCCTGATGAAAGACCATCTGATTGAAGACATATCAGCAGATGGGGTAAACATACCGATCTATGTCTGGCATAGAGTTCACGAGTCCCTTCCTACCAACATAGTCTATGAGGATGAAGCCCAGCTAGACTCCTTCATAATTCGACTTGCATACCTAGCCGGAAAGAACATCTCCTTGGCATCTCCAATGCTGGACGCGTCACTTCCAGATGGAAGCCGCATACAACTTACATATGGAAGCGAAGTCACAAGGAGAGGTTCCACTTTCACTATCCGACGTTTCAAAGCAGACCCATTAACGATTTCAGATCTAATAGCCTTTAACACTATCTCCTCAGAAATGGCAGCTTATTTATGGTACATTATTGAGCATAGAGCCTCAGTCATCGTGGCCGGTGGAGTTGCAGCAGGAAAAACAACAATGTTGAACTGTTTATCCATGTTCATAAAGCCTGAGATGAAAATAGTCAGCGTAGAAGACACTCCAGAACTGAATCTTCCTCACGAAAACTGGATATCATCGGTCGTAAGGCTGGGCTTTGGGCGTAAAAACAACAAGGGGGGTAGCATAACCCTTTTTGATTTGCTCAAAGCAGCTGTGAGACAGAGACCAGACTACATAGTAGTCGGTGAGGTTCGAGGAGAAGAAGCCTACACACTTTTTCAAGCCATGGCAACCGGTCACCTAGGAATGAGTACGATACACGCAGAATCTGTGGAATCAGTCATAAGCCGTCTAGAATCCGAACCTATGAACATTCCAAAGACCTTAATAGCCATGATAGACGTCATAATGATAATCCAAAGAACAGAGGTCGAAGGAAAACCAGCAAGAAGAGCAACCACAACCAAAGAAATCTTAGAGCTCAGCCAGAAGACAAACAGCATATCTACTTACGAAATCTTCACATGGGACTCAAGAGAAGACAAATTCGTCGCTTGCAGCCAAAGCAAACTCTTGCAGAAGCACATCAACAGAACCAAAGTCACCAATACAAAAGTCAGGCAGGAGTTGAACCGCAGAGAAATCGTTCTAGAATGGATGGCTAAGAAGCGTATTCGACACTATACAGAAGTCGCAGACGTAATCCGCGAATACTATGCCAACCCAACAAGAGTATACCAAAAGGCTAGGATGGGATTGAAATGACATACACTAGAACTCTCCAAAGGCTTCAGAAGCTTCTTAGTTGCCTCAAAAAAGAACTCTCACTGAAGACGCCGCTGAAAACATTCAAGCGGGCGCACAAAGAATTCCAGTCCACGGCTTATCGATTCTTGGGAGAAAGAACTTATTGGATTTCGCCGCTTTTTCGAGACCTAGACAAGAATCTACGAAGATCCGGGATCAAAATTAGCTTTAGAGGCTATGTCAGCCTCACATTTTTTGTCACAATGATTGTCTCATTTGCCACACTGATAGTCATTCCATGTTCGCTCCTGCTCGTTCTCAACATCCCACTCCTTTCGATAATTCTCTTCGGTGTCGGAGGAGGACTATTTGCCCTAGCGTTCTCGATAATCGGATTCTACGTCTACCCCATCTATCACTCTGACAAGCTAAAAAGGAGATTGGAAGATGAGTTGCCGTTCACAGCTGGTTATATGGCAATTCTTGCCGGAGCGGGCGTATCTCCAGAGAGAATCTTCTACTCAATCTCAAATCTTGACGTCCCTCTGACCGTTTCTACAGAGGCGAAAGACATTGTTAGAGACATCAATCTCTTCGGTCTAGATGTAATCTCTGCTCTAGAGAAAACCTCAAAAAGAACACCTTCTGACAGGTTCAGAGAGATGACGGAGGGACTCATCTCAACCATCCATTCAGGCGGAGACCTAGCTGCTTATCTAACGGAAAAGTCTAAGCAATACATGAAACTCAAGAGGATAGGTCTAGACAGATTCTCTGATACGTTATCCGTTCTATCTGAATTCTACGTAGCTCTATTGGTCACGGGACCCTTACTGCTCGTAATTATGTTGGCAGTTATGGCAACTCTTGGAGGTGGAAATCTCGGCATGTTAAGCCTTGATTTTCTCCTAGGCGTGCTAACGTATCTCGCAATCCCCTTAGGCTCCATAGCATTCCTGCTAATACTAGACGCCATTTCACCTACTTGGTAATCAAGATGCCTAAGATAGAGAAAAATGAGAAAAAGATTGCGTGGGTTGCCTCGATATTCATAGCTACAGCTCTGATTCTGTTTGGATACATCATGTTTTGGGGAACGATCGTCTTTGACGAGTTGGTCTTCTTTGCTGTTGTGATCGGGGTTATCCCCCCAACCATTCTGGATTATGTGGACTATCAGTGGAGAAGAGACGTGGATGAGCAAATGCCTAATCTTTTCAGAAGCATAGTTCAAGCCCAAGAGACAGGGATGCCTCTTCCTCAAGCCCTAGAAGAAGTTTCGAAGAGAGATTACGGTCCTCTCACGAATGAATTGAAGAAGATGACTGCTCAAATGTCTTGGGGAAGAACATTCGAGGAAGCTCTTCTGACTCTACAAGAACGGGTCGACACCTTGTTGATGAGAAGAACTGTGCCGATGATCACTGAGGCTGCCCGTTCAGGGGGCCGCGTGGAAGAAATATTTGATCCTCTTGGAAAGTTCATTCAGACGACTCTGCTACTCAACGAAGAAAGAAGGAACCAGACGAGGCCATACACGGCAATAATATATGTGGCATTCTTCGTCTTTTTGTTTACGATCATAATGCTCTTCAGATCATTCTTTTTCTTCTTCTTCGCGAGCATAGAAGAGTTGCCTATACTTAGTTCAGCTATAATGAAGCCCGAAGAGATACAACGTATGTTCTTCCACATGACAGCAATTCAGGCTTTTTTTGGAGGACTTGTCGCCGGGAAAATGGGAAAGGGAATCATCAGTGCAGGCTTGAAACACAGTCTAATACTCATGCTTTGCGGATATATGGGATTAAGGCTTTTCCTGTGGGGCTAGGAGATGGTGGGAGAGAGATTTTTACAGGATAGACGTGCTCTGACCCCTGTCCTAAGTAATCTTCTGCTCACTGTGGTAGCTGTGGCTGCCATGTCTATTGCAACAACCACGACGTATGTCATATCGATCAATCTGCGAGAGACGATGAGTGAAAGAGTCGTTGTTGAGGATTTATGGTTCAATCCTCTAACCAGCAATATAAATGTCTATCTTCGGAATGTTGGAAAGGTAACTATTCATGTGGCAGCAGTGTACCTCAATCACACTTCACAATCATTCACCACGTCTTCTAGCTTAGGAGTCGGTCAACACAATTGGCTCAACATTTCTTATGCTTGGTCTTCAGGAAATCTCTACTATATAGATATCGTCACAACCAGGGGGAGTCATATTGAAGGCTATTATGAAGCGCCTTAGACAGAACAGACAAGGTGTCAGCAACGTGATTGTCGTCATGCTCAGCCTAGTACTAGTTGTGATAATAGTCGCGAATGTCGTTCTCTGGAGCTATGAAATGAACGAGGTCGATTGGGAAAAAATGCGGGAAAACATATGCATTACTGATGTGAAGCACTCGGCGGGGATTCAATCATACAACCCTTCCCATCATATCATCGAAGGATCAACGGATTGGTCGTCAGGTAGTATCTCAGACTTAGCAACAAATGACAATGTTTACATGACCTTCAGAAGCTACTACTCAGGCATGGACAAGATATACTTCGCATCAAACGTTTCGTCTGACGTAGACTCTTCTGAAGACATAGGAACTAATAGCAATTTCTCTGCACAGCAGGCTGGCCCAGACAGCATAATGGATACGCTCTCAGAGAGCAGTAGCACGAAGGAGGAACGATGGATATCACCATCTACCCACGAAGACCCTGGAGATGAGTGGAATAATGAGACAAACGCCTATGACGAAGATGGCGAAACATACGCAATGAATAGCATACCGGGAGGAGATTCTTGGTGCCAGTACCTAGTGCTCACACATAGCCCCGTGAACTGCAGCAAGATCAGATACTACATTGGCAGAGAAAGCTCTGCCATCAATCAAGTCGAGATCGAACTCTATAATGGAACATGGACAAACGTATATAGTGGAGAGGGAATATGGAGTACTTGGACCAATGTAAGCTTCCCGAAAACTCCAGTTTCGAAAATGAGGTTCCGATTCCTAAACACAATGCCGGCGCAAGAAAGAAGAGTATATGTATACGAAACAGACTTCCTGCAAGAGAAAGAACCACCGAACTATAGACTAGATTTAGAGGTTCAATGGATTGGGATTAGCCATAACGAACCACATGAATGGTTGACCATCTTTGGAGGAACAATGGGGTCGGAAGACATCGGCGTAGATGTATGGAATGGTTCAGCATGGGAAAACGTGTTTCCGGATCTTTCAAGTGGATGGAACAACATCTCGGTCTCAGCTTATCTAGTCTCGTCGAATTTCACTATCAGATTTAAGGATGGGACAGAAACAGACGATACCATTCAGGACAGTTGGGATCTTGATGTTACATTGCTGCATGTCTGGTCGGAAGAGTTCAAGGCGGAAGTTGAGTTCACAGGCTATAGCAGCACAGACGAGTGGAGCCAGCTGAACTGGACGGTCAACTATGCATGGACAACAGACCTAGTGAATGTAACACTCCAACTTTTCAACTACACACTTGGTGGGTATCCAACAAGTGGATTTGGCTATTTGAGTTACATCTCCAGTGAGATACTTGGCATTGATGAGAGCGAAAGTCAGACAGTGAGCATTAACCCCACCCATTTCAGAAACACTACGGGTCACTGGAAGATGAGAATAAGAGGAATCAAAACCACAGACACAGAATTTGATCTAAAGGCCGATTGGATCGAATACAGGACTGTGAAGGCTGGAACAACTTTTGTGTTTGAAAATAAAGGCTCCTTAACCTGTCATATAGTCTCTTTATGGGTGAACAACGCTACAAAGCATCAGCGATACGATTTGGACATATTCATCAACTCCGGTCAAACCAAATCACATGTTTGTGATTACATTAGGTTACCCGCAAACCACTACAGGGCTAAAGTCATAACCGACAAGGGGAACATAGCGATATATTCCGGACATTGAAATGGAAAGCCATTTTCACTCCTTTTTCGCTATTCATTCTCCATCAGTTTCTCTTTCAACTGTCGCAGTGTTTCTTCCTGGTCCTTGGATTCCACAATTTGGATGTCATAGAGTTCAGCCATCCTCTTTCCATTCTCACTCATCTTTGGAATTGCAATTAAGTACGCCGCGTCTGGGGAGACGTCAAAGATCTTTGCAAACAATGCGATCACTGGTTGCTCAGGCACCACATTTTCCGCAGAAGACGCAAAATCTATCACCGTCACCTTTCTTATTCTTTCTCCTTTATACGCAGCTATGTCAAACATGTGATTCGCGCCGGACTTGCCTTTCAAGAATGCAGGGCTTTCAACATCAAACCCGTTTTCTTGGAAGAACTCTCTGATGGGCCCAATGATGACCCAGCCTACAGATGCTTCTTGTTTGATCTCTTCTCTCAGATTGTAGACATAGACTTCTTTGATCACGGCATCTTCGAAAGTCGAAGCAGATTTACACACTCTGCAGAAATGCTCCGTTTCTGGGATGTCGAAGCTTTTTCTGCATTCTTTGCATTTGCACCATATTCCTGCTTGTCTATAATCAACATCTGACTTCTTCAATTCTTCATTACATTTTGGGCAGACAAACCTCTCTTCCTTGCGAAAGTTCTCCTCCACATCCATATATCCACACTTAACATGCTCTATCAAGGAGCTTTTCAGAATGTTAAACGATTTGCAGTATGGGCAGCAATAGTGGACAGATACATTTGCAGAACCGCATTTGGGACAGTAGATTATCTTGTCGTATAGCCGCCTTTCCAGTATCCCGGCGTCGTATAGCCGTTTTATGAAAACACTTGCTTCAGCGTCATCACTAACGATTTCATCCACGACGGGATACCAATAACCTCGCTTCGGATCATAGACAGGCTCGAGTTCACTCATCTCCCCACTAAGGAATTTGTTCAGAAGAATTTGTGTGTTCCGATCTTTGTAGAGTTCTATACGCTCTGCATTACTTGCTTTGATCATAATCATCCCAGACCATTCTCAGATAGATCAACCCTACATTTAACTAGTCCTATTAACGCTTTTTCTAGCTTCTACATATATAATAGTTTCACCATATAGCTTTCGCGATGCCAAAGAAAAAAGCTTTTAGAGTTCCACCGGTTCTATGTTGACAGGAAGCTGGCTTCAGTGGTTTCGCGGTCGAAACAGATTATTAGTTGCCCAAAGTGCGGCTTTAGCTTCGACATCGTGTATGGTAGAACCTTTGCCTGTTCAGGCTGTCCGTCTTCTGTTCACTGTGAATATGCCAAGTGTCCGAAGTGTGAGCATGAGTTTCCTCTTTCCGGGCATCGTAGAAGCTCACGCATCCCATAACGTGAATCACACGATTCTTCCCTCCTAATTCCTTTGGTTCCTAAAAAACTTGCACGGTTGCGTTGGCGTTTGTTGTTCAAACTCGATAGGTCACATGGAACCTATTGCGAACATGCCTACAGACTTATCTTGCGGATTTCCGTCAGTATCTCGCCGCAATTCTTCCGAACCGGTACGCAAACTTTTTGTAGGGTCTTTAACACATCAGTACAATAACATGTCGGCTGGAAGAGAACATCTGACACTTAAAAGCCAGATTGTCTGAGGCCCCAAGATTCTGAGTTGGAATCAGCAAGTCCCACAGTCACACTTTTTAATGCGAATACTCATATTCCAAAACGACATGAAGTCCGATCGACATACCAGATGGTGAAAACATTGTCAGTTAGGCGCCCTAAACATTTAGTCTTCAGATGGAGTACACGCAGAGGTCTGGTGGCAATAATACTGTTCCTGACAGTGACTACACTAGCCGAATATATCGTGGTCCTATATGCCACGAATCTTGGAGTTGAAGACAAGACTTCGTTGGGCTGGAAACTCCCATTTCCAGGCAGTCAATTGACCATCACCCTTACAATTAGCCCCCTATTCCATCTGGTTCCAGCTGCTGTGGTGGTCGCACTAACTTACAGTTGGACGTACCTAACAAATCATCTTGCTGTGAGGCGTCCCAAGACACGGAAGGAAAAGACCAGGTCTGAAGTAGACCGCAGCGGAAAACGTAACTTCAAGAAGATCGAAAGGTTAACATCACGAATAAGATCTTTCTTCGGTGAAGTGAAGGCTCGGCTTCTCAAGATCAAAGGGATCGCTCATCTCCGGCAGAGGATACACTTTGCTCGAGCAACAATAATAAGCGCTCTGACTGTTCTGCTACTTTTCGGAACCTTGATTCTTGTAGTTTCTCTCTCAACGTATCCAAAATTGATCCACTGGACAGTGTCAGGCGCCTATCAGAGCAGTCCACCACTTGTGGAATTCGTAAAATCAGTAGGGAGCCTTGGAACCAATATTGTAGCGTTCTTGGCACCAATTAATTGGGTGTGCTCATCCATAAACACTGCTCTTCTGTCAATAGCCTCTGGATTTCGAGATTTCGTTGCAAGTTTAGGAGGCCTGATACAGCCTTTGGCAGAGTTGGATAACGCTCAAAAATACTTGCTTTTTCAAAACGTTTCTGCTTGGGCTTCCGCTCTAGCGGTTCTTCTTTATGGAGCGTATAGACGGCAAAGCTATAGATACGACAAGAAAAGGCGCTGAGTGATTCAGAAAGAATAGACTTAGCTTGTCGATACCCTCGCTCTTGTTGCTGCATAAGCGGTGAAAAGCCAGCTAAGAACAAGATAGATAATCATGACTAGGTTCAGAAACAAGTTTCTCTCAAAGGAATAGTAAAGCGTAAAACCTGAGAAAACTGTAGTTATAAAGAAGAGAACGACGATAGTCCAAACAACCCAAATCCTCTTTTTGAGCAAACCATAAGCGGTTATGAGATTCAGGATGCCGATTACGCCAACGTGTATGAGGCGAGAGTCTACTATCGCTAAAACGACGAAACATATTACTCCAACTACCGCGTAAAATGTGAAGATTGCCAGCCTTCCAAGATTTTCCATCCTGAATATGGATGCGAATGCCAAAGTCAAACCGCCTTTTGACCTAAATGCATTGAATCCAACGTTAATAAGCTTAATGTTCAGAGATTGTCCTGCAAGTCGATCCTGCGTGCTTGTTCAAGAAGAATGATTAGCCATAAATGATGTGAAAAGAAACTATAGGTCGACAGCTTAGACATCTTATGATCACAGGATTGGATCACATGCTCCCATGATGCTTAAAGGTACATGGAAAAGCTTAGAACTGATTAGCAGAATAGCAGACTAAGATAGGAAGAGAAGACAAATGGGATATCATGACCTCTTTGTGTCGCAGTCGAACGTGTTTGGCGGTGTTCAGAAATCTTTTGAAGAGGCAGATAGGATAGTTCTAGGCGTTCCTTTCGACGCCACAAGTACGTACCGACCGGGAGCGAGATTCGGACCCAGTGCTATCCGCGAAGCATCCGTGAATATCGAAGGCTACAGCTTCCGCACTGGCTTGGACATAAAAGATTTGAGTCTACATGATCTAGGCGACTTAGAGGTCTCTTCAAACACAAAGGAGACTCTCAATAAGCTAAGGCTGGTCATCCAAGATATCTTAGGAGCGGAAAAAACGCCAATGACCATAGGAGGAGAACACACCGTTACCTTAGGCGTTCTAGGAGGTTTAGAAGAAAAAGCCCTTGATACAGCAATAGTCAGTTTTGATGCACATCTTGATTTGCGAGACGAGTTTTTAGGACTTGATGTTTCTCACACAACCTTCATGCGCAGGATAAATGAAGACATAAAGCCTGCAAAAATAGTTGAGGTAGGCACCCGAGCAGTCTGCAGAGAAGAACTAGACTATGCGAAAGAGGCAGGGATAGAGTTTCTAACGACCTATCAGGTCAAGAACGAAGGATCAGAACAGATTGCAGCGTACATGAAAAAGATGTTGACAGACTATGATAGCGTTTACTTATCTGTTGACATGGATGTCCTTGACCCTGCTTATGCACCAGCAGTGCAAAATCCGGAGCCCGAAGGTCTTGAGACACAGGTGTTGATGGATATCATACATTATCTATGCGACAGACGTGTCATAGGTTTTGATATTGTGGAAGTTGCGCCGAGATTTGACAATGGAATTTCTGTAATTCAAGCAGCAAAGATTGCGTTTGAAATTCTGTGCAGTTTGGAAGAAGACTGAGAGGGAGAGTCAAGATGAAAACTGCAGAAGCATACTACGATAAGACGGCAAAGAGCTACGACGAAAACTTTGATATGTTATATTTCAGAATCTTCGATGTGATTTCCTGGAAATACATTGAACCGTATATGCCAGAGGAACCAGACGCCCTTGTTCTAGATGCTGGCGGGGGTACGGGTCGCTGGGCAATACGAATGGCAAAGAAAGGCTGTAAAGTCGTTCTAATGGATATCTCGGAAAAGATGCTGGAATTTGCCACCAAGAAAGTGAAGATAGAGGGGCTTGACAATATTACTATATTGAAGGGAGATATGACAGAAACGGGTTATGTAGACGAAAGTTTCGACATGATCCTTTGTGAACATGCGCTCTTTCTGTTCAGCGATCCAGACATCGTTATAAATGAACTGAAACGAGTTCTGAAGAAGGACAAACGGTTGATAATCTCAGCCCACAATCGCTATGTCCAATCAATAGCTTCACTTCCGCAGAAACCGACTCCAGTCAAGATGAAGAAAGCGCTTGACATCCTACTTGAAAAGAAACATGGTGCTTTGAACCGACAAAGAAATGTCAAGATATATACATTGACCCCAGGCGAATTTCGAGACATGTTAGAGAGAAATGGGTTCCATATCGAAAAAATCATTGGGAAAGGCGTCACTATGCCCCTGCGAATCTCCAAGGATTTATTCGTGAAGAAGCAGTACTCGAAAGACCTGTTTGAGAAAATACTTCAATTCGAGCTTGCTATGTGTGAGAAAGAGGACGCAACGGCCTTGGCAGGACATATGCAGGCAGTAGCGCGCAAGATCTAGTCATTTCATACAGCTATGGAAAGAGGATGACGAAAGAAACGCTACTTTGACACTTGATCTTTCGAAAGTTTAGCCATGAAGAAGCCGTTGCAAAGATGAAGGTGCGGATAGAGCCTTCGGCACTCTTTCAGACCCCTCAAGCCTGGCAGACCTATTTTCGGCTCTATCTCAGCTAAAGTGAACTCGGGATGCCATTTCAAGAATCTTTGAATAAGCATTTCGTTTTCCTCAACTGTTATGCTGCATGTCGAGTAATACAGAATGCCATTTGGTTTCACGTGTTCCGCACAATTGCCTAGCATCTCCCATTGAAGCTTGGCCATTCTGTCGATGGAGCGCCCATGAAGCCTCCATTTGGCCGATGGAAGCCTACCAAAGACCCCCGTGCTAGTGCATGGCGGGTCCAAGACTACGACATCTGCTTCAGCCTTCAAAGGCAAGGAATTGTATCCATCAACGATTATTGGCGTCGCGATGTTCACACCCATCCGAGCTACCTCGTTCTTCCATAAACCCATCCTTCGCTTCGAATGATCGATCGAATAAACTGCTCCATGATTCTGCATGAGTTGAGCAAGATATGTGGTCTTTGCACCAGGAGCAGCGCAAACATCAAGGACGGTCATGCCAGGCTTTGGATCAGCGGCCTCAACTGCAAAACAGCTGGCCTTATCTTGGATATAGAAGAAACCACTTCTGAAGCTCTGGGTCCTGGTTAAGGGCCTCTTTGCTCTACCAACAATATACGTGTGTCTTAACTGCTCAACACGTAGAACTTCTAATCCTTCTTTGGTAAGCGTCTCCAAGATTTCGGCTTCATCTGCCCTAAGGGTGTTAAGCCTTATGTACGTAGGTGGCGCATGAGAATTAGACTCAAGCATGGAAAGAGTTTCGATTCTGCCAAACAGCTTGAAGCAGTATTTGACAAACCATGTTGGATGAAAGGTCAAGAGTCCTATTTTTTCTTCGTCACTTGTATCAATGAGGACAGAAGACGGTTTCTGGGTCAGTAATAAGCCTAGCACATGCTCGATCTTACGGATTGTTCTCCATCCCAGTATAGAACGAGCGTATCTGGCTGCGTTCTCAGCTCCCGTGACGTCTATCTTGGACCAGTTCCTGGCGATTCTTGTATGATAGACATAGAGCCTCAAGAAAGCTTGAACACCTAGGCTAAACTCTTTTATTGCCTTGGGTCTTAGAGCACAATTAACGAATTTGTCTATGAAGTTCTGTCTTCTTACCGTCTCAACTACGAGTCTGTGGGCAAGTCGGATAGCGTTTGAATCTCTGATGTTCAATTGCCTTATGGTTCTGCCGAGGGCTAGTCGTTCACTAAGCCTTCGCATCTGCATCCAACTCAGGCTTTCAATAGAAAGCATCCAAGCTTCTTCAAGCATTTGTATCCTCGCTCGCTTGATCATATCATGAAGAAGATTAATAAACAAAATAGAAGGTTAAGGCGACTCTTATCTTCAGACCTGACTTTTTGTCTGAAAACCATCTTTCGGAACAAGGGATATATATGACAATGCAGACACTAAGACGTTGGGAATCGAAATGGGGTATTTAGAAACACAGTTCTAGGCGACTTCTGAAAGGACGAAAGACTGCTAAGACCCCCACAAATAGACCGGAGAACTCAAATCCTTTAGAAGAGAGAAAGCTGTCCAGCGATGATCATAGAACTCTTGGTCAACATTTGGATCTGTTTTCCATAAACGAGGATGTAGGTATAGGCCTGGTGCTTTGGCATCCAAAAGGGATGGTTGTCCGCAGAACCATTAGGAACTTCTGGGAAGAAGAACACTTGAAGAATGGATATCGACTGGTTTGTACCCCACATATAGCTCAAAGCAAGCTTTGGGAAATCTCAGGACACCTTGAATATTACAGACAGAACATGTATGCTTTTGAGAAAGACAATGAATCCTACGTCGTGAAACCCATGAACTGCCCCTTCCACATCAAGATATTCAAGTCAAAACCGCGAAGCTACAGAGAATTGCCCATCAGATATGCGGAATGGGGAACAACGTACAGATATGAGCGTTCAGGCACTCTACATGGACTGATGAGAGTAAGAGGATTCACAATAGACGACGCCCACATCTTCTGCACTCCTGACCAAACTGAAGAAGAAATAAGAAGAACTCTAGGTCTCACAGAGCACATACTGGAGAGGTTCGGTTTCCAAGAACACCGAGTATACCTTTCAACTAGAAACCATAGACGACAAAGCAGGTTTATGGGATCTGACCAAGAATGGACAGTGGCTGAGGCCGCACTGGCTGAGGCTTTAGAGACTAAAGAAATCTCATACCGGAAAAATCCAGGAGAGGCCGTGTTCTACGGACCCAAAATTGACATCAATGTGGTAGATGCAACAGGCAGAGAATGGCAATGCTCCACCATCCAATTCGACTTCAATCTGCCGAAGCGCTTCAACATCACCTACATTGAATCGGATGGCAAGTCTCACAGAGTCGTCATGATCCACAGAGCTATTCTGGGAGCCATAGAAAGGTTCTTTGCGATATTGCTGGAAAGCTGTGAGGGAAATCTTCCTCTATGGCTTGCGCCTGTACAGGCGAGAGTGCTACCCATCAGCCACAAACATGTAGAGTATGCTGAATATATTTCTAGGAGAATGTCATCCAGTGGAATAAGGGTTGAAATCGACGGAAGCGACTCCACAATCAACTACAAAATCAGACGCGCCGAAATTCTGAAGATACCGTATATGGTCATTATCGGAAGGCGTGAGCTGAGACTCAGGAAAATAGCAGTCAGAAAACATGGAGAAGGAGACCTAGGCCTCTTGACAGTTAAGGAATTTATCAAGAGAATCGAAGAGGAGTCAGACGTACAGGCTCAAATCACATGATGATCTTAGAAGCAAACATGGTCCTGTTTTGCGTTGGATGAGGAACTGAAAGAAAGGGACGTTCATACCGCAATAAAACAAGGATCCGGTTTGCGTTCAAATGCTTTCGGCTTGAGACTGCATGTTCTCATCAGAAGGACCATACGGCAACTTGCCAGGGTAAATTTCAAACCCTGCTTGGAAGATAAATAACATAGAATGACATAGGGATTTAGAGAGAAACAAGTAGCCCGTACAATTGATCTGGACACTAATTGACCATTGGTTCCTGATCCATTTTCACTTTCTCTCTTGACCAAAGGATCCTTTCTTCGCAAAAAAACTCATGGAAAAATCATGCGAAAGGGGAAGCTTTATTGGTCTCTTTCATTTGGGGAAATCAGATTACTATCTGCATGTAGCTTCACCAAAGTTTTTAGTCTATCCTGTTCATAGAGTAAGTCGGGTTAAGAAGCGAAAATGGAGCAAAAGCATCTGACCGAATTTTCTCATGGGCTTAAAGACAGTTTGAAAGCTGAAACTCCCTCTGCCAAGAAACTCTCGCTTGAAAAAGCGGAAGGACGCTCTTTTCCACCAGTAGCTCCAGAGGAACTGCCCTCGTCTTATTTTGTTTCAGCTACATATGACGGAAAAAGTAGAAAGGCAGTTATCAAGCTGTATGAACCAGATTCAGGTCAGATTCACTTCTGGTATGACAACACGGGCCACAAACCATACTGCCTGACTAATCTTTCACCATACGAGCTTGAAAAGATTAACCGTTTGATCAAACATCCTGGCTTCATACGCTTCGAATTAACGGAGAAATTTGATCCACTCCTAGATAGGAATGTAAAAGTGACAAAGGTCCTAGCGACAGATCCACTGGCGATTGGCGGTCGTCCAAGAGGCTGCATAAGGGACATAATTCCAGAAGAATATCCAAAGACATCTGAGATCCCAATCGCAGCAGAAGAGATCAAAGTTTGGGAATCTAGGATAAAATATTATGAGTCATATATATACGATAGGAAACTATGGCCAGGGATGATCTATGAAGTCAAGAAAGGCAATGTAATCCCAAAATCTATCAAAGAAACTCAAGAGACCGCTAAACGGATAAAGGAAATCTTCAAAGATTCAACACAAGAAGAACAAGAGCATATCGAACGATGGGCAAGGCTGCTAGAATATCCCGCACCAACATTCCACCGTGCAGCATTAGATATAGAGGTTTACTCACCTATTCCTACAAGAATGCCCGACTCCCGAGAAGCCGCTTACCCAGTAGTCTGCGCTTCATTCTACGACTCCGATGGACAGAAGAGGGTTTTGCTTCTAAAGAGACAGAGTGTTCGACAAGGAACAGATCATCTTCAACATGATGTTCGTGTTGAATACTTTGATTCTGAGGACAAGCTTATAAGGAGGATTTTCAATGCATTGTGGAAATACCCTTTCATCATCACATTCAATGGTGATGATTTTGACCTACGCTATTTGGCCAACAGAGCCCGAAAATTCGGAATCGGAAACAACGAGATTCCCATAGATGTTGGTAGACGTGTCTGCCTGCTAAAATATGGTATACATATTGATCTTTACAAGTTCTTTTTCAACCGCTCCATCCAAATCTATGCCTTCAGCAATCGTTACAGAGATGTGACTCTTGATGATATTGGCCAAGCTCTGATTGGAATTGAAAAAGTCAAGCTGGAGAAGACCATAGGAGAACTGACGTACACGGAGCTTGCCCAATATTGCCTTCGAGATTCTGAGATCACCTTGAAACTGACAAGCTTTGAGGACGATCTTGTGATGAAACTAGTTCTGGTGTTAGCTAGAATCAGTAGTATGCCCATGGAAGACGTAAGCCGTCAGGGAGTATCACGATGGATAAGAAACTTCATGCACCGAGAACATCGCAGAAAGGGCATGCTTATCCCAAATGCCGAAGACATCTTGGCCATGAAAGGCAAGACAGCCACCAAAGCCATAATCAAAGGCAAGAAATACAAAGGGGCCGTTGTAGTAGAGCCAACCCCTGGTGTCCATTTCAATGTGGCAGTCATGGACTTTCCAAGTCTATACCCATCTATAATGAAAGTGTGGAATCTAGGCTACCAGTCAATTCGCTGTTCGCATCCAGAATGCCGTAGTAACGCTGTTCCAGATACACCCCACTGGGTATGCAGAAAGACACGTGCACTAGAAAGCCTTCTCGTAGGCTCCCTCCGTGACTTGAGGGTACACTGGTACAAGCCAAGATCCAGAGATAAGACTCTTCCAGAAGGATTAAGAGACTGGTACAATGTGATCCAAGGTGCAGTAAAGGTAATATTGAACGCCAGCTATGGCGTCTTCGGTGCAGAGTCCTTCGACCTTTACTGCCCACCAGTGGCAGAAGCCACAGCAGCCATAGGAAGACATTCTATAAATCGAATAATCGACGAGGCGAAGAACCTTAACATTCAAGTATTATACGGTGATACGGACAGTGTCTTCCTAAAGAATCCTGCAAAAGAACAGATCGAATCACTAGCACAGTGGACTGAAAAAAAACTGAGAATGAGCTTGGATGTGGAGAAGGTCTACCGATATGCGGTTTTTAGTCAAAGAAAGAAGAACTATCTAGGAGTGCAAGAAGATGGAAGCATTGACGTCAAAGGACTAACAGGGAAAAAAAGACATATTCCACCTTTCATAAAAAGGGGCTTCAACAAGATGAAAGAGCGGCTAACACAGGTCAGGACGCCCGGAGACTTTGAGGAGGCAAAGAAAGACATATGCGGAATAGTCTATGAACATTACGTCCAATTGAGAAAGCGAGAATGGAAAAATCTGAGTGAACTAGCTTTCAATGTAGTATTAGGACAATCCCCCGAACATTATGTCAAAACTACTCCTCAACATGTTAAAGCCGCAAAGATGCTTCAGAAAAGAGGGATCGAACTGAAGGCTGGGGACCTCATAAGCTTCGTCAAAGTTGCGAAAGAACCACACGTCAAGCCTGTCCAGCTGGCCGCGAAATACGAAATCGATGTTGATAAATACGTAGGTTACCTACACTCAACCTTCAGCCAGGTGCTAGATGCATTGGGTCTAGATTTTGAGGAAATAATAGGATTAACAAAACTGGAAAGATTCATGTAGAGTCACATACTTTGGTCGAGCATCTAGGCCCACGAGACCCGCTGGAAAGGCCATAAACTAACAGGTCTCGCCTAAGCATATCCTCTATGCGTGACTTCTTATCGCTAGTCTAAAACAAAGGAGCAAAGAACATATCCATCAAACTTCTTTTCTAAAGTTCTCAGTCATTGGAGAGTCAAGTGTTGCATGCAGCAGAGCGGATGATACTTCTGTCACAACACGACGAAAAGAAGCTACGGCAGGTCAGGCTCCCTTACAGTACGCAGGTGAAACGGCGGAGAATCACTCAATTCTGAACCTTGACGATTGCCAAGTTTGCCTTTGCAGAAAGCTGCTTGGTCAGAGTCCCTAACGACGAATCTTGGTCAATCTTCGCCTCTTACTTTGGATAGTACGTCGAAATGAGTAGGTATCCTGTTTACCTGTCAATAAGACTCAATCGCATATGTTCCTATACTGTAGCATCGCCATAGAATGGATTTATGTGTTTGACAGCTCCTGCGGTTCTTTTTCAGCTGGTTCTTCTCCCGCCTTCTGAACCGCTTGGGTTTCTGCGTCTTCTCGATTGATGGTTTCTGGTCTGTCTATCATTGCCTCTTCAACCTCAACTGCTGAAGGCTCTGCGATGCCTTCATCCATATCTTTCTTTGTCTGTGCTTCGCCGACTACTGATTCAATATGAACATCTTCTGTTGCTGTACCCTCTGTTTGCTGAGATAACAGATTGTATGGGGGGGGAGGCGCCTTCAAGATCGTTGATAGAAGATACATGGCTTCAAAAGCATTTTGATAGATTTTGTGGAAGACGTATGGCACTTCCCTTTCTGGTTCAATCTCTAGCATCTTGCTTATTTCGTTGTCTTTTCCAGTTAGAGTTGCGGTGCCTTCAACCTCAAGCTTCACAATGCTAGGTCTGGTGGCGAGAAGAAGACGGAAAGCTACAGTAACCATTTGACTCTTGCGCTCCTTCTCCTCTAACTTGGCCTTTACATCGAAATTGACAGTGCCCGAACTGTCTTTGACACGTAGCCTAACGCCGGCTACGCTGTTGATTTCTACAGCGACTGAAGCGTCTGGAATGTTGATTGTTGGGCAAATAATGGATTCCCCGCATTAACCAATGACAAGATAGCCTAGGTCTGCAGTCATTGACAATAGAGCCTCAGCAAAAGCCATTTTTGCGTTTTGTGTGTAACAAGACTGCACATACACGAGAGGATTACAGAAAGATCATCTGAAAAACCACTGCAGCAGAAGTCGAGGCCGCTGTTAGTAGTGAAATTGCCATCATCGCCTGTCGCTCAGTCAGAGGACGATTACGAGTGACAAGTGTTACTAGGCTCCTGACATGGTTTGAATGCAGCTTCTCGCCATCGAAGGTAACACGAGCCTTGGTTCCATACAGGAAATAACTTAGCAGAATCAGAGCGGAGTTGACGATGTACGGCAAAATCGAGATGAGTAGACTGGATTTCAAGTCTGAAATGATGGCAAAAGCGGCTAAGGTCATCCCGACGGCAAAAGACCCAGTATTACCAACGAAGATCTTACCTTGAAAATTGAGAGTGGCTAGAACAAGCCACACGATCAAAGGAACAACTAGGAGAATCAAATTCTCCCCTGATATTACCATAATTCCCATCATAACGATGCTTGGACAGATGGTTTCTAATCCATTCAGTCCTCCAAGCTGATTCACCGTGTTAGCAGCAACCGTCACAATCAAAGGAAGGATCAAGAAATAGTAGTAAACATCGAAATCTACTGCTCCAAGAAGAGGCATTGTTATGGACGTTCGCAGTCCTAGACGAGTAGCCAATGTCACGAGTGGTATTGCGGCGATCAGAGGGAAGAAGACTTTGTAGCGCCATCTTAGATCCATCCAATCATCAAGTAGACCCATAAACCCCCCCACTAAAATGCAAACCGCCAAGGTTAGAGCTGGCGAGACACTGCTAGAAGCTTCAAACTCTGCCAATCCGAAGCCATGCAACAGGAATAAGTAGGTTATACTGGCAAGAACGTAAATCACGCCTAAACCATTTGGAACTAAGGGTCTGTTTGGCTTATGATAGTCAGGAACCTTCGGAAACAATCTATCTCTTCCTTCTCAGCCCAGACCATCGTAATATTTCTGCCAGTCTACTCTGTAGAGGCAGACTAGAGGCACAAGCCCGCCATAGCCACCCTGGTCTACCCCTGCAAAATATGCTTCTTCAAAATATGAAGGTTTTATGTTTTCAGTGGTTAGATTATTGTCATTCCAATACTGAACTTCAGGATCAATCGCGTTGTTTTCCTCGCACCAGCGATGTTTTCCCCAGGCCATCAGCTTGTAAACGGTTGAACTCATTCCCAGAATGTTCCAATCCCATCTACGCGTAGATTCATTGAAATGCCCAAAGGCTGACTCATCTGTCCAAGAAGATTGCTCATCAACAAACCCATTCTCTATGAATCGATCGTGTGCTTTACCTGAGATTCGCGCCATCCACATCCACTTCCCTTCCTCACCGTAGCCAGCCCAGTTTGCATATGTTTGTGCAGCATCCTGTGTCTGCCCCAATGCCAGAGTGGTGAATACAAGGATGTACTCTGCATCATATTCTCTTAACATTTTGAGGGCTTGCGTTTCGTTTGCCATAAATATGAACCCAATGTTCTCTATCTGAGTACGATTTGGCGTTGCATTGTCCGCAAGTGACGTTACATTACCTAGAACGGTTAACCAATACCCATAGTCCCACCAGCTGCACACGACAGTTGTTGCTCCCAAATTACTCTTGGACCAACCCAGCATATCATACCACTCTTGCACAGGCTTGTTAGGTGCAATTGGAAGACTAGCAGCAGTTATGGTCACAGGAGACCAAGCTTGCCTGTAGACCTTGGGCATTGGAAATGCAAAATGGGTCATCAATACAATGAAGATAAGCAATACAGCAGCACCACTGAATTCCTTGCCAACTCGTTCCAAGCCATACTTTCGACCACTAACTTTCGTTTGTTCTTTTACCAAAGCACTAAAAGGCTTCAATATCCCACTTATACCTATGGGCGCCAAAAGACTGAACACTGGAGCCATAAGCACAAGCAGACGCACCATCGAGCAAGCAAAGTATAAAGAGGTTAAACTGAATATCAGCAAGAACAAATTCTTGTCATTTAGATCCCTCAACAAGAAATAGAAGCCTCCTGCAAAGAAGATTATTCCTATTCCAAACTCATAGTAGATTGAGCCCCAAGCGGAAATCCTATGCTCGGCCACTGACTCGACGAGAGGAGATCCCGCTCGCGCCAACGGGTTTATAACTGAGATAAACTTCCCAGCTAAGCCTTCCATATAGCCAAACTGCCAAAGAATGAAGAAACCCCCAACCAGCAAAGCCAAAAGAACTGTGGTGAGTATTATCCTCCATCTTGTTGATGTCAAAGTCCGAAAAGTCTCCGAGAGACATAGAACAAAAAAAACTCCTGCAACTGGCAAAACTGCACCACTAACAAGATAAGATGGCCCTAGCTTTGGAACCCAAGAAGTGATGAACAGGCTGACTCCAAAGGTTAGACTGTACGACAGAAGGAGACGTTGGCTGTATCTTTTCAAAAGTATCGAGGCAAGAATGAAAAGCGTTGTGATACCGATAGCATAGTATGCCGCACCCCATGATGAAGAGAAATAGCCCAAGGCAATACCTGATGCAGCCGCGTATCTGATGCTCGAACCTATCGGCCTGTCCTTTTCTATAGCCCTTAGGAATAGAAAGCAGAACATTATAAGAGCTAATATTCCAACTGTTTCATCGTCGAAGAATCCAACCTGAGTCCGCTGAATATAGGAAGGACTCAAAGCCAGAAACAGAGCACCAAGCAGTCCCACAGATTTTCCCCCAAGGTCCTTGCCCAGAAAATAGAGCGCCAAGCTGGCAAGCACGCCCATAAAGGCAGGGAATAGGGCACAGAAATCCATTAGACGAATATTTAGACCCAACACTGTAACTACGGTGTACAGGAAAGCTGCCGTCATTGGTAGTCCCGGATAACCCTTTTTCGCAACGTCCAATCCGCCTGGATACCATCTCTGATAGTCAATCCAGCCCACGCCGTCGTTAGCTGTGGCCCACGAGATGAAACCATTATTCACAATGAACTCTGTGAACCGATACTGAAAGTACGGGTCGAATTCGGAGAGGTGCAATTGCACTGAACTTGCTCCTAAATCAATCTCCCAACGCAAAGGAAAAACCCGTATCATAAAAGCTATGAAAAGTATAACCAGAAGAGCTGAGAATGTTAGGATCGAGTCATGGCTCATCTTGACGCGCAGCAATCCCAGATTCTTCAGGGTCTTGACAAACCGCTCCTTCGATAGCAAGCTGCTGATCTTCATTCGATGACCATCTCTTTAACACAGATTATGGAGGTATTTTATTTCTCTTGCGGTGATCTGCCTATCATATCTTTCTTCTGAAACCATATTTCCCCGTGTCATAAAATGGAAATGAAACAATCTCTCCTTCGACTAGCCTATTGCGGATCTCAACCCTGACTAAGTTTCCCTTCTTAGCTTCATCTGCCCGAATATAAGCCATTCCTATACCACTTTTTAGCAAGGGTGAGAAAGTTCCGCTCGTCATGCACCCTATTTCCTTGTTCGCATCGTTGTAGATTCTAAAGCCTTGTCGAGGTATTCCCTTTTCCATCATCTGTATTCCAACACGTCTACGTCTGACCCCAGCATTTTTCTGTTCCAGCAATGCATCTTTCCCTATGAAATCATCTTTCTGAAACTTGACCACAAAGCCTAACCTTGCTTCTAAAGGAGTTGTGGTCTCATCTATATCATTTCCATACAAGCACAATCCGGCCTCAAGCCTTAACGTGTCTCTAGCTCCAAGTCCACAAGGCTCTATCCCAAAGGGTCTGCCAGCTTCAAGAATAGTGCCCCACAGCCTTGTCGCTTTCTTAGGATCAGCCAACGGTGTATTCCATACAAAGATTTCAAACCCATCCTCGCCTGTATAACCCGTTCTGGAAACAAAGACCTCAATATCTGCGAGACGCAATTGTCTGCACTTGAATCTTCCTATTTCACTCAAATCTGCTTTGGAAATTCTCTGAATAACACTTTCAGCCCTTGGACCTTGAACAGCCAACATTGCCACATTACCAGATATGTCTTCGATCTTCACATCATAACTTGCAGCATTCTCGATCAGCCAGTTATAGTCTTTTTCTCTGTTACTCGCGTTGAAGACCACCATAAATCTCTCTGCCTCCTGGCGATATACCACAAAGTCGTCTAGTATACCTCCATTTCGGTCGCACATAACTGAGTACTCTGCCCCGTTGGACGCCAACGCTGAAGCATCATTTGTTATTACATAATTCAAGAAAGATTCAGAGTCAGCACCGGTGACTGATACACGTCCCATATGAGATATATCAAAAATACCTACACTATTTCTCACCGCCATGTGCTCCAAGATTACTCCCTTATAGAGCAAAGGCAACTCAAACCCAGCAAAACGAGTCAGCTTTGCACTTTCCCTATGAACTTCATGAAGCTGAGTTCTTCGAGTTTTCCCCATCAAGATCTATTCCTCGGATTATTCCGCTGGTTTCACTTCTACATCAATGGGTAGAAGCGCCAGTTTCCTGCCACACTTAGGACATTTTCCATCGTGACATTGAAGAACCTCGTCAGGAGTCTTGAGCTCATCGTCCTCATATAACACATGACCACATTTTTCACACACGACACGTTGAGGCAAGGCATTGCACTCCTTTGACAGCCATGAAGTAATCGGGACAGGATATTTATTGGTTGCTAATCCTTCTGGGGTTTTCTGATCTCTTTTAAAAGATTTTTATCTGATGCTCGAACTTTAGGTCTGAGAGATCGCTTCCGGAAACCATCTAGGATATGATTGGTTGGGAAATTATACACTAATCATTACAGAAAAACCAGATGCTGCTCAAAGGATAGCCCAAGCCTTGAATAATAGTGGGAAGGTGAGGAGAAAGGAAGATGAGGGGATTCCATACTTTTTGGCGGAAAGAGATGGGAAGTTGGTTGTTGTTCCAGGGTTGGGACACTTGTACACAGTCGCTGAGGAAAGGAAAGGAAGAAATCATTATCCAGCCTTCAGTTTCAAGTGGTTGCCCAGACATGCCGTTGAAAGAGGAGCAAAGCGGATTCGTAAATGGATCGAAAGCATCTCAAGACTTGCCAGTAACGCTGGGGCGTTCATCGATGCTTGTGATTATGACATAGAGGGAAGCATAATCGGATATTGCTTACTGAAATACGCTTGTGGCCACAAAGAAATGTTTGCTAAACGTATGAAGTACTCAACCCTTACTAAAGAGGAACTTGAGAAATCATATGGTAGACTCTTGCCACATTTGGATTTTGACCTCATAGAGGCTGGAAGGGCAAGGCATGAATTGGACTGGATTTATGGTGTAAACCTTTCACGTGCCTTAACAATATCAGCAAGGAATTGGAGTGGAAGATACGCCACATTGAGCACTGGAAGGGTACAAGGACCCACCTTGAAATTCCTTGTTTCAAGAGAAAAAAGCATCAGAAGTTTCGTCCCCACACCCTACTGGAAGATAAAGGCAAAGGTAGAGATAGAAGGACTAGTCTTTGAAACAGAGTTCGAGAAGAAAAAAATCGAAGCGGAGAAAGAAGCATTTGCGGTTCTAGGCGCATGTGAGAAGAAGAACGGGCAAATCGAGAAGATAGACATTAGACGATTCAAACAAAAGCCTCCTGTCCCCTTTAATTCGGGTGGCCTGCAAAGTGAAGCATATAGATTGTTCGGCTATACACCTAGGCGCACTTCAGACATTGCCCAACGCCTCTATTTGGATGCGCTGATCTCGTATCCTAGAACAAGCAGCCAAAGACTTCCACGAGTGATAAATTACAGGCAAATACTAGTGAATCTCACTATAATCGCTAAATACAGAAACCTAGCTGAAGAGCTCCTATCGAAATCGAAGCTGAAACCACAAGAAGGAAGAAAAGAAGATCCAGCACACCCTGCCATATATCCAACTGGGAAAACTCCTGAAAGGACTCTTGACAATCCAGAGAAAAAAATACTCGACCTCATTACAAGAAGGTTCATGGCTGTCTTCGGTGAACCTGCAACAAAGTTAATTGTGAAAGCTCACATTAATGTGCACGACCACCGATTCTTCTTGAAAGGTAGACAAACACTGAAAAAAGGTTGGTTACGTTTCTATACACCCTACGCCACATCAGAAGAAGTCATTCTACCTACAATACGAGAAGGACAGCAAATCAAGGTCACAAGAGTGTTTTTGGAGGACAAGTTCACTAGACCACCATCTCGATACAATCCTGGAAGCCTTCTCAGAAAAATGGAAAAATCTGGAATCGGAACAAAGGCTACAAGGGCAGGCATAATTCAGACACTCTATGATAGGAAATACATTCAAGGAAAAAGGATGGAAGTCACTGATCTGGGTTTGGAGGTCTTAGATGTGCTAGACAAATACTGCCCAAGTGTTGTGTCTGCAAGAATGACAAGTAGACTACAGATTAAGATGAATGAGATACAAGTCAACAGGGAAAAGCGGCAGAATGTGCTTATTGATGCAGTTGAGATGGTCAAACCAGTGATGACCCGGTTGAAGGAAAAAGAGGAAGTTATAGGTGAACGATTGAGCCGTGCCATAAGAATATCCAAGCTGGAAAAGAGAATGGTTGGTGTGTGTCCAATCTGTAGAACTGGCAACCTTATGATATTATACTCGAGGAAGAGCAAAAAGCGCTTCATCGGCTGTACCAGCTATTTCGAAGGCAGATGCAACACATCCTTTCCGCTTCCCCAGAGAGGATCTGTCAAACCCCTTAAAGGGAACTGCCCAAAATGTGGTTGGCCCATCGTTCAGGTTTGGCTGAGAAGTAAACACCCTTGGACATTGTGCTTTAACTCTGACTGTCCATCAAAGAAGAGCGGGAGGACAAAGAATGAAATGCGCGATATGTGATAAGAAAGCCACCGCAAAGGGCTTCTGCAAACTGCATGCAAAGGCTTACAACAACATTATCAAGAAGTTTGACGAATGGAAACAAGCAAAAGAGATTTCTTGGAAAGAATATTTAAGTGAGATTGCCAAGAATTCATTGACAGGAGAATGGGCAAGGGAAGTAACAGAATATCTATTTGAGAGGAATGAGAAGTTAGATGTCACGTAAGGCTAAGAGAAGAATATCATCTCTGTCCTATTCTTTGAATAGGGTGTACAGAAGGATTTCAACGGCGAAACCATCTGCATTGATGTTGTCAGCAGTAGTCATTTCCCTAGCCATATTCCTCTTCGGAGGCGGCCTATACAATCTTATTAGAAGACCACTTCCATCAGCCTACGCTGGTGGTCGCTTCCTCTTTCTCTTTCCTCAGCTCTCAGAACAGTTTGTTACGGATAGTATGGTTGCCACCATCCTCTATTCTCTAGGGATCATTGGGGCAATATCAATATATCAGAGTACAAAGTACGCCTACAAGCCAAGACAAGCTTACCTCATGTTTTTGATGGGTGTTGCCCTCTTGCTCATTGCCTACGTGTTTCTCGAAGCTGCAATACAGATAAAACTAAGCCAATAGGAGCCTCACCAGGGATCGTTTTTCAGACCCAATCTGTAGGCAGCAAAATTCGTTAATAGGTGTATAGGGGGAGTTATTGCTAGAACGGCCACTATGAATTCTACAGATGATATTCGCGCATCGATATGAAATGAGAACAAAATAGCTCCAATTGCGAAGCTGATTTGATCAAGAACAGGCAATCTGTCACCAGGGGACAGACCTAACCTTCTCTTCACAAAAGCCCCTGCTAAGTCTCCGAATAATGCTCCGAGAGACAGGAGAAGACCGAATTCAGCTGGAAAACCGAGAACCACGCTTTCCAAGAAACCCACTGCGGTTCCTGCAAGTAGTCCTGAGAAGAAGCCGCGAACGGTCTTGTTCTTTCCAAATATGGGTCTTCCATCAAGAAAATTCGCTCCGAAGTCTAATGGTGGTCCTCCGCCTGCTATTACTGGAATAGCGTTTGCGCAATATGCTGGAAATATGAACAAGAAAGCTTCAGCGAATAGTTGAGCTAGCTCCATTTTCTGCAGCCATCAGTGAATTAGACATTCGTGCATCCCTGCTTGTCCTATTTTCAAGTGGTAGATGAAGGGTCGTCTTCTCTTGGCAGTCTTCTCGAGGACAACCTTTGTCACTTGAGGCTTCTCTGTGGGTCTCAGAGCGATTATTGTATCCGCCCAGAATTTCAAGACTCTATTCGCTACAGGCTCTATGTCCACAAATGTGCTATTTAAGGCACCTCGCACTTGACTATTGGCTATAACTGCGATTTTTTGAGTCTTGGCGATCTGTGCTAAACAGGCTATTTCTCTGTTGAGTTCACGGTTTAACTCGAATGTTCTTTCAGGGTATTCTGCGATTTCAGCGCGGTAAAGAGAGGTCAGGGTGTCTACAACTATGAGCCCAAAGCCCTTGGTTAAATAGCCAGGGATATTGTCTATGACCGTTGTTTGTTCGCTCAAATCGTTCGGCCTCATTAGCATTATCAGTTCCGAAATCTTCTGGAAATCCTTCGAAGCTATCTGGTGAAGTCTTTGGGTAGAAAATACGTTATCACAATCAATGAAAAGTGTCTTGTAGCCTTGTCTTGCACAGTTTATGGCGCACTGAATAGACAAGGTGGTTTTTCCAGTTTCCGCTTCTCCATAGATTAAGGTAACAGCTCGGCATGGAATGCCTCCCTCCAGAATCCTATCGATCTTCTCACAGCCTGTTGGAATATTATGTAGCAAGGTTGTGCACGTCAATGAATATAAACAGCGAGACTAATAATTTGCTTTGCGCTACAGATGTGACCCCACAGGAAAGATATATGAAAGCAAAGATTGCCGTGTCAACAGTCTCCGGAAGAGCCTATTATTTGATCGTTAAAGAATTGAAGAGGAAGAAAATATCCTTTTTAAGCTTGACCCCTCGTCAACGCGTTCCCATGGAAGTTAAGGTAGTCATCACAACACGAGAAGAATATCCTCAGATAAAACATGAGAGGGTCCTGACGCTTGAGAATCAGGAAAAGCCTAACGCAATCGTGAACCGAGCAATCCAGATTGCTCTGGGAAAAGAACGATACGAAAAAATTGTGGTTGGGGTAGATCCTGGTGAAGTTTTCGGATTAGCGGTTCTAGCTGATGGTGAGGTTTTTGAAACAAGCAACTGCTTCAGTATTGAAGAGATCGTAGATGCTATAACGAAGCTTCTGGAAAACTTTAAAAGCGACCCTTTGCCTTCGATCTCGGTGAAAATTGGCGACGGAGTCCCTAAGCGTAGAGATGGACTTCTACGGGCCTTAGATGTACGACTGCCCTCAAACGTGGTGCTACAAAGCGTGAAGGAAGCAGGAACTAATCGTTATATCACAACAGCTAAACATAGAAGAGGTTTACGTGACATTATTTCCGCTGTGAATATAGCCAGAAGAAATGGCAACACATTTTCTCGGAGGAGAGTTGATGAATCAGATAGTTGAAAGCGGGAAAACATTGCTAGTTGATGGCCCTGCCTCTGTTTCCATCATCTCGGGGAAAGCTGACGTGTTTGGAGCCACGTTGAGCAAAGAACGAAAGGTAGTAGTTCGTGAGGGAAAGAGACTGCCCTTCACGGTGAAAAAAACGGCCCACTTCGATATTTCGTTGGGAGAAAGCGCGGGCATGGAGCAGTTGGATGGAGACACAATTCCAGCATCATGGTATGAAGCTCTTAAGAGACTGCCAGGTGCTCAACCTGAACCTTACATCATCATAGTTATCGGGAACGTGAATTCTGGAAAGACAAGTTTCTGCACATTTTTGATCAACAATCTGGTTATGAAGAAGCATAAAGTGGCGATTCTGGATGGGGATTTGGGGCAATCTGATGTTGGACCACCCTGCACTATTTCGTATACCCTTGTAACAAGACCAATTACGGATATATTTAACTTGAGGGCGAAAAGTGCCTTTTTTGTGGGTGTGACATCCCCAGCCGAGGCTATGAACAAGATGGTTGACGGATTGGCTTTATTGGGTCATCAAATAACAAACGGTGATCCAGATTTCATTGTCGTGAATACTGATGGATGGACTGAAGGAGAGAAAGCCATCAGCTACAAGTCTAAGCTTGTAGAGACGTTCAAGCCCGATATTGTCTTCTTCGTCCAACAGGAAGACGAGCTGATGCCACTGTTGGGTGCACTTAAGGACTTCCAAAAAATGATTGTCGATTCTTCAAAGGCTGCTGGGCAAAGAGATAGAGAGAAGCGGAGAAATCTGAGGGAGTTAGGCTATGTGAAATATCTGAAGGATGCCAAGGTTAAATCCATTCCGATGAGCTGGCTGGAGATTGAAGAAGATGAGTTGATTGGTTTGGGCAGAATCCAAGGAAAGGCTAGACAATTCCGGGAAATCTATGAGCTTCTCGGAATGAAACCTTTGCATCTTGCCGAACTGGCAGACGAGATTTCTATCGTGATTGGCAAGAGACGTTGGATTGATCCTGAAAACATCAGAAAAGTAGAGAAAATGACGGGTAAGAGAGTGATGGTGTTTCGTAAGGGCGAGGAAGAAGGTCGACTCGTAGGTCTGTATGATGTAGAGAAGAGATTTCTTGGGATAGGGCTCTTGCGTGAAATTGACTACCGAAGAAAAGTCATGAAGATTTTCACTCCAGTCTCCGAAAAGATCTTCATAGTCGTTTTCGGGAAAACCAAACTGGATAGGAATCTAAAAGAGACCTCAACATTCATGCAGGAAGATGGTCTTGACTTCTCGATGTCCAAGTACTACCTATAGATTATCGGAGCGTCTCCAGTTTGATTCGAATTGTGTACCGTTTTTTTCTTTTTTATTTTTCAGCTGGTTGCCTACTCGGGGATCCTTTTGATGGACAGTATATGTTAGTCAGGCTTTCTCGCATAGAGAGCCTCTGACCTCGCAGTAGTCTCTGCCGAGTCGGATTAGTCGATTATGAACTTGCCATTTATCCCTTTGCTTGTAGAGGATTGAAGAGATGGGCGAACGTTAGTTATTCGGAGGATTTGCAGAAATTTCTCTGCTTGATCTTTTCCCTCCTGCAAAGGCATCCTTGAAAACCATAAATATTGATATATGGGGCTATAGATAAGCGAAGGAACTCGTCATGGACCGCGCCAAAGTGGTAAAGGACAAGTTGATTGAGCAGAACGTACACTTCCTTGCAGTATATGGAGAAACAGAGAATTCATGTTTGATTCTGCTGAGTGAGAATGAAGATAGACTTGGAACACTGGCTATTGGAGTGCCTAAGCCAAAAGATCTACTTGGACATCCCTCTTCATCAATCATCCTAGGTGACCGGAACACGATTTCAGCCAGGATGTTCGCTGAGTACTTGGCTTCCAGAAAGAACAAAATAGCCTTAGTTTCTGTCTACTTGCAGACTCTAGGTGAGACCCAAGCGCAGTCAATCCTCATGAAGCTGCTCGAAAGAGTTGTTCGTAGTCAATCTGACAAGGAGGGTGTTACAGCTTGAGCCTACGAAGCTTTCTTGAACAAATGGATAGAACAAGTAAAGTTCTACATGTGAACGATAAGCTCTCCACACGCTTCGAAATCCCTTTCATTATGAGGAATTTCGACAGGGGTCCTGTGCTGCTCTTTGGAGAACCAAGAGGATACAGCGCAAGTATCGTAGCCAACGTTTGCGGGAGTCGAACCAGAATTTCAGAAGCTCTTGGCATAAGGAAGAACGACATCTATTCGAAATTGATAGAAGCTTGGCGTTCCCCACGAAGACCCTCCATCGCAGAAGATGGTCCTGTGAAGGAGGTCACTGAAAGCCCTGATTTATCCAAGATCCCAATCTTGACGCACTTTGAGAAGGATGCCGGGCCATATGTCACTTCAGCCGTGGTTCACGCCAAGAGTCATGACGGCCGTATTGAGAACGTGTCTGTCCACCGCTTTCAAGTTTTGGACAAAACACGTTTAGTGATACGCATGGTTCCTCGTCATCTCTTCAAGCTTTGGCAGATGGCAAGGAATGCTAACCAAGACCTAGAGCTATCAATCTCTATTGGAGTTCATCCGGCCGTGATTTTGGCGGCTTCTTCACCTGTTCCTTTTGGAGTGAGCGAGTTTGATGTTGCCAACACATTAATGGGCAATAGTCTTCGTCTAGTCAAGTGTGAACATGTTGATGCATGTGCTCCCGCAGATTCTGAACTAGTTCTAGAAGGGAAGATCTTGCCTAAAGAGGACGCTGCAGAAGGACCTTTCGTAGACATAACCGGAACCTATGATTCTGTGCGGAGGCAGCCGGTCGTAGAAGTAATAGGTTTTACCCACAGACATAATTATTTATATCAAGCTATTTTGCCTTCTGGATTCGAACACAGGCTTTTGATGGGGATTCCACGAGAAGCCTTGATATGGGAATCCGTTTCGAAGGTAGTGCCGACAGTCCATACAGTAAATCTCTCTTCAGGTGGAAGTGGATGGCTCCACGCGCTAATGTCCATTGAGAAGCAGGTTGAGGGAGATGGAAAGAACGCACTGCTGGCAGCCTTTGCTGCCCATCCCAGCTTGAAGCATGCAGTAGTGGTAGATGCAGACATAAATATTCACAACACTTCCGATGTGGAATGGGCAATTGCAACGAGATTTCAGGCAAGCGATGACCTAATCATAATAAAGAACAGCCGCGGATCAACATTAGATTCTTCTGCAGATCAGGAAACGGGGTTAACGACCAAAGTGGGCATTGATGCTACACGACCATTGACAAAGCCTAGGGAGAAGTTTGAGCGGGCCATAATCCCAGCAAACAAGAAAGTCGAAGAGATCATCCGCAGATTGGATATGTAAAGACTCATCTGTGCACACTAGTTTATATAGTAGACAAAAAGAATACGGAATTGGTGATTCTAATGCTCAGTGATGAAGAGGAAGAGACATCGCTGTCCTTGAAGGTCGAGGATGTAATGGTCAAAGAAGTGATAACAATTGACGAGAAGACAACAGTCAAAGAGGCGGCAGAGGTAATGAACAGATTCGAGATAGGATGTCTAATCGCAATCAAGGAAGGAAAAGCTAGAGGCATAATAACTGAGAGAGATCTCCTGAAAAGGGTGGTGGCGGGAGCAAAAGACGCACGGAAGACAAAGGTGAAGGACGTCATGACGAGTCCGCTAGTCGTCGTTGAGCCTAGCACAGAATTGGAGGACGCAGTGAAGCTTATGTTTCAGATGAAAATAAAGAAGCTGCCTGTAGTAGACGAAAAACGGTTAGTAGGGCTGATCTCCCTAACTGACATAGCTCGTTTTCAACCGCAAGTAATCAAAATACTGAAACAGCTTGCAGGCAAGAAAGCCACACCTAAGAGCATGAGAAAAGTCATTGACTACTACGTCGTCTAAACATTGTCCCTGACTTAGACTAGATCGAAAGATTTGAAGAAGTTTAAATGTTCGAATCAAGTTTTCAGTAAACGATGTAGTAGTTAATGAAGAAGACTCTAGTGTTGAGAGTTAATCCTCAAGAGCCAGATTTGGAAAAGATACGTATAGCAGCCCGCTTAGTTAGAGATGGAGGGTTGGTTGCCTTTCCGACTGAGACAGTCTACGGCTTGGGCGCTGATGCCCTAAATCCAGAAGCTATACAGATGCTATTCAAAGCCAAAGGACGACCTCCTGACAATCCACTAATAATACATGTAGGAAACAAAGAGGATGTTTCTGGACTAGTTGAACTGGTCACACACAAATGCGAAATGCTTATAGAGAAATTCTGGCCAGGACCCTTGACTTTGATTCTTAGGAGATCAAAAATCGTCCCTGACGTGACCGTTTCCGGTCTAGACACTATAGCTGTCAGAATGCCTAGACATGCTACAGCTTTGTCTCTAATTAGAGAAAGCGGTTGCCCTATTGCTGCTCCCAGCGCGAATCTTTCAGGTAGACCAAGCCCAACTACTGCACAGCATGTTCTGGAAGACCTTGAGTGTCGGATAGATGCTGTTTTGGATGGGGGACCGACACCCATTGGTATGGAGTCCACCGTCTTGGACATGACTGCAGATCAGCCACAAGTCCTTCGTCCAGGAGGTACGCCTTTTGAAAGTCTGCGAAAAGTCCTAAAGAATGTGAAGTTGCATCCAGCTGCCGTCGCATATCGAAGTTCTGTCCCGAACAAACCGCGTTCTCCAGGGCTGAAGTACAGACACTACGCTCCTGCAGCAGATGTGACTGTAGTGGAGGGAGGATTGACAGCAGTTGTGGGCAAGATACAAGCTTTAGCTGATTTTCACGCAGAAAAAGGCCGCAGAGTCGGGATTCTCTGCACAGACGAAACCATAGCCCAGTACAAAGCAGAAGTTGTGAAGTCTCTTGGAAGTAGAAAAGATTTGAGTACTGTTGCTCAGAATCTTTACAGGCTCTTAAGAGAATTCGACCTAGAAGGAGTGGATATCATACTCGCAGAAGGGATACCCAGTCGTGGCTTCGGCCTAGCCGTAATGAACAGGCTGCGCAAGGCTTCTGGATTCAAAATCGTCAACGCAACGTACTAGTCCTGGCTTCAGATTCTTATGACTGCATCATGTTGAAGGTCAAGACCATAACGTCGTTACAACACTCCCAGACCAAACCTATGCTCAATTTTCCTTGCCTTTTCAGTATAGTTCCCATACACTATCGCACGCTCCCTTCCCCCAGATCTATGATGACTTCTCTATCTTCTAATTCAACCCACATAGTAATGACGCTCTTGAGTGGCAGATGGAATTCAATTGGGATCTTTGCTGATGGTTGCGCCTACTTCTGGAAATCTTTGTTTCTGCATTGGCATCTTGATATTTTTGTCTTCGACTATTTTTCGCGCCTTCTTATATCCGGCGTCTGCGTGCCTAACTATGGCTGTACCGGGGTCTGTGGTTAGCACGGTCACTAGTCTCTTCTCTGTCCTTTTTGTGCCATCAGCTACTAGGCACATGCCCGCATGGATGCTGTAGCCTATTCCGACGCCCCCACCATGATGAACTGATACCCATGTGGCTCCGCCTACAGCATTCAACAGAGCATTTAGTATAGGCCAATCTGCAATTGCGTCGCTGCCGTCTTTCATGTCCTCTGTCTCTCGAAATGGCGAAGCTACACTCCCTCCATCAAGATGGTCCCTCCCTATCCAGATGGGCCCACTAAGTCGACCATCACCCACCATTTCATTTATGATTTTGCCGAAGCGTGCTCGTTCACCGTAACCAAGCCAGCAAACTCTTGCAGGCAGACCTTGGAATTTCACTTGTTCCTTGGCCTTTTGTATCCAACGACACAATCCTCTATTGTAGACAAATTCCTTCAAGATCACCCTATCCAACACATGAATATCCTCTGGGTCGCCCACGAGCGAGGTCCAGCGGAAAGGCCCTCGCCCCTCGCAAAACATAGGTCGGATGTATTGGGGAACGAATCCTTTGTACGCGAAGGCTTCATTGAAGCCAGCTTCATAAGCCTGTTGCCTAAGGTTGTTTCCATATTCGAAGGTTACTGCGCCCTTTTTCAGCATCCTTACCATTACCTCTACCTGAGTTCGCATACTTTCTTGGGAGCACCTCACATAGTCTTTCGGGTCGCTTTTTCTAAGCTGATCCGCTTCTTCCTTAGACAAGCCAGCTGGGTAATAGCCATTCAGAGGGTCATGAGCTGCTGTCTGATCGGTTAAAATATCTGGAATAATCCCCCGCTGCAGAAGTTGAGGATGTACATCAGCTGCGTTACCTAACAAACCGACGCTTCTAGGATCTCCATTACGTTTAGCCTCCAAGACAAGCTCTATAGCCTCATCCAAGCTCTCAGTCCATGTTTCCAGATAGCCATGTTTGAATCTTCTCTCAATCATGTGCTGATCAATCTCAACTATTAAGGCAACACCATCATTCATAGTCACAGCGAGAGGCTGAGCACCACCCATTTCACCGAGCCCAGCAGTCAAGACAAAGCGTCCACGCAAGCTGCCGCCAAAGTGTCTGCTTGCCACGGCTGCAAGGGTTTCATAAGTGCCCTGCAGAATTCCTTGGGTGCCAATATACGACCAAGAACCTGCGGTCATCTGGCCAAACATTATCAGGCCTTTTTGCTCCAACTCATAGAAGTAGTCCCAATCTGCCCACTTTGGCACAAGCATGCTGTTTACTATCAACGCCCGAGGCGCCCATTCGTGAGTTTCGAAAACGGCTACAGGTTTTCCGCTCTGAACCAGCATTGTTTCGTGAGGCTCCAGCTCCATCAAAGTCTCCACGATGTGCTGAAAACAATCCCAACTTCTAGCAGCTCTCCCCGTCCCGCCGTAAACTATCAGTTGTTCAGCATCCTTCGCGACTTCTGGATCCACTACGTTGAAGAGCATACGCATGATCCCCTCGATTTGCCAATTCCTGCAGTGTAACTCAGATCCAGTCAAGCATTTGACGGGCTTCTCAATCTTGAACAAATCCTTCCACACCAACCGAGAATGGTGCACACTGACTATAATTTCTTGCCGTCTGCTTGATTTCCATCCAACTCGTTGAAAAAACTGGGCAAAAGTGCCGCAGAAACACAAGTCTTGAAACAAACTATATTTTCGGTCACAAATCTGTGATTCTTCCAACTGTCACCTTCGACGCATGCGGGTTATGGGTCTGTTTCGCCGAAGTGCCTGGCCACTAATCCTATGTCTCTCATGTCGATTTTCGCATCCGGCATTCCTAGTATCACTCCTGTGATGTCGCAGTTCGGGTTTCAGTAAGGCCATATCGGAGCTCTTCCAAAAGGCTGCGCAACTTCTACAATGTCTCTCATGTCACACTGACCATCAGGCCAACCATCTGGCCCAGTAATATCGCAGACCATCGAAATTATGAAATACAGAGTAATCGCCTGCAGCCGCTTAACTGATAAAAGGATTCATCGGCTGCTTCTCCCTGTCAAAAACCAGCCGCCCATTTTTGAAAACCTTATCTACTATGTTTACACCAAAACGGTAGCCGAGAAACCTATGATTGGGAGCATCTAGAATCAGAAAGTCCGCCTTTTTTGCCACTTCTAGACTGCCAATCTCGTTTCCCCTTTCAATGGCATGAGCTGCGTTAATTGTTGATGCTGTTATGGCCTCTGCTGGAGTCAACTTCATGAGATGACAAGCAAAGGATATGACCAACTGCTGATTCTCAACCCAACAACTCGGGTTAAAGTCAGAACCAAGAGCTACAGGAACACCCAGATCAATCATCCTTCTAGCGTCTGCGTACCGTCCAGCCATCAAGCTGAAGGCCGCAGCTGGAAGCAAGACTGCTATCACACCTTTGTCGGCCAAGGCTGTAAGACCTTTTTCTGATGAGAAGAGCAGATGCTCAGCCGAGATAGCTTCTACATCAGCTGCCAATTCAGCACCACCCGACATGCTCATCTCGTCAGCATGAACCTTGGGTTTCAGACCATGGGTTAGACCGGCAGCCAAGATTCTCCTAGATTGTGCTAACCCAAAGACTCCTTTTTCACAGAACACATCGCAGAACTCTGCAAGAGCCTCTCGAGAAACCCTTGGGATCATCTTCTCAACAATGTAATCCACATACCGTTGCGGATCACTTTTGTACTCCCCAGGAAAAACGTGTGCACCCATAAAAGTTGGAACAACATCGACTGGGTGTAACTTGTCCAAACGCTTGGCAACCTTCAGGATTTTCAATTCACTTTCGACCGTCAGACCGTAGCCACTTTTTGCTTCAACAGTCGTCGTGCCATGTTCTAACATAAGATCCAATGTTCTGAAACCGAATTCCACAAGTGTGTCCGCGCTAGCTCTCCGAGTCTTCTTTACCGTATCTAGAATCCCACCTCCAGCATTCAAAATCTTCATATAGGAGTCGCCCTCGACCCGCATTTGAAACTCATCTTCTCTTGAACCAGCAAAAACAAGATGAGTGTGAGGATCCACAAAGCCGGGCATTACGGTTTTGCCATCAGCACTCATCAGAACCTCAGCCTTGAATCTTCTTCGGATTTCTGAGGTTTTTCCTACCGCAATAATTCTGTCCTTTCTGACTGCCAACGCCCCATTATGTATTATGCCAAGATGCTGCATCCTTTTGCCAATGCGTAGCTGTTTGCTGCCACCATCAAGCGTTACGAGTTCATTTGCATTCACAATAAGCAGATCTGCCCTTTCTTTCTGACAAGGCCTTGTCCGCTTATCGGTTATAGGCATATCTAGGCCACTTGATATTCTTGGCCTTCCTTTAATACGACAACTTTGATGTCCGACTTCGCTTCCACTTCTCTCTTGAACACTTCAGGATCTGTATCCCAACGGTGCATGGGCACTACAACCTTTGGATTGATTGTTATTGCAGCCTCGGCAGCTTCAGCATTATCCATAGTGTAAGTGTCTCCACTGGGAAGCAGAGCCACATCTATATCCCCGATCTTCTGCATTTCAGAAATGAAATCCGTGTCTCCTGCATGATAGATTCTTCTATCTTCCGCCATTATCACATAGCCGACGCCGAAACCTTTAGGATGATAAGGGATCCCAGGAGACCTGAACCGCTTGACATTGTAGGCTCTAACTGCTTCTACCTTGATACCATAAACTTCAACTTCATCTCCGGGCTTAAGGAAGTTGACATTTCCAGCAATCTTCTGCCTACAATCCTCAGGAGCAATGATTATAGTGTCTGCCTTACGAACCTTCTTAATCTTAGACAAGTCGCAATGATCTGAATGGGAATGCGACACGAGTATCAAGTCAGCATGTTTAGAGTATTCGCCTTCATATGGATCAGTGTAGATAGTCCTTCCTGCAGCATTTATCAGAAAACTGGCATGCCCCAACCATCGAATCGTAATAGCTATCTCTTACACCTTCTCTCTCCCTTATACAACGTAGACATATTTATCTTAAACGATCAACGTATGCTATCAACCAATATAGAATTCAAATGACTAACCGCATGTGTGAATGTTATACGGAAAGAAGGTAGAACTTTCGTTCTGTCGATAAAGATTGGAGCAATCACTGGGGTCATTGTCTTTGCGCTTCTTTCTCTGCAGCTTCATGGATCGCAATTTCTAGAATCCGATCTATGGTTAAGTTATCGATCTTTAGATAATGTACGGCTATGTCGATAATAGCTTTCAAAGGTGCCATACCACAGAACTCTGACCCTACTATTGGAACATTGCGACGTGAAGACTCCAGTGAAAGTAGCTTGAAGACTCTGTGTAGAGGAGTCTTTTCGAAATCGGTGATACTCATACCGATTTGTGTGACGCCCTGTTCTGGAACGTAGGCAGCCATCGCTTTCACATTGGAGAGCCCACCGCTCTTTGCATGCAATGCTCTAGCGATCTTCTTAGCAACATTCAAATCAGCTGTATCCAGATTAACGTTGAAACCTACCATAAGCTTGCGAGCGCCTGTAATCGTGGCACCAGCTGTAGGATGAGGTTTGACAGGACCAAAATCCGGCTTGCGTCCTGATTTAACAATCATCTGCGCAAGGTTTTCATACTCACCTTTGCGTATCCAGTCCAGATCCTTTCTTTCAGGCCTCGTTGCTGCTTCTCCGTAGAGGTAAACGGGGACATTGTGTTTCCCAGAGAACGTTTTTCCAAATACCTTGGCAAGCTCGACACATTCTTCCATAGCAACATTTTTTATAGGTATAAATGGTACAACATCAACGGCGCCGATTCTCGGATGTTGCCCTTTATGCTTTCTCATATCGATCAGTTCTACAGCTTTGGAAGCTGCTTTCAACACAGCCTCTAGGACCGAGTCTTTATTGCCAGTGATAGAAACAACAAGTCGGTTGTAATGGTTATCAAATGTATGGTCAAACAAGAAGGTGTCTTGTATCGACCTGATTTCCCCAAGAACCGACTCAACAATCGTAGGATTGGAAGTGCTAAAGTTTGGTACACTTTCCACAATCTGCAAATCTCTTCGCCAGAGAAATGTTACAATAAACAACCGTAATTAAGGTTACGAAGACCAAGATCTGAAACAACTCACGAGTCCTAGTACATTTAAGATTTAAATAGGTTCAGAGATCAGAAGTCGAGATATTGAGGATGAAGATATGAGAAAAAAGAATGCAACAATGATATGCTTGATGACCTGTTTGCTGATATTGACGGCTCTAACAGCTTCGATAAAGGCGTCTAATGGATTACACTTCAAATGGGTAAATCCAGCGTATGCAGGCCCAGACATGTTCTACAGTCCCATCTACCCCTTTACTAGCATCGTTGGATACTTGGAAGGAACATGTTGGAACTTCTCGACGAGTATAAAAAATGATTTCTCTGGTCCATTTAATATCTCCGCCGTGCGCGTCGAATTCGAATGGGGAAGAAATTACACTCACAGATTCAGCAGTCCCCATAGAGTTCTGCCAGGCCATACGAAGATCTTCCATGTCTCTAATATGACACCATTTATTGAAGACGTGCCAGAATTGTGGACATATCACTATGATGTATACATCGATAGAATCAATGATACATCTATTGAGATATATGAGAACGATGACTTTGCCATTTTGTCAGAAGATCATCTTGAATGTCTCAGAATATTCGCAAAGCTGGGCATATTCAGTCTCCCCATGGATGGAGAATTGCCTCCGTTTATAACCGACCCGCCGAATGTTACGGAAACTCAAGTTCTGCTTGTAAGAGTGTCCATGAGAATTCTTCAGGGCATGCAACACTATCAGATGGGATTGTTTGGCCAAGCAGAAAGCTACCTCCAAGACGCGGATGTCTCTATTGCGGAAGCATTGAGCGTTTGGAATACGACAGGGACTGCAATGGAAGAGGCCATCGTAGGACGAAGAGAGGCAGAAGGAAACTACTACAGTGCTCTGGCAGACTCAAGCCTAGTGAACGCGTACGGTTGGCTGCTCTTCGGTTTGGGTTGGATACTTATTGGCTTTGGAGTAATAATATACGGTGCAAGAAAGACGAAGATTGTCTAAGCAAAAGCGAAACCTTTCACTTTCGCCTTTTCCATGAGTGTGACAGGCTTATCTGTGCGGGGAAAAGATAGATGAGTTCTGAATTTGAAGTTCCTTCATGGAACCAGATATACAGGATGCTCTTGAATATTGCCGAGAAAATCCGGAGAGACCGATTCATTCCAGATATAATTGTGGGCGTATCTAGAGGAGGCTGGCCACCTGCACGTGTATTGTCCGATCTGCTGGGAAACCCCAATCTTGCCAATGTCAAAGTGGAGTTTTACTTGGGAATTGCTGAAACAAAAGAGACCCCAGTCCTAACGCAGCCAATCTCAGTGTCCGTTCAAGAAAAGAAAGTTCTTGTTGTGGATGAGATTGCAGACACCGGGATGAGCTTGAAGCTTGTCAAGGAACACATTGCCCGTGAAGGAGCACTTGAAATCAAGATCGCAACAATCTATTATAAGCCTTGGAGCATCACTGTACCAGAATACTATGAAAAAGAGTCAAGCTGTTGGATAGTTTTCCCATGGGAGATAAGAGAAACCATCAAGAAGATCGTCAAAGACTGCAAGGAAAGAAAGAAATCTTTGGAAGAGAAAGCTGCGGAGTTAATACGGGCTGGAGTGCCGAAGAGACTTGTCAGGAAGTTCTTGAAGGAGATAATTGAGGAAGAAGATTGAGGAAGAAGATTGAGGAATTTGGGAAATATGTTGTCATAGCTGGGTTTAAAGGTGTCCATATAGGAAATGTGGAAAAATTCCTCAAAAAAATTCGGGAAGAGAGTCCTTCAAATACTGGAGTTCAATTCTTTGACGCAAGATATATTGCCACATGGCAGCATATTTATTTTGCAGTTTTGAACGCTTTGACCGTCTTCAAGAATAAGGAGAACATTTCTAGAAGCGTGATGATGGAATCATTGCTTTTTGCTTCTGCCCAGCATCAAATACGAAAGGCAACGAGGATTTTAGGGATCAAGCCAGAGGCGACAAAGATAGCTGTGCTGATTGTCGGAGAGGATTATAATGTGGTAGAGTCAACTCTGTCCCTGGTTTCCAAGAAGCTCGATGCTACGCGTGATGACACTGTGATCAAGATGTCAAAAAAGAAGACCGCAGATATTCAAGAGATTTTTGGCATCTCGAATCTGGAAACTGAGACCGTTGCTGAAGAAGGAGATTTGGGGAAAGCAGTTACTAAGCTGGTCATTGAACACATGGCCTTGCTAGCCATTCAGCACTAGTCTTGTTCAAAGCAGTTTCTCCCTCATGACCGATATGATGTCTCTAGCCCTTATCACGGATACGCCTGCTAGTTCACCCACAATCTCGACTAGCAGAATTTTGTCAGGTCTATGCAGGTCAACTTTTCTTTCAACCTTTGCTGCCACAACCTCAACGATATCCTGTCTATGCAATTCCGTAAACCGTTTCTCAACTGTTACTCGAAAAGTCTCGTCCTTCTCAATCTTTGAAGCTAGGCCTATGGCTGCATGTTGAATCTCGTCAAGATCTGTACCGACGACTCTTTCGATTGGAATTATTCTTAATGTATACCGGAATTCGTAAGGTCGATCATGTAATAGTCTACGAAGCCTTCTGATTGCCTCGAAAGGGTTGAAGGCTGTCCTTGCGGAAATCAAACCTGAAACATTGGTCTTAACGACTGTCGCTACTGGGTCACCTATTTCGCCCAAAAGATACTCTAATTCGAAACAGGCGCGACTTTCATTCCCGCGGGAAGTGGTTGTCAGAAGGTTAAAATCTCTTAGCGCAATCTCACCCCAGTTGACTCTCTCAGTGTCCCGCGCAAAGCTGATTTTGGTCAGTGCAGGTTAGTGACCTTCTCATAGCTTGATGCTCCCAGCCGTCGCCTCACATCATCCCGAACTAACTATACAATGTGCAGGAATTTATTCGTTCTGATCATCGATTGACAGTAGGCTTAAATCGCAGCGGGAAGGGCTTTACTATCGCATTGTCTAGTTACCTGGAGGCGGTTGAGAGAAGTGCAAAAGCCTGTAATCGTAGTTCATGGTGGCGCCGGCAATTGGCAACCTGAACGTAGCCAGACTGGTTTAGAAGGCGTCAAGAGAGCGGCAGAGATCGGTTTCGAAATCTTGAGGAATGGAGAGAGTGCGGTTGAAGGAGTTATGAAAGCAGTTGCTGCTATGGAGGATGAAAGTGTGTTTAACGCTGGATATGGTTCGAGCTTGAATATTGAGAAACATGTGGAAATGGAAGCGTCGATTATGGATGGAAAGACATTGAAGGCAGGGGCTGTGGGACTTTTGAAGGACATTAAGAATCCAGTTTTCTTGGCAAGAATTATCATGGACGAGACGGATCACGTGTTGATGGTGGGAGAAGGGGCCGAAAGATTGGCAGACGCCTTCGAACTTGAGAGGAGAGAACCAGTTACTCAGCTTAGAGTGAGATATTATGAACGCCAGAGGAAGGCCTTGATTGAGGGAAAAACCACATTGCCAAAGCTAGCTGACTTAATAAGGAATAATCCTGAACTGTTCCAACTAGACACTGTTGGGGCTGTTGCCTTGGACAAGGAGGGAGATTTTGCGGCGGCAACTTCCACAGGGGGTTTTTCCCTCAAACTTCCAGGACGAATCGGTGACTCGCCTCTGATCGGGTGCGGTACTTATGCCGACAATCAAGCTGGTGCGTGTTCTGCAACAGGTATCGGCGAGATCGCGATAAGGCTTGTTTTGGCGAAGACTGTCTGTAGCCTCATGGAGGAGGGGAAATCGGCTGAGGATGCTGTTGAAGAAGCAATAGGGACCGTAAATCGCAAGATGCCTGACGCCTACAATTCAATGGGACTAATTGCAGTGGACACTTGTGGAAGAGTGGGAGCAGCACACAACTCGCCTAACCTGTGCTGGGCTTATATGACACCAAAAACACGAGAACCTACAGCTTCTCTAACAGCGAACATGCTGAAGTGATTCTTCGAAGCCAAGACGTTGACATCTTCTTCGAAATCAGAAATTGAAGGCTTTTAAATCCAAACCGATCTTCTCTCTAAAAAACATCAGAGGTGAGACGTTATGATTGAAGAAGAGGAATGGGAAGAAGAGGAAGAGGAATGGGAAGAAGAGGAAGAAGAGTGGTGAAACCGAATTAGCGCAGTGTGGCAGCTTTCCGTTGTTGTCCAAATGATGTGACGCTCTGCTTGTGCAGACCTTGCAGTGCGATGAATCTACTGACTCAATTCTCCTCATGTTGTGGGGCAGACTCTACGTTGAACCTTGGATTTGAATCCTGAAGCTGTGACTAGAAAGAGATCGCTTTAAACCCAAATGTGATTGTCGCAAGACGCCACGTGGAACTGTAAAGCATAGACTACGTGCTTCAGTCCTAACAGCAAAAATCCTGCGTGTGCATTGGATTCAGAGACCGACTGGGAAACTGGCTTAAGAAATGAAACGGTTTGAGCTATCTTTTACTTTAATCGCCACCTCACGTTTATAACTCACGAAATCATGTCCATTCCTTCGTGCAGTCAGCCATGACTAGAGTGGCAGTCCTAAATGTTGACAAGTGCAAACCCAAACGGTGCAGCAGGATATGTTATCGTTTCTGCCCGATGGTAAGAAGCCACAAGGAGGCTATTCGATTCCAAGAGAACGTTGCCGTGATCGTGGAGACACTTTGTTCAGGATGCGGAATATGCGTGAAGAAGTGCCCCTTCAACGCCATCTCGATAGTCAATCTCCCAGATGAGTTGGAAGCCGAATGTAGTCACCGATTTGGACAAAACGCTTTCAAACTCTACAGGCTCCCAACGCCTTCACCAGGAATTATTCTGGGTTTGCTCGGACAAAACGGAATGGGCAAGTCCACGACGCTTAAGATACTATCTGGTGAGATCACTTTGAACCTTGGAGACTACGAAAATCCTCCAGACTGGGAAGTGATAGTTCAACACTTCAAAGGCTCCGTACTGCAAGACTATTTTCAAAGGATGGGCGGACAGATGCTCAAGATTGCCTACAAACCTCAATATGTTGACAAGATCCCCAAAGCTGTTTCGGGAGAAGTTGGTGAGCTTTTGCAGGAAGTTGACGAAAGAGAGAAACTTGACGATATTGCGGAGGAACTTGAACTGAAGAAGCTGTGGAATCGACCTCTCGACATTCTAAGCGGAGGAGAACTTCAACGTGTAGCCGTAGCAGCAGCCTTGTGCCGCGAAGCTGAAGTGTATCTTCTTGACGAGCCATCTAGCTATTTGGACGTGAAACAAAGGCTGAAAGTTGCCAAAACTATACGAAGACTGACAGAAGAAGAGAAAACCGTCGTTGTTGCTGAACACGACCTAGCAATCATAGACTACTTGTCAGACCAGATATGCATCTTCTATGGAGAGCCGGGAGTGTACGGGATTGTATCGCAAGTCCATGGCGTCCGGACAGGTATAAACATATACTTGCAGGGGTATATCCCAGACGAGAATGTCAGGTTCAGAAAAGAAGGAATAGTATTCCATGAGAAGCCGCCCTTGGCAAGTTTCGCAATAGGTGAAACTCAGCTCAAATGGAAAAAAATAGAGAAAACTTACGATGGATTCAAGCTTTATGCATCTCCAGGGGATATTAAGAAAGGGGAAATCGTCGGGATCTTAGGGCCTAACGGCATAGGCAAAACAACATTTGTTAAAATCTTGGCTGGAATTGAAAGAGCGGATGATGAACAAAGTTTTGCCGGGTTAAAGGTAAGTTATAAACCACAATATGTTTCAACAGAATATGAGGGAACCGTCGAAGAGCTTTTGAAGAGTGTTGCAAAAGCAGATTTCACTTCAAGCTGGTATAAAACTGAAATTCTCAAACCTTTGGCTATTGGCAGATTTCTGGACAGGAATATAACAGAGCTGAGCGGCGGAGAACTACAGAAAACCGCAATCGCCGCATGCTTATCCAGACGAGCAGAACTTTATCTGCTTGATGAACCCAGTGCCTATCTTGACGTTGAAGAGAGGTTGAAAGTGGCCCGAGCAATACGACGAATCGTAGAAGCTCATAACGTTACAGCCTTTGTAGTCGAACACGACGTCGTCGCACAAGATTTCATAGCCGATCGGTTGATGGTATTCACAGGAGAACCAGGAGTAAGGGGTGAAGTCAAACCTCCAACTCATCTAAGAGACGGAATGAACACATTTCTTGGAGAGATGAAGGTCACTTTCCGAAGGGATACCACTACAAAAAGGCCTAGAGTCAACAAGGAAGGATCACAGCTTGACAGATTTCAGAAAAACATTGGAGAATACTACTATGTACCCTCAAAAGGGTAGTGTTTATAATTCGAGAATCGAAAGAAGTGCCAGAAAAATGGAAATTCTCCTCCCGTCCTCTCTGAAAACAGAGAGAAGTGTAGTTAGATTAAAGTGTGATCATAGCATATCCTTACAGTAAGCTTCAATGAGCATGTTGGTGGGAGCTTAGGTGGCTAAGGCGACCTTTGAGGAGATAAGCGCAGCTGACTTCTTCTATCGTAACAGAGATATCGCTGGATTCACAAACCCTTCTAGAGCAATTTTCGCAGCTCTGCGAGAGCTTGTTGAAAATTCTCTGGATGCTGCTGAAGGCCTCAGGATGCCCCCTGATATTTATGTGCGGCTTTCGTATGCCAACGGGCAAAGTAAAGAGAAGAATATCTACAAGTTAAGGGTCGAAGACAATGGCCTAGGAGTCCCGCCTAGGCATATTCCCTCAGCTTTTGGCCAAGTCCTCTTCGGCTCAAAGTACAAGCCCAAACAGCAAAGAGGAACTTTCGGCTTAGGTGGAAAGATGGCAATCCTATATGGACAAATAACTACCCACCAACCAGCCTGTGTGATCTCGAGTACTGGTAGAGCGAAGATCTATTCCTATAAGCTCATGATTGACATCCAGAGGAACCGACCACTCATACTTGACAGAAAGATCATCACAAACAAGGAGCGATGGCGCGGGACGATTGTTGAATTCTGCCTCGAAGGTCTTTACCACAGAGCCATGCCTAAGATCTTAGAATACTTCAAGCAGACAGCCATGGTGAATCCCTACGCGAATCTAACATTTGTTGATCCCAGAGGAAGATTATACAATTTTCACAGAGCAACTGAGGAGATGCCGAACCCTCCTGAAGAAACGCTTCCCCATCCTTATGGTGTCGACGTTGAGCTTCTACAACGCCTTATACAGGTGACTCCGCACCGAAATATGCTTGATTTTCTGAAGAATCATTTTCACAGAGTAGGCGAAATAACTGCCCACAAGTTCTTAGAGTTCAGCAACATAAGACCGTCTAAGAGCCCCAAGAGACTTTCTCATAGGGAAGTCGTCAGGCTAATGCGCATGTTAAAGAAATTCGAAGACTTCTTACCACCTGACGCAAGTTGCCTATCCCCACTAGGAGAAGAGTTGCTAAAGGCGGGTGTCTTGAAAGAGCTGAGACCTGAGTTCGTGACTGTTCATCGACGAAGACCCTCAGCCTATGCTGGTCACCCCTTTATTGTGGAATTGGCAATCGCCTATGGAGGAGAAATACCCAGGAGAGATGACTTTCTGATCTACCGTTTCGCCAATAGGATACCCTTATTGTACGATGAAGCAAGCGACGTCTCTACAATGGTCATAAACTCTATGAATTGGCGAAGATACAAGGTTACACCAGACATGCCAGTCGCCATACTAGTCCATATCTGTAGCACCAAAATCCCCTACAAAACAGTCGGCAAAGAATTCATTGCAGACAGACCTGAAATTAGAAGAGAAATAATGAACGGACTGCGAGAGGTTGCGCGTCACCTCAGACACTTCTTCACAAGGAGAGAACATGTGAAGAAGAAGCGGAAAAGACTTGACATTTTCAGCAAATATTTGCCAAAGATCGCGAGGTTCTCAACCGAGTTGGCCAACAAAGAAGAACACCCGGATATAGAAAAACTCTTAGAAAGTGTTGAAGAAATTGGAAAATAGAAAGAAAAGCGTCGTTTCAGAAAAGAAAAAAGAGGTTTTGGAGAGCCTAGGAAAACTTGGACTCAATATTTACGGCCAGCTTAACAATGGTCACTTCCCGTCTATACAGATGCCTAGTCGTTCTACTGAGAATATCTACTACAATCCAGAAGTTAGACAGTTCATTTTGGGGGAAAAAAGAGTTCGTAGAAGTGCTAGGAATATTCGGCACATTAGACCTTTCACACAGCTTGTATGGACGGCATTATTCTCCAATGAGCTTACTTCTCAACGTAAAACCTCAACCTTGAGAGACGTGTATTATTCTGCTCAAGCATATGAAATGAAGTTCAAAGATCAGCAAGAGTCAAACAACATCATTACAGATCTAGAGACAGTTCTGGGATTGTCGAGAGAAGATTTCAGCATCTTTCCGGAGGAGCGTTCAGCAGTCTTCGGCGACCTGACCATAGAATATACTGTGCCAGGATATGAGGGAAGAACGCTAAATCTAACATCTCATCCTGATGGAGTCATGATAGGACCCGCTTTGACCTCATCAGAGTTTGTTGAAACGACAGCAGACAAGGTTATAGCAATCGAGAAAGGCGGTCTATTTACCAGATTTGTCGAAGAGAACGTACACAAGAAGTTTAACGCCATACTCGTTCTAACGGCTGGACAAGCGCCTAGGGCAACTCGACACTTTATCAGAAGGCTGAACAAAGAGTTGGAACTCCCAGCCTTCATCTTTACCGACGGCGATCCATGGGGTATGCACATCGCTATGGTTGTCATCTCGGGTTCAGCCAACGCCGCACACCTAAGAGATCTAACAACTCCTGATGCGAAATGGAGCGGCGTCTGGGCTTCAGATATTGTCAACTACAAGTTGCCAACAGATCCACTAGAGGACGTAGACATAAAGAGACTGCACGAGTTGAAAAGAGACCCACGCTACAAGAACAAATTGTGGCAAAGGGAAATCAAGACTTTTCTCGACATAAGAAGAAAGGCTGAACAAGAGGCCTTTAGTAGATACGGCCTAACCTACATTGTGGACGAATACCTGCCTGCAAAACTGGAAGAAACAAGCTAGAGTCAGCTCCTAGGTTGTTGGGTATCAATCGATACTACGTGTTTTGTTCGACCCAAAGAATGTTACAATATCTCTTTGTCTGATTCTTAGTCCAGATTCGGATTCTTTGTTCATAATGTTTTTGTGGTCTGCTGTGGCTGATACTTTTGGTTTGATTAATGACTTTGAGAGATTTTTTCGGAGCTTCCGAGTTCATAAAAGTTGTCCTCATCCTATGGCTGGTGAGCATGTGTTTTGTATTGTTTCTCTTGAACAGGATTGATTATATTGTTCATCATGATCTGTATAATCATAGCCTGCAGTTCAGCCTTCTTTGGGCTACGCCTTACTGGGCGTTTTTCCGTTTGATTTATGTATGTCTAGTTCTTCCCGCCATTCTGAGTGTTATCGCTTTAGCATCTGATTTTCCTTGGAAACACAGAGATGCGAAGTCCATTCCGAAATCTGAGAGGAGAACCAACAAGACCAAGGTTCAGTCTCCAAAGGAGAACTCAATGCTGATCTCCTGTCCGTCTTGCCGAAAAACCTTCAGCAAACCTTTGGTTATGCTTGATTTCGGCAATGGAAAAGGCAAACTAGTGAATGTCTGTCCGTACTGCAACGTAAAATTAGGAACAGAAGAGAAAGGAAAGAGAAATGTTGAGATCGGAGTTATTGAAATGGATAAGGAAAAGGCAAGAGTACGTGCGAAGAAAAGGTCCTAGCCCTGTGTCTGCTTGCCCTCCTGCAGGATATCGTGAATCCGCTTGAACTAGTCCTCCAAGTAAGGCTTAAATTGCCAGCTCTCTTTGGCGGTATCTATCTCCCGCAACAATCTGGCAGCTTCGCCTTTATCTATAGAGAGTACTAGCTTTCCCAGATGTTTGCAGAATCTTTTGAGAGGCAGAGTTCTGCTCCAGTCTGGACAATCATGCAGTATTACTCGTCTTTCAAGGTCAACCAAGATCGTATAATCTCGGATTAGAGCTTTGATCTGATGTTTTGAAGCTTCATGGATCTTGAGTTCGTCGTCTTTCATTTTTTTGGCCCTTTTCAGACGATTTTCATCTATGAAAGACGCAAGAAGTTGCAAGAAATCCGATTCTTTGGCCTCCGCGAAATCTCCCAGCGTTGTTGGCTTGAGTCCTGGCTTTTGGCTCTTCCTTTCAAAGTATTGTTCCACTATCTTCTTTGTCTTCTTTTGCTCTTGTGTTAGCTCTCCTAACATCTCGGTGATCTGGAGACAGTTTTCCACGGCGTATCCATGGTAATGGTTGTTGAAGTACCCGATTAGTAGGTCCACATTTTTTGCAGCTTCTTGGATTTTTGGCACCCAAGGCTCCAGCTCCTTCCTGCTGTAGAGATAATTGTACCAAGGTCGACTTCCCTTTCCATGCCAACGGAAATAGGCTAGGTCCGAGGTTAGGTGCGTCTCAGGCGGAAGCAGCGGCTCATCAACGATTGTGTATGTTACCTTGTACTTCTTAAGCAGTTCCCATGTCTCATCCCTCATCCATGACAGATTTCGGAACTCAACCGCAAAGTTGAATTCCAAGGGCAGGATCTTCAGAAAGCTCTCCAGATGATCTCTGTCAAAGCTATACTTTGGCGGTAGTTGTATGAGAAGACAGGCCAGTTTTCCATTCAACAGGAGGGGTCTCATCAAATCACAGAATCGGGTGAGGTCTTCGTCTACCTTCTCGTCAAGATCTAGCATTTTCTCATGAGTTATCAGTCTTGGCAGTTTTGCAGAGAACTTGAAATTGTCTGGTGAGTATCTAGTCCAACCCATTACCATACCTTTTGAAGGATAACGATAGAAAGTTGAGTCGATCTCAACGGTCTTGAAAATGCGGGTATATGCCCTAAGCTTGCTCTCTTTTTTCTTCCTGTAGACTGGGCCGACCCAATCCTTGTAGCTCCAACCGCAAGTCCCCAGATAAACTCTAGTCAAATGTGGTCACATCAACGTGTCAGTTTTTGACCATCTCAATGACGTCGCCAAGGCTATTATAGGTTTTTTTAGGAAGCTTCTGTAACAGTTTGACAGCGCGCACTCTTTTGTCATTGGTCAGATCTATAAGTTTCCAGCCTTGGTGTTCGATCAGTTCTTTCTTTGTGGTGGGAAAGAGGGCATCTTGCTTCAGGACTTCTTCCAGAGACCTGATGCCGGTGTTGCTTGTCACCGGGGGGAACCTTCCTGTTTGGTTATAGATTCTGAACCTCGCAGCGTCTTTGTACATCTTCACGAAGTGGAAGCTTAGAGCTGCAGTTTTAGGATTTGCTTTGGCAACTTCTTTGTGGATTCTTTTCAGTTCCCGATCTGTAGGTTGGTAGATATTGTGTTTGCCTTTGCCAAACAATCTTGAGTAGAGAATATCGGCTTGGAATGCTGGTTCTTGGCCCTTTGATAAATCAATGGAGTGAATCATGTCAAAGTCTTTCATGAGTTTTATGATTTTCTTCTTTGGAAGTGACTTCTCTCCTCTAATCTCCCACACGATTCTTGTTCCTCCAAGATCTGCGGAAGAAAAGAGATCGGCTATTGACTTTAATTTGGTTCTGTCAAGTCTAAGGCTTTTGGGAGTCTGAATGTGCAGAAGAGTTGTTTGAAGGATCCTACATATGGCTGTCATCTCACTGAGAATTTTATGTGATTCTCCTACAGGTTCCAATCTGTATTTGTATGTTAGATTTCTGTGACATCTGACGGCAAAGCGAAAGTCGCGGGGAACTCGTCTTCGCCATTGTTCCACAAGCTTTACACTTGGAATCTTGTAGAAAGTGGAGTTGACCTCCACGAAGTTGAATGCTCGGGAATAAGCTTCCAAAGACGGGACACCAGAAATCTGGAAATAGCTCCAGCCGCCCGTCCCCACTAACACTTCTGTCAAACGGCATCGATCCTTGTCGAACATAGCGCGCGCTTGTTCCACGTAGGGCTGTAACCCGACGTATGAACCCTGATTTCGCTCATTCAATCCACAATTAGGTTTATCCTTGCGGATACATTTATTGACTCTCCTATAGCGCAGGAGGAGTTATTGTGGAAATCCATAGAAACTTTTAAAGTCAGCTGTTCAGATCTGCTTTGTGGTGTTGAGTTTGGTTCTACCGGCAAAGATCTTCGAAGTTAAGGAGGATGCTGATCCGGGGTTGATTGCATGGAAGCTTAAAGATTTTCGTGAAGAAGAGCAATATGAGACGGCAGATGGAGAAGCTGTAAACCTGATAACAGAGATATTAGACTTGAAATCGGATGATAACTCCATATCCGGAGTGTTCAGTAAGGATTTTGTGCGCAGACGTTTCTATAGGCGCGAACTGGTTGAAACGCCCACTACGGAGGAGGCTCCTTTCTGGATCAAATCCGCCAAAGACCGGCTATTCACGATCGTGATGGCTCCCTCTGTAGCTCGTGGAGTAAGGAAATTATTGACGAATTTTGTAGCAAATAAGCTTAGCAGAATCCTTTTCATCAAATCTCAAGGAATTGTGGAGGTAAACATACCTCATGTGACTCTTAAGGAGCTTCACGAATCGAATCCCCAAGCCACCAAATTGATTTGGTTTGACGAAGTCGATATACCGGGTGTAGAGAAACTTTGTCTAGCAGGATCTGATCTGGTTGACACTGATCTCTACAACAGCCATCTTGAGCATGGAAAGATCTGGTATGTTGTCTTTGAAGTGCACAAGCGCGGCATTGTTGTGGGAATCACTAGAAACTGTGTTGTAACCCTGTTTAGCAAAGGCACCATTGAGGACTTTATGGAATACGTTTCAGAAGACCTTTTGACGCTTGTTGAATAGTATGCATTTTAGAACTATTCGACGTCGTGCCGGGACCTACGTGTTTTCTAGTTATTCCAAGAAGCGAATACGAAATATTATCCACAACTTTCAGATTCCACTAAGCATCTCTTGTGGGGATCTTGTCTACGATACGTAGGACTTAAGAGACGAGCAGCAATTTATGATGTTTGCAGGTGCTCCACGTGAAGGTTAGATGGTTGGGAAATGCATGTCTCGAAGTTCTTAGTGAAAGGCCTGTTCTTATTGATCCCCATTTCTTTGTAAAACCCAATGAGTCTACTGATCTCCTACTTGTAACGCATGAACATGACGATCATTTTAGCACTGAGAAATGCAGAGACATGCTGCAAACGACTAGAATCTACGCACCTAAGACAACCTTAGACAAGTTCAACTTGGAAGGTGTAGCTGTGAAGGCTGGGGACAAAATTGATGGAATGGAAGTCTTAGAGAGTCACTGCTGGGGTGCAAGGGAGAGCGTCAGCTATTTCATCAATGGTCTGCTGCACGCAGGAGATTCAGCAAGATTTCCAAGCGCTGACAATGTGAAAACTGTTTTCACTGCTTGCTTTCCCGAATGCTACAATGACTATTTACAGGCATTCAAGAAGTTAAGACCTAATCTTGTTATTCCCTTTCACTATAATATTGAGAAAGCCTTGGATGATGCAAAAGGGCTGAAGAAAAGGCTTAACCGAGAGGGCATAAAATGTAGGCTTTTGGAGCTTGGAGAGAGCATTGAAGTCTGAAACATAGAATCATACCAGAACGTGACATTAAGGAGACTGAGATATGTGTATGATCCATAGTTTAGCAGAGGCCGTTGAAAAACTGCCTGTTGCAGTAAAAATCTGCACAGATCTGCTAGTTTATTTCTGGGCAACTGCTTGCGACGAACCTAATAAGAATTCAAGATGACCCTTCTCTTCCAACGTGTTCAGTTTCTGACAGCATTTTTTGCAGAAGGTCACGTCTTCTCTTCTCAGACCTTTTGCTATTTTCCAAGCCTTTTTCCATGTATGATAGGGCCCCAACCAATCCGTATCCTCCTCTTTAGTCTTGTCGAACTTACGTCTCTTGGAAGGTTTACAGTAGGAGCATGTGGATCTGTGGATTCTTGCGCGATCTGGTTTGGCCGTGTCCTTGTACACCCACCATTCAATGGTGCTTTCTGTTTCCGTTTCCCTAGGTTCTTGCAAACTAGGTTCTTGCAAACTAGGTTCTTGCAAACTAGGTTCTTGCAAACTAGGTTCTT
>CAYGAG010000002.1:99002-101712 GCA_964347765.1 uncultured Candidatus Bathyarchaeia archaeon
GCAAACTAGGTTTCTGGGAGAAGCTGGTTTCTCTGCTCTGCTTCAGATCATCCCATTTGCCAGAACTCATTTCGTGTAGTTGTTCCAAGTACGACCTACGAATGAGACGCCATTTCAATGCAGCACCCATTCCGAATACCATTAAAGATAAGCCGCCTAATATCAGTGTCAAGCCCAACAGTGCACCAGGGATATTGCTGGCGTGATAGGGGATGAATAGAAACCATTCTGGCTCCTCTGTTAGACTTATACTTTCCAGCGTTCCACCTATGAAGAAGACCGTCCCGGCTAAGAACATCAAGATTGCTTGGCTCTCCCTGTTCCTAGATTCTTGCGCCCTTTCATGTAGATATTGGAGGAAGTCGAGTTTTACCTTGACATGGGACATCTCTAACAATCTCTGCCTATGTGGATTTGCAGAATGTTCAAGGTAAATCTTGTTATCTACAAACCCTTACCTTGAATTAGTATTGTCAATACGCGGTCCACTGTTTACGAAGTCTACAGTGTGGCCTGCTTTCCATGTTTTGGACGAGACCCATGATGCTTACGTATGTCATCGATTCTGAAGAAACAACTCTTTACGTATAGGTCAATAATGAGGAGTATGTGGATGGTTTAACTCCACTTTGATTATCAACTAAACAGCCAAAGACTGACATCTAGATGCTTACGGTCATGGACTAGGGATCTACCTCTCCGAAGTGTCTGGCTACTGTTCCTATGTCTCTCATGTCGACTACGCCGTCAGGAACCCCAATGACTGGTCCGGTCAAGTCACAATTGACGGGTGCATCAGGAACTGTCTGTCCAAAGTGTCTCGCCACCAAGCCGACGTCTCTCATGTCACATTTGCCGTCCGGCCAGCCATCCGGACCAGTTATGTCGCCGATTATAGAAATCAGCACCCAACCGTCTGACATCATGTTATCCTCTGTGGATACTTCTTCGTATACTACCGAAGCGGCTGCATTTATCGTATAGTTGCCCTTAGTGAAGCCGGATGTGCTCCATTCGAAAATTAGTGTTGTGAAGCCTCTGGCTTCCAAGGTTGCTGGTTGGGTGGTTATGATCTCTGTATCAGCGTATATTGTTATTGTGAAGGTTTCACTGTATGTTCCGTAGTTCAACAAGTCAAGCTTGATGAACAGCGCAAAGCCTTGTCCGACAACGATTTTCGAAGTGATTACGTTTGTGATTCCTATGTCATGTAAGCTGTATGGTTTGGCCAGGGGGTATCTATCTATATTGTTGGGGGTTATCGTATAGTTCAAGTCGACGATTCCGTCGCTTCCAGGTTCGTCTTGGTCTGGACCGCTAAGTATGTCTGTGGTCGCGTGTGTGCTCCAGTAGTTTCCACCATCTGGATAGCCGTTGTCCCAACTGTTTGGAGAGAGTGAGCTTATGGCTTGAATATTGTTGTTGATGAAGCTGTTGTAATAGATCATGTTGCCGTTGGAATTCGTCATGTTGATGCCTATTTCGTTTTCTGATATGATGTTTGCACAGATGGTGTTGGTTGTGGATAGATCGGTTGAGTTGATGGCGATCGAGTTGGAAGACATTATGTTGTTGTAGATCTGGCAGTTACAGGAACCATCTATGAGTATGCCTTGGTCGTAGTTTGTTATCACAAGGTTTGAAACAGTTGATCCAGATGCTCCAGGTAACAGGATTACGGCGATTCCGGATCCACCACCATCAAAGATAGGGCTACTTCCAGATTTTCCGAGAATCGTCAAGGTCTTGTTAATCACTAGATTCTCGTGGTAGACGCCTGGAGCGATCAAAATGGTGGTTCCTTCCGCAGCGTCTATTGCTTCCTGTACGGTCGGATAGTCCTCTGGAACTCTAATAACAGTTCCAAATGCATATACAGTGCCGTCGGATGAGCCTGCGTAAACCACGCCGTCAGCAACGGCGGGAGAAGACCATATGTCGCCGCCTGTTGTATAACTCCAGATGAGAGCTCCGGTCAAATCATCAAGACAGTAAACGTTATTGTCGAAGGAACCTACAAAAACCTTACCATTGGCAACAGCGGGAGAGGACCACACAAGACCCTCCGTCGTGTAGTTCCAGACATGTGTTCCCGTCAAAGCGTCAAGACAGTAAACATTCTTGTCGATTGATCCTACAAAAACCTTACCGTCAACAACAGCAGGGGAAGATTCCAGCAATTGGCCTGTTGTGTAGTTCCATATATGCGCTCCAGTGGAAGCGTCAAGACAGTAGATCTGGGCGTCCCATGATCCTACGTAGACCTTACTGGAAACGACAGCAGGCGAACCTGCCCAGCCGCCTGTTGAGAAATTCCAAATGTGTGCTCCGGTCAAGGCGTCAAGACAGTACACACGGGCATCATCTGACCCCACATAAACCCTACCACCAACAACAGCAGGAGAAGAAAATATCCTGTTGCCTGTTGTGTAGTTCCAGATATGTACTCCTGTAAGTGCGTCAAGACAGTACACACGGGCATCATCTGACCCCACATAAACCCTACCACCAACAACAGCAGGAGAAGACCTCACCGAGCCGCCCGTTGTGTAACTCCAGACATGTGTCCCAGTGTGTTGGTTCAGTGCATACACTCTGCTATCGTTGGAGCCTACGAAAACCATGCCGAAAGCAATGGCGGGAGAAGAGAACACACCGCCGCCTGTTGTGTAGTTCCAGATATGTACTCCTGTAAGTGCGTCAAGACAGT
>CAYGAG010000003.1:0-88187 GCA_964347765.1 uncultured Candidatus Bathyarchaeia archaeon
TGCGTTGACGTGGATTGTTGCTATGCCTGCGGCTGCGTATTTGGGTATGTGGATGCGGACTGTTGCTGTGAAGTTGGTGTATGTACAGAATTCTGCTCCGCCTACTTCAGTTTCAACTAGGACCATGCCGAATGGCACGATCAGGTCGTCCATGATGAGTACGGAGAGCAGCAGTGGATACATTTGTTGGGCGTGTGTGCCGTATTCAATGGTTATTTCCACTTCGTCGCAGTGGTTGTATTCGAACATGTCGGTAGTTACTTTGAAGATGTTGACCATGTAGTCGTAGTGGAATTCAAGCGTATCGTTTACTCTGACGTCGCTGATGCTGACTGTGGCGGTTACCTTCCAGACTCCGAAGAGGCATTCAGGATCATCGCAAGGCCAAGGCATCTCGAAGAGTATGTCGGCTATGCCGTCAGCGTTTGTAACTGCTGTTCTCTTCAGCAGTATTCCGCCGTTTGGATCTTCTACTTCGAAGCCTACCAGCTTCTGCTGTACTGGCCAGTAGTTGTATGTCACCTCTGCGAACAGGCGGACCTCTGATTGAGGTACGACCAGGTCCATTGGGTTGTTCGGTCCTTGTCCACCGAATGGCGCTGGGAACGGATGGCTTCCATAGCCTTCGTTAAGTGCTCCACCATACAGGTCTAGCACTCTACCCGGCCAGTCTGTGGTTATCGTGTACAGCCCGTTTACTGGCGGATCCATGCTTATGGCAACGATTTGTTGGTCAGTCGGGCTCTTCAGTCCGATTGCCAATTGGTCTATGATCTCTAGGTCGCCATACATGTCAGGTTCGCCGAATGATTGATAGGCTACGCGGAAGGTTATTATGGCAACTACGCCTTCTGAAGGAACATCTGGTTCTCCAAGCCATGGTGGAGACCACCAGCCTGTGCCGTTTGGTAGGATAAGTTCTCCATACAGCACGTGAGGACCATCAGGAGGCCCAGGTTCAAAGTATGCGGCGTACCATGTGCCTTCAGGCGCATAGGCTGGCAGGAACGGCCCTTCGATCACTGCTACGGGCTCAATGAGGTCTGCTGGGTAGGCTAACCTGAACTCTAGGCCAATCATGTACCAGTGCCAATCAAGGTTCTTCAATGTTACCGTTACGTTGAACTCTTCTCCTCTGCAAGGCTCAGGACCCATCGTTACACTTGAAACTTCAAGGTATGGAAGTATCATAGTTAGGTAGGCATCGACCAGGACCAAGCCGTCAATTTCAGGGTCTAGTGGGACACTCAAGGTTGTGTCCCACACTTCACCGTCGTGGATGTCAACAGCGCTAGACAAGTCTGGATCTGGAACTATGTTCTGCTGCAGTACTCTGAAGGTGATTGTGGCGATCAAGACGTCTCCGCTTGGAGGTGCTGGTAACGGGTTCCTAACGATGATGGATATCGTGCCGGGTACGATGCCCACGCTGTTGGGGCCTGACCATAATGGATCAACCACAACACCTACTACGGCTAATAGTGCGGGATCGTAGGACACGGATACGCTTGCGTTGTGCACGTACCATGCGGCATTTAGGCTCATCAGTTTGATGTCCATGTCAAAGTCGCTGGTGGCAGGGTCGGTCGCGTTGTCATATTTGGTGTAATGCTTTATCGCTCCTTCATCTGTTGCGTTGCATACTGCGAAGTGTGGACTTGGAGGCAATGCCCATACGTACTCGTAATGTGCGTGGCCCTTCGTCACGGGTGTGACAGTGAGCAAGTCTGGGTCTAGCCAGTAGGTGTCACCGCTGTTCGTGTCCATTGTGCTTGATAGGGTTTCGCCTTTACCGGGCACTCCTATCTCGAATTCGATCCAGAACAGAGTGTCGCAGTCTGGTTCTTTGTAGTCGTCACCAGAGAGCGACTCACCGTGAAGCACGTAGCCACCTACGTTGTCGATGACAGGCGCTACAGGCACAGTTGTGTGGCCAGTGAAGAACAGGCTCTTTCCTACGCCTGTATAGCCTACACTTAACGCGTTAAGGTGTGCAGGGTTGAAGTCTACTCTGCACTGCCAAGTGTACGTGTTGACGCTGGTGTTTGTCCATACTGTGACGGTGAACGTGTCGCCGGGACTTGTGGTGTCAGTGCTGAAGGAATTATTCTCAGGCTCAATCCAGAATGAGTTTGCCGGCAATCCGTTGGCGAATGCGGGTAGTATGCCTAAAACCATTGCTGTGATCAGTGTTGCTGCTAGAATCTTCTTAAGTTTAGTGTTCATTTTCTATTTTCCCTTCTCCTTTCTGCGAAGAAATATGTGGCAGGATCTAGATTTAAACCTTCTGGAATTATCTTCTATTGCGAAGAAGCATATTCTCTAAACTGTAATATCTGAGGCGATTAGGGGTTCAGGAGGATTCTCTGGTCTTCTCGTCTTTGACTAGTTCCAAGTATTCCTCAACAGTCTTATCAACGTTCCATTCTTTCGGTTTTGCGTTCATAACTGTCTTGATGTATTTTTCAAATCTCTTCTTCAGGGTTTGATACCAGAATATGATGGGAGGAGCCAGACATACGCCCATGATAATCCAGCTGTAGATTCCCAAACCCAGCCTCAAAATGATGTAAACAATGAAAGAAGGATAAAGAGTCATTAACAGAAGAGCTCCATAAAGTGTGACAAGCTCTTTCAGATCAATGTCCATGCTGAACACGCAAAGATACGTTTTCAATTGGAGTACTTAAGATTTTACAAGTAAAACTTTGCACCATATGCCTATAACTCATAGAAGTGTGAGGGGTAGAACGGCACTAGATTTATTCGTCGAATTCGTCGAACTCGTCAACTTCGTCAAGTTGCTCGAAAGGAGGCAGCTCCTGTTTTGTCCTTAGCCTTCGAATTACCAGGAAGACTATGACGATTACGACCAGTATGCCGATTATGTAAGGCAGATAATCCTCCCATCCGCCGCCGGTTCCGTCACCATCTCCATTGTCGTCGTCATCTTCTCCAGGCCTTTCGCCAAACACGTAATTGTATTCAGCATCATTTTTGGCAGTGGTCTGCCAAACCAGCCCGTTGTAGACCCCTCTATCTCCAATGTGTAAGTTGGATGTCACTTCTTCAGTATCGTTTGTGGGAGCCATCAGTATTTCGAATTCGATTATAGCCAGTAATCCGTCTCCGTTGAATTTTTCGCCGAATGTAAGAGTGTTGGTTATGTTCAAAAATCCGTCTCCTAACTCATAGGTCATTTCGCTTATCATATTGTAGAACACATAAGTATTGTTCACTAGTGGCTGTATCACCCTGCTAACATTCAACAGAGTGAAGTTGTAGGTTAGTTCCATCCACCATCCAGACAGGTTCATGGCATTCTCAACTTCAACCGCGACGAAGAAGGTTTCTCCAGTTGGGGTTTCGGCAGTGTAGAAGCCGAATATTGATCCATCTGTTTCAGGATTCACCAAATTCATAACTGTGGAAGTTGACCCGAAAACCTGAACATCTACTCTCTTCCAGCTGCAGACAATCTGCGCATCGGTTGAGTTTCTGAGAAAGCTCTTTCTATCTATCTCAACGGCCACGTCTACGCCAAGAGTGACTGAGAAACCAATCACTGTGAATTGGAATAGTGTGCCATTGCCCGTGTAACCCGTTCCTGTCTGGTTTATGGTTGCTTCACAAGTTATGTAGTTCTCATCTTTGCCGATTGTACTGTTATATGTGAGACCGGTTAACCCTAGAACGTTGTCTGAAGGCAGCCAGACATCTTCAATGCTCACAAAATCAGGATCATAAGTGATCTTGATACTCCATGAATACAGGTCTGAAGCGTTCTCCGCAGTCACGTTGAACGTTTTGGGCAGTGTAGGCAACGGAAGCGACACGTCACCGACAGAGTCACGGTTGAAATCTGGGTCTTCTCTGTCGCTGTCTTCGCTGATTATCTCAACTCTAGTGTAAGGCTCCACAACAGGTAGTGTGACCTCTTCACTTGAGTTCCCAAGGTACGTCTGATCACCACTCCAGCTAGCTTTCAGCTTGTAGACCCCGGAGAAAGTGAAGCTGTGGACATATCTGTAATGACTAGTCTCATTCGTCTTGACAGTTTTGAGCAGTGTAGAAGGGATTAGGTCCACCTTGTACGATATTTTCACATCAACAGACGGCCTATCAGGTATTATTCGTCCACTGATTGTCACATTCTGCCCTGTAGCCGCAGCGGACGGGGTCACGTGGATTGTTATTTGGCTTGGTTCAGTGGGCACATAACCCTGAATGTTTATTTGTATAGACTCTTTTTCAACAGGAACGTCCTCCATGTTGTAGTCTACAACAAAAGTGTCAGGATTATCGACCGACACAGTTCCTGCTCCTATATTTACTACTTCTAACTCTAAGACTGCTAGTAACACTGATCCGTCAACAATTTTGGAGTCCTCTCCGAAGAGGCTGCTGCCCAGAATGGCAAGTTCGTAGGCATCGTCGCCATCTTCATCCTTGCGAACAGGCTCGACTGGAATGTTGCCTTTGCCATAGAATATCCAACTCGTGTTGGCACTAGGTATCCAAGCGCTTCCTATACTTAAGAAAGTGTCATTCACAGTCATGTATACTTGGTAGAAGTAAGTCTCTGTAGGTTCAGCAGTCGTCAACCATACTGACACGTTGAATATTAATGTTTCAGGAGCTGTCACAGTAGCCGGCGCGGCTATTGATATTAACGCCGGATCAGGTGCAGCTTTCACAATGAGATTAGAAGGGATCGTGGAAAATGTCACAAGCAGAACGATAAATTCCAGAAAAAACAATAGAAACTTCAGTTTCGAAGCTTTCACGTTCAACTTTTCCCCTCACGGTTGTTATGCTAACATCACATCTGTATATAAGGCTTAGCTTCCATAGAAAACTCGGCAAAATATATGAGAAACTCTGCTTTTCATATGGTTATAAAAAGGGGGAGATATTTTCGCGCGGATGCGCGAGATTTTTGCATTTGCGTTTTCAAGCGGAGTCTTAAGGATGTGGGACTGGCATAGTCCAGCCGAACATTCTGGCTATACCACCGATGTCCCTCATGTCAACCTTCTTGTCGTCGTTGATGTCTGCGATCGCGGTCCACCTTTCGTGGCCTGGATAGCTTCCGAATGCTCTAGCTGCTCCACCGATGTCCCTCATGTCAACCTTGAAGTCGCAAGTTGGCAGTTGTGTCTTGAATGGGTAGTCCGCTAGGTCAGGCCTTATAGGCTCGCCCTCGCAGTCTACGATTCCAGCGACGTCATCGTACCATGTGCTTCCTGTAATGTCTTCCCTGACTGAATACTGGAACCATTCTATGTCTGTCAGTATGACTGTGCTTGGTGGAGCTATGAACACCCAAGGCGGCAGAACAACTAAGACCTCGATGCATATCCATGCATCAAAACCAGATGCAACATCGAAGAAGCCGTTAGCCCATTCAACCCGGCATCCACTCAGTGAGTGTATGCGGATGCACTTCACTACCTGAATTATGTTTGGTTCTATGATGTGCACGTAGGAGTAGCCGTACCATAGGAAGTGGTGACCAATTATAGTGGTGATCCCTGTCGGTGTTTGAGGCGGAAGGACTATTTCAGCAGGATCGGGCTGAGTCACACCATCGCGCTTAACGGTTACAGTGGCGTGCGCTCCTCCGGGCAAAGATACTTCTGAAAGCATGTTTTCAGCTGTAACAGCAAAGTTCACTGGGTCTGTGCCGAACTCGATCTTGTGTTTGAAATCGTCTGTAGTTGCTGAAATATCCACTGGCATGTAGCGGAAGAATCCGTAGGGCGACACTATTCCTCTTACGTCAGATCCTGGCTCGTTGGCGACGAGTAGGACGTGGCTGTAAGCTTCGTATTCCACGAATCTCCATGGACCAGACGCGATCATTTCAGGGTCTGGCATGAAGGATTGTGGGTTACCGCCTTCGATGATTGGTTTCCAGATGTGCTTGGGCAGGATGTAGTTGAAGCCTACCCAGTAGATTGCCCAGTAGCTCTTGACTTCTAACAGTACTTCAAAGTTGTATGGGTCAATGACTGAGAAGGACAGTATGTTCTCAACGTTGCTCCACCACCATGGCGGCGGATAACCGTTTGCTTCCAAGTCTGCTTTGATCTCAACATATGTGTAGTAGATGTCTGCCAATGTGATGGGTGTGCCGTCATTCCAGAACATGTCGTCTCTCAATGAGAACTTGACAGCGCTACAATCACCCAGTGTTGGATGCGTATAGGTGCCGAGCTCATACATTTCAGTAGCCCAAGCGAAAAGCTGGGCTGTGTCATACTGTTCAGCACCCAAGAGTGAGTCAAAGTAGCAGTAGTCAATAACGTTGTGGTCGTACAACCAGCTTGCATAGATAATGTTCAGCATCTTCATTTCCGGAACTTTCATTCCGTATCTGATCGTCATGTCGTTAGCAGCTGAAGTTGGATAGCCTTCTGGATGCATGTTCAGGAAGGTGTAGCCGTTGTCGATTCCTGCACCAGGAACGTTGCCCACACCCCACCAGGGTTGACCTGTGTAGGGGGCTTCCGCACCTGTGTAGGTCTTGTAGTAGGCTTTCTGTCCTGAAACACAGTAGACTGGAAGGCCAAGTACCATGTAGGCTTGTCTCCACTGAGCTTTCATAGCGTAGAAGACAGCTTCTTCCTGAGTGTTAGCGAACATGATAGCCTCTGCGGCCGCGTTGAATTCAGCGTCGTTGCATCCAGCATAGTCGTAGCAGAAGCCTGGGTGCCAATAGTAATCCCAGCTCCACAATATCAAGTGGTCCGGGGTAGAACCAAGGCTCCAGCCTCCTGTGTACATGTGGAAGTTCTTGTTGAGCATGACCTCTACGAAGCATGTGCCGCTTGTAGCGTAACGGGCGTCAACCTTGATGCCTATAGCATCTAATGCTATGACCATCATGTCGCCCATCAATGTTCTGCCTGGGTGGTCGCTTCTGATGTAGCAGATCAGCTCTACCGTCGTGCCAGTAGCATCCCATTTCCTGTAACCATCAATATCCTTTTCAGCAAAGCCGCCGGCGTCCAATATAGCCTCGGCTGCTGCAAGGTTGTACTGCCAAACCCATGGGGCAGTTGTGTTTCCGAATATGTCTAGCAGGTATTTTGCGTTGGGTTTGGACATTGCCGTGTACATGGGCAAGCCGAAGCCTGCACCAATGGAAGGATCGGCTATGAGGCCGTCCCTGTCCAAACAGTGTGCAACAGCCCTTCTAAGGGCGACACTGCTCATCGGGTTCGGATATACAGGGTTAGGATCTCCTAATGGATCTGGTGGATTGCCTAGGTACTCGTTGTTGTTGCAGTTCAAGTCCCAAAGGTAGATGCCGTATTCAGGTCCATAGCTGACACAGTTGATAAGCGCGTCATATGGTGGTGAAGTGTATTCCTCGTAGACTGCCTTTGACAAAGGCCAGTCAACGATGTCGATATCAGCAGCTTTCAAAGCCTCGAACTCTGCTGTGTCATCTGCATACAGCTTGTATAGCAGTCTTCTTGCTCTGGGGCCAAACTTCTCATAAGCGGTCGTACTGTCAGGATAATACCAAGCATTTACTGGCATTATTGAAATCAGCATTGCGAGCATTGTTAACGCAATCACTATTTGCAAAACTGTTTTTTTGTGCATTTCTCTTTCCCTTTCTCCTTTTTCTGCAACTATCCCAAACGCGCGCAGATTTAAAAGCTTTATGGAACTTTATTACATAGAAGAATCCCAATTAACTGGAAAACTCACAAGCAGCAAACACTCAAAATAGAGGTTTACAACGTCACTTTGAATATAGGTGACATGCTACGTAATGCCCCTTCTCAACCTGAATCAGCCGAGGTCGCTCTTTACGGCAGATTGGATCCATCATCTTGGGACACCGCGTGTGAAACCTGCATCCTGGAGGCGGATTCACGGGACTTGGAATCTCTCCTTTCAGAGCAACCTCAACCCGCCTAGAAGTTGGATCTGGAACAGGCACAGCGGCTATAAGGGCTTCTGTGTAAGGATGCTTCGGGTCTCCCATCACCATACTTGTAGAGCCCATCTCCATGATCTTGCCTAGATACATGATTGCTATGCCATCACAGATGTGGCGGGAAAGAGCCAGATCATGCGTAATGTAGAGAAAGGCGACATTGTACTTATCTCTCAGACCAATCATGAGACTGAGTATCTGAGCCCTTATAGAAACATCAAGCATGGATACAGGCTCGTCAGCAACAATGAATTCAGGATTTAAAACGAGGGCTCTTGCAACAGCGACCCTCTGTCTCTGTCCTCCACTAAGTTCATGCGGAAAACGATAATAGAACTCTTCGGGAGGAATAAGCTGTACATCCTCCATCACATTATATATTCTCTCTTCCGCTTCCTTTCCTAAAATCCCCTGAATAGTCAATGGTTCCTCTACAATGCTGTAGATGATTTTGCGCGGATCCAACGATTCATAGGGATCTTGGAAGATTATCTGCATCTTGCGACGCAGAGGCTTAAGTTTTCTCTCCCTTATGGCGCAGATCTCTGTGTCTCCAAAGAAAACCTTGCCGCTTGTGGCATTTGTTAGCCTCAGCAAAACCCGGCCAGTCGTTGTCTTTCCACTGCCACTTTCCCCAGCGAGGCCGAAGATCTCGCCCTTCTTAACATTGAAGCTTATTCCATCTACAGCTCGCACATAAAACTGTCTTCCACCAGCAATGGATTGGAAGAAACCCATCCGAACTGGAAACCATTTTCTCAGATTCCGAACTTTAATCAACGTTTCACTCATGTTTCCACGACCTATGAGACCAGATGGCACGCCACGAAATGTCCTTTCTTCACTTCCAGATATTCAGGAATTTCCTTCTTGCAGATGTCCATCGCATATTGACATCTAGGATGAAATCTACATCCTTCAGGAGGATTTAGAAGATCAGGCGGAAGTCCAGGTATAGAAACCATCTCATGATGCTCACTAGTCACATCAGGGAATGCGCTTATCAAACCTTTTGTGTATGGGTGAAGTGCATCCTTAAAAATCGTGACAACATCCCCATATTCCGCGATTTTACCTGCATACATTATGGCCGCCCTATCACAAAGCTCAGCTATAATCGAAAGGTCATGAGTTATCAGCATCATTCCAAGATTCAGCTTGTCTTTCAATTCCCTTATAAGCCTAAGAACTTGAGCAGCTACAATCACATCAAGCGCGGTTGAGGGTTCATCAGCAATAACAAGCGAAGGATTACAAGCTAAGGCCATAGCTATCATTGCACGCTGCCTCATTCCTCCGCTGAACTCGTGGGGATAATTGTCAAGCCTAGCAGCCTCTATTCCGACAAGCTCCATCAATTTCCCTGCCCTATCCCAGGCATCTTCATCAACAACATCAGGCTCATGCAGCTTTATGCCCTCGACTATTTGATCCCCAACCTTATACACTGGATTCATAGCATTCATGGCACCCTGAAACACTATAGAAATCTCCTTCCACCTGATATCCTCGCGCACCGCATCTTCATCTAGTCCAACTATATCTACACCTTTGAAGAACACGTTTCCCCCGATTATCCGACCGTTAGATGGTAAGATCCGCAGAATTGAGAGAGCAGTAGTCGTTTTTCCACACCCAGATTCACCAGCAAGTCCAGTTGCCTCTCCTTTCTCCACATCAAAAGAGACATCATCAACAGCCTTAACATCACCACTCATCGTGGCAAAATACGCTTTAAGATTCCGAACCTCCAATAATGCCATGAACAGATCACCAAGATCCTGTGTCTTGCCTTGAATACATCAGATCAGCATAAAACAGCAATATATTTAACTTTTTAGGCAACATGTATAAATCAGGAAAAAACGTGAAAACATGATACTTTCGCTCCTGGAGACGATTACTTGAAATACAAGTGGATTCAGAAAGATGTTGACCTTGAGAAGATCACAGGTGGCATTGAAGATTTTCTTAAAAGCAAGAAATTCAAAACCCATAGAAACGACGATAAAGGTCAACACAGGATTCTAGGAATCTACAGGACACCAGAAGGAAGCATCAGGAAGGTAATCGCCACAGTCTCCGGCACACCTGAAAGTTTCACAGTTGAACTAGAAGCTGGAGAGCAAACAAGCTCTGTCCTGAGACTAGGTTCGTTGATCTCCCTCTTCGGCGGAGGAGGATTCATTGTGAAAGGCCACGAAGCCGCAGACTTCTATAGAAAGATCGAAGACGAATTCTGGAGATTCGCTCAGACCATAGTGTCAGAACTCAAGGGATCCGCAACATCACTTTCTTAGCCTAAGCTTCGGATTCAAGACCTCATCAAGTGCGTAACCCAACAGAATGAAGGCAGCTGATAAGAGCGAAATAGCCAAGCCTGGAGGAACAACCCACCACCAGTTCGAGACTGCATTCGCTTCGAAGACTGCATTCAACATTCTACCCCAAGACATTCTGAAGGGATCATAAAACCCAAGCCAAGAAAGCGAAGCTTCAGCAGTAATTGCTCCTGGCACTGACGTAGCCAGCGAAATGTAGGCCAATGACATCACGCTCGGCAGGATATGGTGCAGTATTATATGGAAAGGTCCGGCTCCCACTGCTTTCGCAGCTTCTACAAACGGTCTCTCCTTGATCGAAAGCACTTCTGACCTTACCATTCGAGCAAAACCCATCCATCCTAAGATACCCAACAGAAGTATCAGATTCTCTATGCTTGCACCTAAAACTGCAACTAGCACAATCAGCAATGGTAATCCTGGGAGGACGAGCAGAATATCAGTAATCCTCATCAAAAGCTCGTCAGCCAGCCTTCCCAGATAACCAGACGCCAGCCCGACAGACAGACCTATTGAAACACTGAACACTGATACCAGAAGACCCAGGTAAAGCGAAACTCGCGTACCATACACAAACTGCGCAAACAGGCTTCGTCCATGGTGGTCTGTACCCATTATGCCAAAGCTTGTTCCATGCAACAGAAGACCGAAATCATCGATGAGGACTGTGGTTTCAGCATCTTTCTCGGGGCTTCTTTGGTCAATGAAGGAGATTTCTATGCCATAAACATACCTTCCTGGAGAGGTGAAGACAATTCGATGTGGCTGACTAAATTCTCCGAACACAGTTTCTGAGTTCACTTGATACGGAGACTCTGAATCCAAGTGCGATGCTACCGTATCTACGCTAGATCTGCTGATGATCCAGCCGTTCGTGCCGAGCGGAGGAGCTAAGGGAAGCCCACTTTTAGGCTTGTTGATACCCCAAGGTTGACCTTCACCGTCTAGAGCAAAACCAACGGGAGGATACGCCGAAGCATAGGCATACGGAGTAGGCCAAAGCTTCCAAATTCTGCCATCTAAATGACCTATGTAAACCGTGATGTTAACAGGAATATCCAGTTCTCCATCGGTTGTTGTGCCGTCAACAAGCACCTCTATATTCCCAATAAACCTGCCTGGGTATCCTGTATAGGGATAGTCGAATTCTTTGTACAGGTGCAACTTGCTTTGATTATAGTATAGCATTCCACTCTGACGACTGATCTTCATTTGAAGTGAACCATCCTCTTTGTAACGAGCAAAGCCTGGCGGCGCTTGGAAAAAACCTTCTTCCAGACGAACTTCATAGGAGATTCCGTCGCCTTCAATTGCAAGATTCCACTCTCCTCCATCTTCAATAGTTTTGGGGAGACCTGGATTCTCCACTATGAGCATATTCTCACTTAGGTAAGATTTGCCCCCTAGCCATTCAGGTAGAAAACGAAGCCATGTTGGAGAAGTACTGCCGACACCTAAGGGAAAACCCCGTTCCACAGGGTCCTCTCCTAACTTATTGTATGGCGTGAACAGTTGGGCTTCAACGGCAATTACAACAAATGCTATAATAATAGCTAATCCGAAGGCTGACTTCCTTTTCTTCAAGAGAAGCTTCAGGAAACCCCAAAGCCTTTCTGCCGTGAAGGCAAGCCTACCCTTCTTTCCACCGTGAGTTTCTGCCATACTAATCACCCATACTTTATCCGCGGATCAATTATCCCGTAAAGAAGGTCGGCGATGATGTTGGCTACAACAACCGCTATAGACGTAATATAGAAGACGGCCATCAGTACTGGATAATCAAGGAACTGAATAGCCTCCCAAGTCCATGTACCGACTCCAGGATATGTAAAAACGGTTTCTGTAATGATCGCTCCGGTTATCGTGAATGCGAAACTTAGCGCGGCGCTAGTTATTATTGGCAATGAAGCGTTTTTGAGAGCATGCTTGACAAGTACGTTACTTTCCTTCAGTCCTTTCGCTTTAGCCGTCAACACGTAATCCTCTGTAACAGTTTCCAACATAGTTGCTCTAGTTAGGAGCAGCCAGCCTCCGAAGAAGAAGAAAGTCAAAGTTATGAGTGGAAGCATAAGATGGTGAAGATAGCCCCCAATAAGCGTGAAGAAACCCTCAGCGTTGAATGATAATATCAAATCTAAAGCGTTAGCAGAACCTTGAGAAGTCGAAGTGAAGACTACAGGCCACCTGCCAGCCCATTCTCTTGGAAAGGCTCCCGCATTCGGGAACCAATGCAGGCGTGAATAGAATATAAGAAGAAACATTAAACCAAGCCAAAAAGTAGGTAAGGAGCCTATAAACAGAGAAGAGACTACTGATCCGCTATCGAAGAGACTGCCTCGCCTTTGAATTGCAGCAATTCCCCAAAAGATCCCTATTATAATTGAAATGACCGTGGACAATCCTAGAAGTAACAGCGTATAAGGTAACCTTTGTGCCAAAACTGTTCCAATAGGCAACCTATTGACAAATGCTGTTCCAAACTGAAACGTAAGCAGGTTCCTCGTATACTTCACCATCTGAACCCAGAAAGATTCATTGAGTCCCCAGATGGCTCTAACCTCCTCTTGGTGTGCACGCCTTGACTCTGGGCTTTCCGTAGTCCATGGCTGCATCATAAAAGCCACAGGGTCGCCCGGCATCATTTTGAAAATGGCAAAGTTAAGCAAGACTATTATCATGATTAGAAAGAAGGAATAAACCAGCCGCTTTAAAATATAGGTTCTGAGACCCATATTTCTCCACCTTGCGATGATATGAGTTACTAACCTTCTTAAGTTTTTGCCCAACAATGTCAGGGCGGAACTCCCCGAAACTCTACGAATCTCAATGATCAGCCAAGATAAAAACACTCATAGAAACGTCCTTTGCTTATGAACAAAACCTTAAATACACCGAGCCATGATACAAGCCAAAAAAGGAATGTATACAATGCCACAGATAAAACTACGTATGACATTCCTGTTATCACTTCTTAGCTCTATCCTGATAATCTTTAACGGTGTCTGGATATTCACTAATGGCGGTCCCATAGTTCTTTCATCTTTTGGGGTGTCATCACTCGAAGAGATCACGAACGCTGAGGCCTTCTGGGGTCGAATAGCATTCGGCATTCCTGGACTTGTAGAAGGCTTTTGGGTGCCCCTATGGCTTTTATTCGCTGTAGCCACACTCATATGTAGCCTTCTAGTCTACAGGAATCCAAGACGGCATCCTATTTGCGGGCTTTTGACGATGATATTTTCGCTTCTCAGTCTTCCTATAGGAGGAGGATTCTATGTTGGTTCTATCCTCGGATTCGTCGGCGGTGCAGCTAGTCTGGAGTGGAAGAAACCCTTCATGGACACGTTTTTCGGGAAATTGCTGAAAGCAGCTACATTCAACTCAGAGTTCTACAGCATACTTCGCGAAAGAGGTGAAGCGATCGGAATAGCTGCTTTCACCGTTCTCTTCATCGGTACTCTGAGCGGGATAGGCAATGGAGTCTACACCTATAATGCAAACTTGATACGGGAAGGAGGGGCTCCAGCCTTCGAAATTCTTCTACGAGGATCTGTAATGTGGACAGAAAAACCTTTCGTTTCAGCCATATCCTTCATCGGCGTCAGCCTAGTAAAGTGGCTTATGCTCTCCTTTGCCATATATTGGATAGGAGCAAAGCTCACCTCAGCATCAGCTGAGTATAATGAAGTGGCCAGGACAACAGCATTCGCATATGTCCCAGAAATTCTGCTAGTATTCATGCCACTCATGTTCTCAAATGAGCCAACTCTATCATCCCAATGGCCGCTGGGGCTGTATGTTGTTTCTAGACTTTGGGCATTTGCCATTCTGGTAGTAGCCAGTGGACAGGCATTAGGCTTTTCAAGAAGAAAGGCCCTTGGAGTCGCGTTCTTTGGAGGAACTCTGTACTGGCTAGCATACCACCTTCTTGTTGTCCCAACATTTAATGTTCCAGGCATTGAACTCAAGTTTGCGATGCCTGAGTCTTCATGGATAATCCTTTCGTGGGTAACAGGTGCAGCCTTCGTCGCGATGTTGTTTGGAGTCTTTAGAGAGAAGTGATGCTTATCCCTTTGTTCGCTCTTGATGATTTCGCTACTGACTTCACAAGTGATCTCTGGGCATTTTGACGTCACTTAACCAGATGGTATCAGGTTCCCAATGTTTCCTGCTCAGATTCTCTCCGTTTGGAGATCAACCAGTCCTTGTAGCCGGACACAACGCCCCAAACTATGAAGATGACAATTGTCGCAGCAAGCCTAAGCATTTCCGGCAACTGCAAAATAAGCCATATCACTGCTAGCGGCAACACAACTATCAAGGTCGTAGCTAGAACAAGTATCCAAGCCCACCTATCCAACAATGTACTTGACAATTGATATCAACATCCAACAAAACGTATTTTGATATATATGCCTTTGCGAAATCTCCCCCGTAGAACAAGCGAGCAGGAAATCAGTGAGTTGATCGAAGCCAGCAAAATGATGAAAAAAGTGAGATCAAACTGAATCATCAAAACATACAATCGCCAAGTGACCATACATCTAGAACAACAGTTTTCGCGAGCGCAGTCTAGGGTTTGTCACTTCCATTACTTTGTTGCCGATAGCAACTAATGCTAATGCCACCAATGCGATGCATATAGCAGGTGGAAAGATCAGCCACCACTGGTAACCTCTGAACTCTGCGCCATAGGACAGGATAGTTCCCCAACTCATGTATGGAGCAAGAAGCACAGGATCTATACGATTCCAAAGCCTACGTTCGAAACCTATGAAATCCAGAGACGACTGCACAGAAAGAGCTGTAACTGCTAAAAGAGGCAGGCTTGAAGCCGCAGCAGGTATGCAATCCGGTAGAAGACAGCGGAACAAAATATACCGGTCTCCAGCGCCCGCAGCTCTTGCAGCCTCAACAAAAGGTCTTTCTTTAGCAGATATTACTGCTGCCCTGACAAGTTTAGCTGCGAATGGCCACGTTGTAAGACCTACTGCCAACATCCATTTGATTGGCGTCGGAGTGTATGAATATATGTTCGGAAAATAGACAATTATGACTATTATTGGAACGGATAAGAACAGGTCCGTAACGCGGTCCAGAAGATAACCAATCGCACGGTCGTTATAATAGCCAGAGAACAATCCTATGAAATAGCCTATTACCAGTGCTATGATGACGGCGCCTAAGCCTTCCAACAGGCTTGTTCGTGCGCCCCACAAGACCATAGCCAGCATGTCGCGCCCATATATATCTGTCCCAAGCAGATGGTTAAGATTCGGCGACTGAAGAGGTGACAATCTACCGAGTTTGAAGGGATTGGTTAGAGGCAGATACGGTACGACGAGTCCCGATATTGCAAAGAATAGTATTATTCCCAATCCGATCTTCCCACTGTATCCTTGCATAAACTCTTTCATGAATTTCAGGAATTTCTTGTGAAGCGGTTGGGACGACCCAAGATCGCTGCCTTGTTTTTGAGGTCTCTCAAATCCAGCTCCGTCAGTTCTTATGCGTGGATCCAAGAAGGATAGGCTGATGTCGACTGCGAAATTCAGTACTATAATTATGGTTGCGAACACTATGAAGACTGCTTGCAAGAGGGGTGTGGGAGGTATTCGCTCTCTGGAGTAGGAGTCAATGGCTGATTTGAAAAACATAAAGCCTATTCCGTTTCGTGAGAATACATATTCGGTCATTATTGTTCCCAACACTAGCAGCGGGGGAGTCAAGGCGACTATTGAGACCACGGGGATTGCAGCATTTCTCAAGGCATGCTTAAGCATTATTTTCGTTGGGCTGAGCCCCTTTGCTTTTGCTGTTTTGATATACTCTTCAGTATAAACTTCTCTGAGGCTATTTCTGGTCACTATAAAGTATACCCCAGTAAAGACGATCAGAAAAGTCATGAGTGGAAGAATGAGATGGCTTAGAAAGTCTACCGTGAAGCCGAAGACATCTGATAGAGGAGATTGGAAGATCCATTTGTCTGAATACCAATGAAATGCTGGAAATGGAGGATACAAATATAACCTGAAGACTAAACCAGTCCACCAAATTGGAAAGGCAAAAGGTATGAGTGCTGCTACAGTCAAGATCGTGTCGATCTTCCTACCTTGTTTGTACGAAGCTAATGTGCCCAGAACGACACCGAGAGTTATCGCTATGACGACGGCCAAAACAAGTAGAGTTATGCTGAAAATCGACGTGCTGAACAGGTAGTCCAGTATGGGAATAGGCTCGGCCCCAGAGTATAGGCCAAATCTCTCTACAAACACAAATTTCAGGTACTCAACTGTTTGAGTCGGAAGAGAATGAAGGTCAACTTGCATAGACGGTGCATAGAAGAATAAGAAGTTCAAAATCAGAACAAAAATCCATATGACTATGCTGTTTAAGGTCCTTCTTACGAAGTACTCCTTAAAAGTCAATTGGTCTCTCCCCGTATTTCGATATCGAAACTTGCGTGCTTTAAATATTTCGATTTCGTCGGTTTAGAAGGGTCGAGCGGGAGTATAACTTGTCTCCACTGCTTCGAAGGTGTGCGTGTGTGTTACGGAAAATTGGTGAACTCTTTTGTGGCTCTTCCATTGCTGAGTCAGGAATTAGAGGCGCAGGCAGGGTCCTTTCTTGATTTTACAAATAATGATTTCAGGGATATAACGGTTGCAACAATGGTCAGAAGAAAGAAAGTCACGATCGAGAACTCTGGCACTATAACTACTTCACGAATTGAGTGCTGGTAAGCAAAATAGATCCATCTGTGAGTGACGTTATCGAACAAGTTGTGGTCCACCAGGATCGGGTCACTACCATCAATCGTGATATTGTATGGTTCAGTCATCAAAGCGTGTGGAATAGATGTTCTACAGAAACCAATCGTTCCGTCGGAGCCTTTCACTTGAAAACTTATCCTGCTATCAGATTGTTCGTAGTTGAAGCTGAAGACCGTGGAATTGCTGACTATATTAATTGGATAGGTTCCGTTCAATCTATCAGCCTTGAAAACGTATAGCGCACCAACAAGGGGATATCTGTCTTCCACCTTTTCATCTAGGGCGTAGGCTGTGTCGCCTATGCCATCATAGCCTGAAACGTCTTGGTTTGGGCCGCTCTTCAGGTCTTCTCCATTGTACGTGTTCCAGAAATTTCCGCCGACAGGGTAGCCGTTATCCCATCTGTTCCTCTGACCATAAGAGGCGCATCCCTCAGTGTTGTTGACGAAATTGTTGTGATAGATAATATTATCATGAGATGGTGTTTCTCCTGGAATCTCAAGTCCAAAGGCCACGTTGTTGAAGATTGTGTTTCCGCAGACGATATTTTCTCCACCCCAGTCTACTTCCAACCCGTTCCAATCATTACTATGGATTATGTTCCGCTTCACCAGGCTTCTGTTGGAGTGAGCAATGAAGACTCCATAACGATTTCTTGTTATATTATTATCCTGCACAACATTGCCCATAGTCTTGTGAAATTGGTCACCTATCTTGACACCGACAAAATTCTCCTTGATAATGTTGTTGCAAATGATACTACTGTTGGCTTCAACTCTTATTCCATATCCAAGATCACCTCTGGTCAAGATCGTGAATCCATTCACGATAGTGTTAGAAGCTACTATGGTTATGGCGTAGGTCCCGCCAGATATAATTGTGGTTCTGTTATCTTCTCCTAAGAGACTTACACTTTTGTTTAGTACAACGCTCTCAAGGTAAAGGTTGGGTCTAACCAGAATGATGTCACCATTGCTCGCGTTGTTTATCGCATCTTGAATCGTATTATAATGATCTGGAACAATTATCTCCCGAGCATTACCCTCTATGAAGCTACAGACAAAGTCTTCTTGACCCAACTCAGCTTGCAGCAATGCTGGAAGAAATGAAAAGATCATTAGGAAGATGATGCATGGGCAGAAAGCCTTGAATCTGACCTTGCGCCCCGTCCTTTTAAAGGCGAATGAACCAATAGCTGTCATATCTCGTCACTTCGCCTTCTCCGAGAAATCATTCTAACGCCTATAACGAACACTACCACGAAAAACAAGACAAACAAGATGAAACCAAAGTACTGTTGCTTCTCCAACACGGTTAGTAAGTGAATGCTGCTTGAGTCGGTGTGGTTTGAATCACCTTTGTAGAATGCTTTAACCGTGAAATCTCCAGCGTCCGAAGGAGTATAGAATATTGTTGCATCCCCAGACGAGTTAGTGAAAGAAGACTCTAACAATTCACTGGAATTCTCATTGACTAAATAGAAATCTATCGCCATCCCTGACAGAATCTTTCCCTCTTCACCCAATAGAATTGCAGAAATCCTTGCCTCTTCTCCGACAGTAACGTACTTCGGACCTGAGAGATGTAGGAAGGAGAAGAATAGCCTAACATAGACAGTCCTCACGCATGTTCTTTCTGCCCCTTCATCATCAAAGACACTTAATGTGACTGTATAGTTTCCGTCCTCTATGAATGTCGCTGAAAAGCTCAGTCCTCTATAGAGTTGGTCACCAAGGCTCCATACTCTTGCGACAATTCTGCTGTCGTTATCGAAGGATTCGTCTTGGAAATGTACAGTTTCTGTGATTCGAGGATATAACGGGGTAAAAGCGAACTTTGCTGTAGGGTTGGTGTTCTCGCTTGGAGGATTAAAGAGTGGATATCTGTCTTCATTGTTTTCATCAACGATGTATGGCGTGTCTCCGATTCCGTCGCTTCCAGTCTCATTTTGGTAGTATCCGCTTTTTTCATCAGTTCCGTTGTAGTCGCTCCAATAGTTTCCGCCGTAAGTCCCGTTATCCCACGTGTTCTTTGGTGGAAGAAAACTTTCTGACCCGACTTGTGCAGTGTTGTTTGTGAATCTGTTCCAATGTAGTGTATTGTTGCTGGATTTCGAGCTGTAGATCCAGATAGCGTAAGCGTTTTCTTTGACGGTGTTTTTCCACATATTGTTGTTGGCAGATTCGTCTAATACTATGCCGTAACGTTCATTGCTTTTGATAGTGTTTCCTGATACTTTATTGTCATTGGATGCTTCAAGATATACTCCGTCCATACAGCTGTATATGACGTTTCCGCTGACGACATTGCTATGAGAATAATAGGGTATTAGTGGAAAGGAATGTGAGAGGCGGATGCCGAACTTGTTGTTGTGCAACACATTTCCCATAATAGTATTATTGATAGAAGATATTGCTGAAACTCCACTCCATCCATTCTTATAAAGGGTACATTTAAGAATGCTGTTGTTGTGGGAATTGACTATGTATAAGCCTCGTTCATTCCTGGATGCACTGACATTGTATATTAAAGAGTTGTTCGTGTGAGCTAGAAGTATTCCCGAAAGATTGTGTGACAAATTCAGGTTTCTTGCAATGATTTTTGATGAATCCACTATTCCTACATAGCCTGCGTCTGAAGGAACAGTCTTGTTACACTTGTTAATCCAATAGTAGACTGGTTTTCCGTCAACTGTGTTGGAAGTGCATATATCGTGTATGAAGTGTGACTTGTATAGACCCCAAATCCTCAGATTATAGTCATTCTTCACCATAGAGTTGTTGTTCAAGACCATTTGAGTAGAGTCATAGATATGTATGCCAATGTGATGATTTGTTATAACATTATCTTCTATTGTATTATTCACACAGCGGAGTATATAGATACCCGTGGAAGATGCAGAGCCGTTTATGCAAAAACCTTTCAGCGTGACGCCTGTTGTGCCAGGAGAAATCGTTATGGTTTCCGGGCATCCTGGATTCTCAATAATCGTTAAGCTTCCGCTACCAATGAGTTTCAACGATTTGTTTATCATCAAACACTCAACATATATTCCAGGTTGAACCAATATCGTATCTCCATGCTCTGCACTGTCTATTGCAGATTGTATTGCATCACCTTCGTCTACAATGACTGTAGCAAGGATATTGGTAGCTACACCACGACTTGTCGAAACGACCAAAGACAACGAGTTACTGGTGGAAAACAGCAGAAACAAAAGAAGCGAAGCCACCATTACCCTTGAACACACAATCGACCACCAGTAGTATTCAAGATATTTCCATGTCAAAAAGCTTTCGTGCATGGCGCAGCTAAACTTTGCAACGAACCGGGCTGAACAAGCAAAGGTTTATGAAGAGCAAAACGCCCTTTCCAAAGAAAGGAAGACTCGAGCTGTTTTCATGAATAAGCAGATTGTCGCGATCGGAATGGTAGTATTGGTTGTAGGGCTTGTTTTGATTGCAAGTCGAGATTATGAACAAGAAGCAATCAAGGAAGATTTCGAACACGTTGACGATCAATGGAACATTTCAGGCTATTTTGAGAGCGGAGACATCATGAATGTGATGTTCTGGCCATACCCAGATTGGTCTTTGCTGTATTATTTACCAGGGTACTACCCAATGAAGATCTTCTGGGTCAACATTACAGACACTGTAGGCAACAACTACACCCTATTCAATGTGACTATGGTCCCGCCGCGAGAGCACATGACTTTGGAACCGCCATACATCTGGTTGCTCAACATCTACGAAATCACAGTTACACACCATGGTGCACTCCTCGTGGAAGACAAGCCTGAAGATGTTTGGGGAATCACGAAAACTGATGGCATATATACTATTAACTGTTCTCTCTGGCCACCAACTGTAAGAGACATGCACCCTAACCAAACAATATGGATGCACGATGCATCCCCACCAGATCTCAGGCTATATCGAATAACGACTGAGATGGTCCGGCCTTACACTTTCTTCTTGCCCGTAGGTCTGGTAGTCGGGGCCTCTGGTGCTTTGGTATCAGTATGGGGAGGGGTCAGAACGGAAGAAGGTAAGAGTCTCCGTAGGCGCAGGTCTCAGAAAAGAAGCAAGACAGGTTAGACTCTATGCTGCAATATTTGCCCTACTTAGCAATCTTTAAATTTGTTCGATCGGTTTTTATCATATGTACTTGAGATGGCTTGCTGCTGTACTGTTATCTCTTTCTTTGATAATAGGGGTGGTCATTGCAGCCAATGTGGAGATTGCCAATCGTATAGAGTCTTTCATCATAGAAGATGAGATCGTAGAAGTTCCTCCTTGGAATAGCACAGAAGGCTGGATAGGATTCAACAAAACATTACCGAACAAGCATAAAACTGGGTATGAAGCTTATGGAGTAGTTCTCCCAGTTGACGTTAATCAAGAAACATGGATTGTGATGTACGTTGTCAATGAAACAGGTCTGAATCTCCTAAGGTTTGATCAATTCAGTGAATATACGTGGGATGTCACAAAAATATATGCGGCAGCCTATTTGAATAAAACTAGGAAAGTTAGCGAATTCAGATTCCTAGAAGTCGACAATTCGAGTTTGTATTGCTTTATCTTCCGTGGCGTCAGAAACGCAACTGCCTCCTATCACATCTTGATCAATTTCAAGGAAGCGTTTTTCGAACAAGTACGTCTACTGGAACCCACACCGACAAACACTATCATAACCGCCTCTTTAGCCAGCGCAGGTCTGATCACACTTATAGTAAGTTTCAGGCAACCAGATAAGAAACGCCTTAGGAGACGCAAGCTTCATACACATGCTTTTCAATAGGACCGCGTATCAGCAGTCTTCTCCTTAGTCTTCCAGATTTCGAGGGACAAACCGCTCTCTTTCAACTTGGGCCATACGAAAAGCACAGCAAAAGTTCCTACAAAGAAACCAATGAAAGCACCAATTGGTCCTCCAAAGGGAAAACCGATCACACCCCCGAACAAGCAAGCATAAAGCTCCCGCAATTTCAAGAGCTCAACCCCAAGAAAGATGAGAAGATTGGATATGACATTCATCGGCATTTCGTTCAATATTAACACCAATATAGCCTCCTCCTCCAAGTCCGCTTCACTCCGCCAAACTAGCGACGGAAACTCACCACCCACATATTCAGGCACACTATACATCCAAAAACCGATAGAAAGCTGACCCCTCCCAACAAGCCAAGAAGAAGGATAGAGAAAAGGATTATAGGACATGTTGCAGGACACAGGCATCAGCCATAAGCCAAATGGATCCTTTTTGACGTCTTCAGGCACGATATCCACTTCACAGAAATACCCCATTCTGGGAAAGACTGCAAAAACCGCGAAGAAAGCCGCGATTGCACCAGCTATGATAAGCTTTCTCACGAATGGTATTAGCCGCTTTTCTAGGGTTTCCATGTAATCGTTAATCCTTAACAACGACAGATAATTAAGATTTTGCGAAAATCTGTGAATTCAGATGTGTAGTGTGCTCTCTCAGGTCTATGTCTTACCTTCAACTCGACGAAGGATTCATACTCTGATGCAGGCACCTTTAATTTCAACTCAGACATTTATGATTTCACATTAGATATTGATGCGTTTAAGTATACAAAATTTTTACCCCGAAAGCACGCGCACGGTTATCCGTTGTTCGAAGAATTCCAACTGCTCCATGATAGCGGTGAAGAGAGCTCGCCTGGCAAATATCAGAAGACAATAAAAAAGGGGGATTTATGGAATTTCGGCTAGGGTCAGTGTAGATTCAGTTATGTGGATTGGCTGTCCTTGTGAGTTTTCCAAGTAGGTATCGAAGACCTTTTCAGCTATGACCTGAGCAGGCGGAGCCTCATAATCTTCTACATAGTATCCAAAGGTTATTGTTGCCAGTCTCCCGCTGCCGCTCTGGCCCGAAACAGCTCCTTTCAGGGTACCGCCGAGTAGCAGCAAATCCTCTGTGCTATCTGTTGAATTCACGAACACGTCACCTGCAAAGCCGCCTGATGATACGTCCAAGACTTTCAACTCTGATTGATCGTACACTATAGCCACTTGCCAAGTATACAGATCCTCAACGTTCGAGATGTCAAGACTCATTGTGAAACTTCCTAGAATGAGAGGTTCAGGACTAAAGTCTTTTATTACCGGTATTGGGGGCATGAGGTTTGCCAGAACGTATCCTGAGGCTGTGAAGGCGAACAGGAGCGTTATTAGCATAAGACCAGTCTTTATTCTCTCATTACCGAATGCACTAGCGAACCTTCTTAATGGGTGGAAGTCATCATTGAATTCCGACATACCATTCAACTTGTACTCCTTCTCCCTTTTGACCAGCGAACCCTCGCTGCACAGTTCCTTAAGTCTCAAACTCAGAGTCTTACGAGGAAGCTTCGTGATATGTAACAATTCTGTGAAAGTTCTCCCCTTTCTCTTCGTTGCATCTGCAATCATTCTGTAGTCTATCTCCCTTCTATTTTCAAGATTTACGGTCATCCCACAATTCGGACATGTGATTTGTGGCATTTCCATCAAGTGACTACGCATGACCGAGCAATATAAACGTTGGTGTAAAAGAAACCCATTCACTGGAATGCTGTTTAGCACGTTTTAGCCAGTGAAGGTTTTTTGGTTTCTATGACACCAAATTCTATTACTAGCCTATCTTCTTGAATTGCACACGATACATTTCAAGGATCTCATCAGTTGTCGTTGCGTCTTCTGCCGATTTGTCCAGTCTGTACCTGCCCGTAAACCTTGGAAATCTAATGGCTAGACCGCTTCCCTTTCGCACTACGTCCATATCACAGGTGTGAATCGGACTCAACGTTATTTCAGCTCCCAATACCTCAAGCACCACAGCAGGTTCAACCCAGACATCTGCTTCAATTCCGGAGCGTACACGGGGATGTTTATGCGGAACAACATGCTTCTTCATCATCTTTGGCAGCTTCGCCAAATCTTCATCTGTAAATCCAGTTCCACATTTCGTCACCGTTTCAAATACATCCTCAGCAGTATTATATACAGCCAATAGCAACGCACCATAAGTTCCAGCACGTCTACCTCTACCATGGAAAGCTCCTACAACAACCAGATCCACGCTGTCTGTCATTTCGCTTTTATAGTCGCGCTTGTATTTTATCCAGAGCCAACCTCTTGCTCCAGCTCGATAGATCGAGTCATCCGCAATAGATTTGCATAGCAGTCCTTCACAACCATTTTCTATCGCCTCCTCGAAAAATTCCTCCAACTTATCTACATCGTCCGTGACGATGGATCGTGCCGGTTTCAGCCCTTCGCCTTCTTCTATTGATTCTTTAAGAGCTCGCCGCCTGATTGGATAAGGTTGAAGAGTCAGGTCGTTTCCATCAACGTACAGCAAATCGAACGCAAAAAGAGAGATAGGATATTCTTTCACGGCTTCACGTATTCCATATTTTCGCCTGCGATGCATAAGCTCTTGAAAAGGAAGCATCTCAGCACTGTCAGGATCTATGGCCACGCATTCAGCTTCCAAGATGGCATTCTTTGCTTTTACGTGCCTTCTGAGAAGTTTAATTGCATCAGGATACTGATCAGAAATATCTTCCAATCGTCTTGAGAATAAGACTACTGTATCATTTCTTTTGTGCGCTTGTATTCTCTCGCCATCGTACTTGTATTCAGCTACACATATCCCGTTGAGTTTCTCCAAGATTTCCTCGGGGCTTGATAGCCTTTCGGCCATCATGGGTCTGATCGGCGCACCTACAGAAACATGGAAATCTTCAACAGCTTTGGATCCGCCTTCGACTATTGCTTTGGCCACTTTCCCAAGGTCTGACGAGATATTGTAGGCCCTCTCGATAGATTCACGGGACTCTTTTCCTCTACCGTATGCTATGGCTAAAGCGTCGAGAACAGTCATGTCTGCTATGCCCAAACGGAGATTTCCTGTCACGGTTCTCATAATATACTTGGCCTCTCGGGGTGTTGCATCAGCCAAAAGCCCGGCCAAGAGGGAAATTTTAAGCTCAATGGAGCCAGAACCGGAAGCCTTCGCCATCTTCTCAAGAGTTTCATAAACCTTCTCAACTGTCAAGGGTTTCTGAAAAAAAGTGGCTTGCACCTTGCTGGCCATCAATTTCTGAGCTGTTTCTCCAATATCTCCACTCCTAATCAGATCTTCTCCAATCTCTTCCTCTTTTCTTCCAGAGGCTCGAGCAAGGGCTTTTACTGCCAGTTTCTCAGCTACACCTATTTCAAATTCTACAAAGTCGGGATATATCTTACCCTGAGTTAGATACACTACCCAATCTATGATCTCCTTGGGCGTCGTTCTCAGAAGACCAACTAGGAGATCGGTCATCTCTAACCTTTTGGTCGTCGCTTCGATCCTTTCATAGGCATCGGCGATCGTCGCGTATTTCAGCAACTTGCCCCCATTAATAAGAATGCATGATCCTAAAGATGTTTGATCTCCACGCGTAGATTACGATTTCATGAATTGGCAAGAACATACTCATGTCAGGCCACGTTAACTCGTCCAAGCGGAAGCGGCATATCTTCATGACCATACTCTCTAAAAAGTTTCATAATGGATTACTTCACTTATAGGTCTTCTATGTCTCGGCGAAGGAGTTTTCTCAGGATAACCCACAGGAATAATAGCTACAGGTCTAATCCCATATGGAATCTGCAAGATCTGCCTTACACTATTCTCTTTGAATGCCCCAATCCAGCAAGTGCCTAATCCAAAGGAGTGAGCGGCTAGATGAATGTTCTGTATCGCAGCGGCTGTGTCCTGAATACAATATAGAGTCTTGCCGCGTGTGCCATAGCCTATAGAGGAGCGAGCCTCATTGGCACATACAACAATAACTATGGGAGCTTCCTCAATAAACTTCTGTTCTAAGGCAGCCATCACAAGTCTCTGCTTAGTCTGAGGTTCTCGAATAATTATGAACTCCCAAGGCTGAAGATTGCCAGCCGACGGGGCCCGTGTTCCCGCATCAATAAGCTTTTCCACCAACTCTTCAGGGACATTCTGATTCGTAAATGCTCTCACGCTTCTTCTGCGCTCAATGGCTATTAGAACATCCATCATCCCATGTCAACCCTACCACCAGACTTCGCTGGCTGCGGTCATAGTGTTCTCCATGGAATGGAGAGACACCATTTTCACATAAGGCAAACGAACAATTCTTACGAGATCATCTGACACACTGCTCACCAGAGAAAAGTGGATGCCTTAGAATTATTAAAGGCAACTCACGTGAAGCGACCACAATCTGTGATTGTAAATATACTAGTTAAGCGCAGTTGCGATTTCAATAATCGGTCGCTGGAAGCGTCTACCGCATACCCTTGTCTCTTTCTTGGGTTTAGGTTTTGGAGGAAATTCAGACCCCGTACATAGGGAAGACATTGCCCGGTCTACCTCACTTCTTAACTAGCTTTGTCCCGAAAGACATGTATTGTCAGAATTTTTTTGATGACTCACCAAAACATGCAACTTCAATCTATCAGAAGGCCATCACACGCGCGCCTGTCAACCCATGTTCGAAATACTTCTTACAGTAACGAGATTTGAGCCTGCGTTGGCATGAAAAGCCCTTCAATCCCGCAAATCCTCACTTCAAACAGACCACCCGCAACGGTCCTAACTTCTATCACCTTCGCCCGTGAATCATCTCCAACCGTGACCAGAATTCATATCCATACATTTTGCTGGGTCCACATACACCCTCTTCATTGATGGAAGGATCTGGATTATCGAAACCGAAAACTTGATGCGCTACAGGGCCGTCCAGTAACCCTCCAGGCTTCTCCAATCTACCATCGAAACGCAAGTCCACGCGCAAATGCCCAACACAGTCTAGAATTAGAACTAGCGAAAGCCCGATAAAAGACCCAAAACAACTTCACTTTCCTGTAAAGTTCAATATTTTCCCAGAATCCAAAAGACTACCAATATACCGTCTAACGCAAGAGCCTAAAGCAGCATTGTCTTTTGCCTGACCAGATGATGAAGCTGAGAGTCAAGAGTTAAGACAATGATATGACTCAACGGGCGAACTGACAACCTGTTCAGTCAGAGATTTGCCGAGAAGGCTCAAGCGAAATGAAAGCCACCTTTGACTGGGCACGCGCAGTTTAAATGTATGAATCCTCTACTGAGTGATGAAAGGTGGGCATCCGAATATGGTTGAGATTGAAGTTAACATAGCCGACCTAAAAGGCGAAGGTAGCGATCTGATCAACGAACTTGCTGAGTTTCTTGGAGAAAAGACGGAAGCTGAAGTTCAAACAAGAACAGAGGAAATAGTTGTTATCGGAGAAGGCAAAACTGTTTCAAAGAAATATCTGCGAGTTGTTCTGCGAAGATTTCTGCATCAAACTGATCTGAAGGACTTTTTCAGGGTGATCAGTGGAGGGGAAAGCGGATTAATCGTAAAAGAGAGAAAAATCCAAGAGGTATGATTTCACTTTTTCTTCTTCAGTCTTTCCCGTTTCTTCTTGGCAAAATGTTTCTGAAGGTCAAGTAGACAGTTTCTCGCAACGTGTGTCCATTTGTAGCTGTCCAGTAATTTGTCACCTTCAATGCATCTCTCGGCTTTGTTGACCAGCTTCTCCACTGCAGCCAGGATGGTATCAACTTTAGCTTTCCTAAGTTTGGGATCGCTCTTCCACTTCGACTTGTCCAACTCATCTTCGATTGTCATTAAGAAGAAGAATAATGCATATTCAAGTTCTGCGGCAACGTACCAGACTCTGTTAGCGATGAGATCTTCATCCTCTTCTGCCATCGATTCCTTCAAAAAGGATGAGGCTTTCTTTAAGGCCAAAACTATCCTCTTGTTGAAAGACATCGTCTCAGCCCGTCTCACGCATAGGTCCCAACTTATCCTTTTTACTGTTTTGCTGAATTGAAGTTCTCCAGCCGTCCTTCTTTGCAATGAAGAGTATGCCGAGAAGAACCAAGCCAGCTCCGAAGAGGAATAGTTGTGGTGGATTCTCTTGAAATAGGAGGATGCCTAGAATGGTAGCTCCAACAGGCTCAAGTAGAGCCATAGTTGCGGTTTCAAAGGATTTAAGGTTTGACAGAGAAGAGAAGTAGAGTGTGTGAGCCATGGCTGTAGGCAGCACGCCTAACCCTATTAGTGGAAGAATTATTGTCATTTCTGTCGGCAGGGTCATTATTTGATCAGTGACGGGTATCGCTAGAATTCCTATGATGGCTGCGGTCAGTATGTAGATTGGAAACATAATCGGCAGGATATTCATCCGTTTCCTGGTTTTTACGCCGTAGTTCAGATAGAAAGCTTCAACCACGGCGGCTAGAACCGCCTCCAGATTGCCCTTCAGACTCGTTGAAAAGACGTTTAGGGTGTTGTTCAGACCTGAAATCATGGTTTCTCCCTGAAATATTACCAGTACGCCAACGAAGGAAATAGTCAGACCTAGGAGTGCAAGGCGTGACGGTTTAACGTTGAAAACAAAGGATGAGATGAACACTGAGAATATGGGCGTCGTGTTGACAAGGACTGTCGCATTTAATATTGAGGTATCCTTCACTGCAGAAACGAATAGTATGAAATGGAGACTCAAAAAGAAGCTCAGAATGAAGAGTTGTCTCAGATTCTTCTTCACACTCTTGTATTGAAATGAACTCCCGAGAAAGACTAACATCACCGCAACAACCAGACAGGCGATCACTAGACGCCAGAAAGCAATGTAGAATGCGTCTAGCTTCCCAAGAAACCGTATGAAGATAGCTGCAGTTCCGAAAAGAGCGCCAGCCAATATGCCTTCCGTCAAAGCCAGCCTTCTTGTTTTCATTCTTTCTCAAACGCCTTTTCTCTAGTCATCTGATGATGCCTAATGGACAGCATAGCTATTTGACTAGAGGCGATTCTTGTATATCTATCAGAAGGCAAATCTTCGCTTTTTGCTTTGTCATAATAGTTATCTATGCTAACCGACGTAACACAAGATCCGACAGGTGTTAATCATGGCCAACGAGACAAAGCATAGTGTTTTCCTTCTATCTAAGAGCCAGAATCGAGCTATCGAATTCCAAACTGCAATACGTAACCGGTAGGTGTAAAAGTGAATACTAGGGACATCATGGAAATATCCTTGAGACTTGCAGGATTGAAGAAGACTCCTGAAGATAGCACTATATATGTTGAAGGGAATAATATCAGACAAATCCTGCTAGGCATAGATGCCGGCGCTTCTGAGGTTATACTTGCCAGACAACTGGGTTATGACGCAGTTATTGCCCATCATCCACAAGGAGGTTCCGCAGTTATAGACTTCCATCAAGTTTTCAGGAGACATGTCCAACAGATGGTTAAGGCTGGAGTGCCGAAAGATGAAGCTGAAGACGCGGTCGACAAGAAACTTGAACAGTTAGAAGTGCAAAATCATACACGGAACTATCTGCATGCAATTGATGTTGCAAGGCGGCTGGACATGCCCTACATGAATATACACACACCTCTGGATGAAGTTGGAAGAAGAAGAATGAACGAACAGATTCAGAAAAACGTTAGAGCAGATTCTACAGTACAAGATGTAGTCTCTGCCTTACAAGAACTCAACGAGTTCAGAAACGCCAAAACTAAAATTAAGGTTAGACTTGGCAAGCCTGAAAATCAATCTGGGAAAGTCGTGATGTCGCATGGCGCGGGAACCAACGGCGGCTACGAAATCGCCAAGACGTACTTCACCCATGGTGTTGAAACAGTTGTCTATATTCATATATGCCCAGCAGACTTGCAGAGACTCAAGGCTGAAGGCAACGGAAACTTGATAGTAACCGGACATATCGCAAGTGATTCAGTGGGGATAAACCCTTTCATTCACAAGCTGGAAGAAGAGGGAATTGCCGTAACAAGAATCGGCATCGTTCCGGACTAGGATAAAGGTCAGCTTTGAGACTAGCTCGCTATCGTGCCAAGAATAGAAGAGGCTACGGGATTCTCATGGAAGACAGTGTAGTATGTTTTCCAAGTCTGGCTAAACTTTGGGACGAAGATATACCGGCCTCGTTGGAGGAGTTCATATCTGCAGGATCAAAGGCTTTGGAAGCAGCGGAGAGAATCGGAGAACTCGTGAAGAGAAAAGATGCTGAGGACTCTGCTATTCATGCTCTCAATCCCCTTCTCTTGGCCCCACTAATCTCTCCCCCAAAGATAATCTGTCTGGGTCTGAACTACCAAGATCACGTTGAAGAGCAACACGCCACTGTACCTGAAGAACCAATAATCTTCTTGAAACCGCGCACTACGATTGTCGGTCCAAACCAGAACATAGTCAAACCAGACTTTGTCAAGCAGCTTGATTATGAAGCTGAGCTGGCAATTGTCGTAGGAAAGAAAGCCAAGAACATTTCACTGTCAGATGCGAAATCATGCGTTTTCGGATACACGATTCTCAATGATGTTTCAGCACGAGACCTGCAATTCAAAGACAAACAGTGGACTAGAGGGAAGAGTCTTGACACTTTTGCTCCCATAGGACCCTGCATAGCAACTAGGAACCAGATGACGGATACATCTAACCTGTTGATTCGTACATGGGTTAACGATGAATTGCGTCAAGATTCCACAACAGCCCACATGATTTTCAACGTATCCGAGATCATCCATCATATCAGTCGAATAATGACCTTAGAACCCTGTGATATAATTGCAACAGGCACTCCTGCAGGAGTCGGCTTCGCTCAAAAACCAAAACCGAAGTTTCTGAAAGCAAATGACATCATAAGGATCGAAATCGAGAAGATCGGCGTCCTAGAGAACAAGGTGATTGAAGAAGCATCTGGATAATGATGCTATCACTGGTCTTGGCTGTAAACGCATATGATTAGGCGGGTTTTGCAGACCTCTCAAGGAAGATTCTGCTAGATCCAAACTCCTTTTCAAGCCTTATGACATAATCAGCTCTTTCAGCAAAAGCTTCACTGTGGGTGACTGCTATTATTTGCTCTATAGCCTTGAAACGCGAGATTGCCTCTGCCAATCGATAGATTGAGCCGTCTTCCCTTCCAAGACTTTCCGTAGGCTCATCCAGCAAGAGCATGCTGAGTCCGTGAGCTGCCCTATACTGCATAATCAGTTGACCCAGCCCGAGGCGGTACGCAAAGGCAAGCAGAGTCCTCTCTCCGCCTGACAGGTTTGGTACTTCTCGTTCGATTCCACTTTCGCTCTTGACATAGGGAGTGTATGTTTCATCAATTGTCACGTTCATCAGAGGACTTGCTTGTTCGATTAGGCTGTCCAGAACGTGCTGCACGAAGTTCCGTAAGATCTTCACGAATTCGCTTCTCAGTATCGGCTGAATACTTCTGTAAGCGTCGCGTATGCCAGTTATGATATCGATGATTTGGGCTATCTTTTCCGTACGCTCAACCTTATGCTGAGCTTGATCTATTCTTTCTTTGACTTGGTCTAACCGTTTGAGCAGGTCTTTTTTGCGATTTTCCCTTGTTCTCAACTGAGACTCTAGAGAGTAGTATTCTTTGAAAGCCTGTTCTTTCTGAACTCTTGTATGCTCTAGCCGAGAAACATCGAAACCTTTTATCCCTTCTCTCACGTCACTGAGTTGTGCACGAAATTTCTGCTCTTGAGCTTGTTTTTCTCCGAATTCTTTTGAGAGTTCAGCAAGCTTCTGGGTCTCTTCGCCTATGCGACCCTGTAACTCTTCCACTACTCGGATAAGCATTTGAAGGTTCGAAAAAGCGGTGGTTGCTCTCTCCCTTATCTGCTGTAGTTCCTCGATGTCAATTAGCAGTTGATCTTTTGCTCTTTGACTTTCGCTGTTCTCCTCTTGAATCTTGTGCATGAGGTTTTTCTTGTATTCGCCCGCTAGGGTCTGGAGGCATAGCGGACAGCGGCTTTCGGTGGAGAGAGAAGACAGTCTTCTCTGGTTTGTCCGTACGCTTTTGAGGGCAGCCTCTTGTTCGCCCTTCAAGCTGGCGATCTGATCATCAAACGTTGACACATATTGCCTTATAGCTTCGACCTCTTCTTCTGGTGAGATTCCTGTCTCTTTTAGATCGGTCTTACAGGAGTCGATCCGCTCATTCGCAGTCTTCAATCTTTGTTTTAAGTTCTCGATGGCGAGTTTTTTTCCTTCGATTCTTCCTGCCAGAGATGCAGAGGAATCTTCGGTATTGGCTATACTGGTTTGAAGCCGCGCCTCTTTCCGCTTAAGTTCCTCGGTCAGGGTTTTGACTTCCTCCAGACTCTTGAGTTTCGAATCAGCCTCTTCAAGATCCCTTTTGGCTTCTTCCAATCCTTTCCTAAGATTCTGGAGTTCGATATCGATTTCTGAGAATTCCTCGGTTGCACTGCTGTACTCAGTGTCCAGCTTTTCTATTCCAACAACGTCTGGATCTTTCTGATAGGCTCGTTTTTCTCCTTCGTATTCGCGTTGATGACTGGCGAGGGCACTCCACGATTTTTCATACTCGTATAAGCCGAAGAGTTCGTCTAGGCGTTTCTGCCTTTCCCTGGGCGTCGCATTCAGAAGCTCCTTAAGGTGTTCTTGCCTGACCCACACTATTTCTCGAAAGAGATCTTTGTCCAGACCCGTAATTGCCTTTAGCTGTTCTGTCACGGCTTCAGCTTTCCCACTTGCAATCACATTCTCATGTTCGAGTAATCTCAACGCATCGAAATCCTGCCTTATACTGCTCCCATATCTCTTCAGTCCCCTTACGATCTTGTACGTTTTCGCGTTCTGAACGAATTGAAGCGAGACTACTGCATTCTCGGCATCTTCCCGCAGCAAATACTCGTAGCTTCGACCCAAAGGTTCTCCAAAAAGAGCAAAGTCTATGGCATACAAGACGCTGGATTTTCCGCTTCCCAGCCCACCGACTAGACAGTTGAAGCCTTTGGTAAATGGCACAGTTGTCTTTTCATGGGACCGAATATTCTCTAATTGTATCACTTCGAGTCTGATTCAATAACCCCCTCCAAGGCTTGTTTCACTCTTTCCTCCTCTTTCTTCGTGAGCGGCTCAATCAAGTCGACCGCTAGGCGGGATATCTTCTCAGCCTCAACATCGGGGTACCGTTCCAAGAAGATCTGCAAGAAATATTCGAAAGCCTTCGTTTTCAAATCCTTGAATTCAGCTTCAAAGATCGAACGAACAATCTCCTCAGAAACCTCACTCTCACGTAAAGAGACAACTGGACGCACAAGCAAAGCCTGTTTCGCAGCATTTCTAATCTGGGCCATATCCACCTCAGCACGGCTTGCTTCGACAGGTAACACTCCTCTCAAAACTGGAACTACAATTGCACCTGCTTCATCAGCCCCTTTAACAAGCTCAACTGTCAACAGGGTAATCTCCGAAGGGGGAACACCAGTGAAATCCTGTTCCAAAACAACGAACTTGCGTGCAGATTCCAGTTTTATCAGCTGTGGAGAGGCACGCCCTTTTTCATCCACTTGGACATGATAAAAACCTTTACCGACCTTCGCTTCCTCGTAGCCCACGGTTTCTGTACTCCCACTGTAGACCAATATTCCAGACTTGAACTCCTCTTGGAGGAACTTGTGAATATGACCTGCAGCATAGTAGTTGAAGCCTGCTGGAATGAGTTCGGGTGGAACTTCCGCCTCCATATAGGGAGGAATGACTTTAGGGAGATCTAGAGCCATGTGAAAAACGAAGATGTTGAACAGTTTGGGATCTGGTTTGGGCTTGTTCTGCTCCATGAAAGCAGGGAGTGATTCCTCTGTCTTCCTTCTGGTTCTGAAGTTTGGGATGCCATAGATGTAGCAACAGCCCTTTTTTCGCCAGCAAGCGCCCTCATGTCTTGGCAGATGATAGATGAGTTCTGCACTGTCTAAAGGGTTCAAAACGGTTCCTGTTAGCATGTTGGGTGCCGAGTCATGTGAACCGTCTACTGTCAGCACGGGTATTTTGACTTCACGAAGGCGGCTGAAGGTTCTGATGGCATCTTCTAGAGTGATGTTTGACGGACGGGCATGATGAAATATGTCTCCGGCAATTATCATGAAGTCAGGTTCCAGGTCGATCGTTTTGTCTACCAGTTCTTGAAAGGCTTGGTCGAAGTCTCTACGTCTAGTCTCTAATCCATACTGAGAGTAACCCAGATGCAAGTCTGCTGCGTGAACAAAACTGAATGCCTCCAAACATCGGTCCCGCCTGAACGAATCCTCCGCGCCCCACCCTAGCTTAGTATTGTCATCTTTAGTATTTATCATCATACACTCAAAGGGAGAGGCACTTCTCCTTTGGAGAAACATATAACAACGACGCGACATTCTTGTCACACAAAAAAAAGCGCGGTGAAACTCATGATATGCAAGAGATGCGGCAAAGAGGTTTTCCTGCCCTTTAAATGCCCTTATTGCGGAAGCCACTTCTGCACTGAACACCGTTTGCCAGAAAATCACGATTGTCCGCGAAAAGAATTGGCCATAGCGCCGACGAAGGAAAGGAAATCAATAATCATCCAGAAACAGGAACCGCCTGACTACAGGGTTGCGTACGATTTGCCTAGATTCCCGAGAGGAGCAGGGTTCAGCGGTACAGAGATAAAGCACCTAGCTGTAGCCGTGTTACTCGTAGTAGCCATTGGGCTATCTCCTGCTCTGTATCGCCCTTTGGGAACAGAATTGTTGATTTTACTGACTGTTATATTAGCTATTTCCTTTTTTATTCATGAGTTTGCTCACAAGATAGCAGCGCAGAGAAGAGGTTTGTGGGCTGAGTTCAGGCTAGTAATAACTGGTGCGCTGTTGACCTTAATCTCTGTTTTTTCACCCTTCTTCAAAGTTATTTCCCCCGGTGCGGTCATGGTCAGAGGGATCTGTGACAGAGAAACCATGGGAAGAATCTCCATTGCCGGACCCGCAACCAACATTATCTTATCTATGGTTTTCTTTGCAGCCGCCTTCCCCTTTCACGAAACAACATATTTTCTAAGCGAGATCTTCATCCTTAGCGGCTCCTTCAACGCTTGGATCGCGCTTCTTAACCTCATTCCATTTGGAATATTCGACGGATTCAAAGTCTTTCTCTGGAACAAAGCTGTATGGACATTAGCCTTCGCAACAAGCCTAGCTCTAACAATAATCAGTATTCCGTTTCTATAGAAGCAGTGCCTCACACAGTTGATGCTCCACAGGGCTTCTCTAGAGAAGCTCTATCGTTACATGCACTTCTTCTGGAACACGAATACGCATTATACGTCTCATTACACGTTCTTCAGAATCTATGTCAATTAGCCGTTTATGGATACGGAGTTCCCACCTATCCCATGTAGCAGTTCCTTCACCGCAAGGAGATTTCAAAACAGGAACTCTAAGCCTCTTTGTGGGCAATGGAACAGGGCCTGTCATCCTGACTCCTGTCTTCTGGGCTATGGCTTTTAGCTCGCCACAGACCTCTTCAAGCTTCCTGTAGTTCGTACTCGTCAAGCGTATTCGCGCTTTCCTAACCATAACCCTAATCTCAGCTTCCAACAGACTGTAGTATTTACGATAGACGGCACACCACAAATAAAAACCTATCGACAAGAGGAATACAATACTCTGACCTTTCATAGAAGGCTCAGCAAAAAAGCATAACTCAGAATTCTAACGTTGCCGTTTCTGACGTCAAAGAATATTAACTGTAGAAGCCTCAATTCCCGAAGGTGGATCACATTTCACATGAAGGTGATTGGCATAGAAGATTTTTATAGAAGATTCCTCTATAGCTGATCTTTCACTGGGGGAGAAATCGTGGAAATTCTTCTCGTTCTCTCCTTTCTCCGTCCACGATTCTCCTCTCAGAGGGCATAAAAGCGGATAGGATAGATGTAAGAATTCCGTATTTTGACTCAGTGCGCCCGTCTTCTTGCCGCATCAAGACTGCGAGAGAGAATCCTTAGGAAACCATCATCTGCCCCAAAAAGAAATTCCGGATACAGAAATCTTAATTCTACGAAAATAAATCGAGTATCATGGAGAAATCCTTGAATGAAAAAGTCATTTAAGCTTAGAAATTTACTTTGGCAGAGAGGATATTCAAAAAACGCTATCAAAGAGATCTGGAAATGGTATAACTATAGAGAACGGAGCGGAGTGAATTTCTAGCAGTCTCTGAACCACCTATCTATACATCTAACCATTAGAGTTGTCTCGAGCTTTGTTTGCAAAAGCAAGGCTTCGCAAAACAATTATATCTTTCTGATGGAGCCAGCTTTGTAACCCAGATACAGACCGAAACGTCTTCTTTTCGAATCGCGAATATCTTGACCTTTAAATGAAACTAGGGCTTCCGGCCGTATTCCTTTGAGAAAGCAACAGAAATCTCACCAGGATTCAGAGGTTCTGAGATGAAATCCCTATCTAAAACCTGAGGATCCGTCTCATGGCCAATCACACATTTTCTGATCAGCTCCACTCTGTGGTGATAGTACGGGTCGGAAGAGCAAAGGGCTAAAATAACCTTGGTCTAGGAGAAGATTGCCTCTGAGCTGTTCAATGTATCAAAAACTAGAATAATTCCAGTAGTAAGTTATAGAAGCATCCATAAATAAAGCTTAATTAAAGCTTCTGAGCTTAGATTTTATGTAGAGAAGGCTTCGAAGCAGGAGTAGCGTATGAATTTCATCGAAGTTCTACTGTCGGAAAATCTGAAGAGCAAGAACCCATTGTTAGATATCTTTGGTTCTGATCGCAAGATACTCCAAATAGCATGCCAAGACTTGACGAACTATCTGAAAGTTCATTGGCAATTGATAGGCAAAGAAGCAAATGAGTGCGAACTTGTTGATAGACTTGAAGAATTTTACGACAGAAATCCGGACGAGTTGGAGGAGTTCATCGACCTTTGGACCAATATGTGGTTCAAGAAATGGAAAGAACGGGTAAAACTGTTGATAGGGAAAGAGAGCTCCATAAGGTGGAAGAAAGCCAAGAGCAACCTTAACAAAGCAAAGCCGCTGTGGAGGAAATTGGCAAACCGCAAGGAAATGCAGGAAGTGATCGTGTCCAAACTTATCCGAAACGGAGAAATATGCGGCACATCGATCCTAGCCGAGAATCTTCTTAAGATGGAACTAGGTCGAGACAAGAGAAAATACGATAAAGAGGAAGAAAGAACCCTAATCGTTGTTAACAACACTTTGAGAAAGGCTCAAGAGGTCGCTCGAAGCACGGGGCCATTAATCTTTGTGAAAGTTGACAAGGGCTACTACAACTACATGTGAATTCTGACAAGAATCCCACAGATCAGCAACAGTATCTTGTGCAAATGTAAAATGGTACTGGGGGATTTTCGTGAAATCCTCAGTCTGACCCGAAGTCGCTCAGCCTCACGTCTAAAAGCCAAACACTCATGCTCATGTATCCGAGAGAGAAGTAGACTCGCGTGCGTAGTAGACGTATTGAGTTTGGATAACGCTTCACAAAACCTATTCTGATTTCACATCGGAGTAGTTGCAGGAAGTGAGGAGAAATGAAGAACCCTGCATGCGCTGTATTACCAGTTTTCACATCGAAACAGAATCTAGCGGCTTCTGACTCCGTGGGAATTTCTAGTGTTCCACGAATTCCTCTTCAGTGTAGCTGTAGCTCCATATCCACATGCGGCACATCGTCTCTTTGAAACATGGTAAGCTCTTCTTCCACATCTTCTGCAACGTATGTGGACGGTTTTTCGTGAGCGTTTGCCAAAGGATGGTGTTCCTTTCCCCAAAGCTGTCACCTAGGAGGTGGCGAAATGAGAATGACGTTATCTCCCCGAACTATTATTTGCCCAAGCTTCTTCACGTCTTCGATATTGGACGTGTCCTCAGTTTCCTCCAATACTAGGTTTAGATGTTGGTCAAACCCTTTTAGCTTTCCACGCAGGCTCTTCCCACCTTTTAATCGTACTATCACCATTTTTCCAAGGTTCTGCTCAAGAATTTCAGTTGTCATCTCGCTCATTTGAAGCCCCTGAAACTATATCTTGTGTTTTCTATACTTAAATTTGTATCATTTAAACCTATCTAGGAGAGAAAACATATGCCACTAAGATATAGGAGACACTTCTTGAGAACTAGAGAGATTAACTCAATTCTAAGTGAAGCTTCGTGCAAGCTTGGAATCAACCTTGAAGGGATCATGGGGAATAGAGGCGAGATGGAACTGGTTGAAACAGATTCGGCTCAGATATACCTTATAAGCGGAAAGCCATTGTTTGCTAGAGTAGATGGACGAATCCTTCCTACACTAGTCTTTGAAGAGCTTCTAGACTCAATGCCTAAAGTGGTTGTAGACATGGGAGCCGTCCCTCACGTATGCAACGGCGCAAATATTATGGCACCGGGAATCGTCAGATTCGAGGGAGAATTCAATCAAGGCGATCTGGTTCTAGTGGTAGACGAAAAACATGGAAAAGCTGTCGCACTCTGTGAATCAATGTATGACGTGGACACTGCAAGGAAACTTGATAAAGGCATTGCGTTCCAGAATATTCATTTCGTGGGTGACGAGTTATGGAAACTGGCTAAAAGATTTCAGAAGTGAGATGGGTATAACGTCCTCGCGATTCAGAAGAGTCTTCGATTCTGCTTTGGATTCTCCTCAAAACTCAGCTCAAATCAAGATTCCAAATTCATAAAATACTTTTACAGTTAATCTGTATTTCGAATCCTGAGCGCAATTTGAGGAAACGCTTAAACTATTAGAAAGTGACTGTTATGTTAGAGAGGAGAAACTTGCCAAGATTGGGCGACCTGTTCCGCAAGTCCAAGAAAGCTAAAGAAGAGAAAGTAGGGAAAACGCGGGGCGTCCGTCGCAAGGCGTATCTTAAAGCAATGCCTCTACGCGAGTTGTCAGATTTGGATGCGGTTAAAAGCGAGGTCAGTTCCGGAAACATTCTGATTATTAGAATAACTCCTCTTGCTGCCAAGAGTATTGAAGATGTGAAGCGGGCTGTCAACGAAATGCGTGAGTTCATTGAATCAATTAATGGAGATATCGCGCGTCTAGGTGAGGAAAGGGTGGCTCTCTGCCCTCCGAATGTCAAGATTTGGCGGGAAGAGACTTCTGTGACCGGCAAGCCTGTTCCTACTGCAGCCTAAGAGTTTCCATTGCTGCGGGCACTAACGTCTTGATTCTTCGCCTTCTCTGGATGAACTTGGCCAGGTTCAGGCATTTTGCCTTTTCTCCATGACAAATTACTACCCTTTCAGGCTTTGGCGTGAGATGGGTTATGTAGTTTACTATTTGACGCCTATCAGAATGCCCGGAGAAGCCGTCAATCGATTCTACCTGGAGCCCGACTTCAACTACGCCGATCTTGCCAGAGCTGTCCATAATCGTTACTTCAGACAAGCCTTTCTGAACTCTCCTTCCCAAAGTGCCTTCGATCTGATAACTCACAAAGATTATAGTGTTATTCGCATCATCAGCAAGACTCTTGAAATACTCTATTACTGGTCCTCCCTCAAGCATCCCAGAGGTTGCGATAACGATGCAGGGTTCACCGTCTATTACGTCCTTCCTCACGCTAGGGTGTTCCACAATCGTGAAATAATCTGACTGAAATGGATTTATCCCATCATGAAGTATGCTTCTGCGGACTTCTCTGCCCAAGTATTCAGGATAGGCAGTGTGAATTGCGGTGGCCTCAGAAATCATTCCTTCAATGAACACAGGCGCCTCTTTCATCAAGCCTCGCCGCATGTAACCATCAATAACAAGCATTATTTCTTGGGCTCTTCCCACGGCGGGCAAAGGAATCAAAACCTTGCCTTTGCGATCCAAAGTTTCATTTATGATATGAGTCAACCTTTCTTCAGCTTCTATCCTTGAAGGCATGATGTCCATCGGGCCGCCATAAGTGCTCTCAGTTATGATTGTCTCCACCCTTGGGAATTCTCTCACTGCAGCCTCCAGCAGCATCGTCCTTCCGTACTTGAAGTCGCCGGTGTAGACAATATTGTGCAATCCCTCGCCAACATGTAGGTGTGTTATCGCAGAGCCCAGAATATGCCCAGCATTGTGCAGCGTTAGGCGAATGTCGGGAGCTATATCTGTGACAACACCATAACGCCGGGGTATAACGTGCAGGACGCATTCGCGGACATCTTTCTGGTCATACGGTGGAATGACCCCCTGTTTACTTGCCACATCCAAATAGTCAAGCTGAAGCAGAGTCATCAGACTTGACGTTGGGGCTGAGCAGTAAATGGGACCATCATATCCATACTTGTACAGAAACGGTACTAGACCACAGTGGTCGAGATGGGCATGACTTATGATTACAGCATCGAGAGAATCAACCTCGAAGGTTGGATCGTCCAACCGTGGGAACATTTCAAATGCCGCAGAAGATCCTGGATTAAGTCCACAGTCTAATAGTACACTGCTTTCTCTGGTTTGGACAAGGAAAGCTGATCTTCCAACTTCTTGCACTCCCCCCAATGCGGTTATGCGAACGTCCCCGACATCATAGGTTTGCGGCCTGAAAATTCTTTCTCCAACCTCCCGTAGAATCCGTTCCCTTTCTTTGCTTTCCGAATGCAAATAGTGACGCATATGAGCCACAATTTTTGACTTCAGAGGCGGACTCCTCAAAACACGGGGGCGCCATCTGGTTTGCCTCACTATCTCTTGAAGAACAGCCCCGTTTCTTCCAATGACTAGGCCTGGCTTCTTGGCTTCGATTACAATCTCGCCGAGGCTTGGATCGAAATAGATATCCGTAACCTCTGCTTCAGACGGGATTGTTCGCTTGGTTATCCTCTCAGCTTCTTTTTCTGGCAGTCTGACTGAAGGGTCAGAACGTATTACTATCCTCTTTCTCAGTACGTTCACGATATCGGCTACTACACTGCTCTGTTCAACCAAGATTCCTGGGTTCTTGGCATAAACAGCCAGCATTGGGCCTTCATATTCTATTCTGGACACTTCAGCCTGTTTTGGAACGTGCTCCAGAATATACTGACTCATTTCTATTTTTTCTTCTTCAGAATTCACTGACACTGCTAGACTTCCTCAATCTTCCAGAAGCCGCCCTTTCTCGTCATCAGATAGTTGTCGATATCCTTCATTATCTATGACCGCAACATTGAAGCTGTCTCCACTTGCAGAGTCTCGCTTCATGGCAGAGTCTACAGCTTTGACAACTACAGGCATGATCTCTTCAACCAGCTTCTCCTCTTGGTACTTGTCTTCCAAGACGCCGTAAGCTATTGGTGATCCGGAACCTGTAGCAACACATTTCTCTTTCGTCAGACTGCCAAAGGGGTCTAGTGAAAATACGTGGGGACCTGTGTCATCTACACCACCTACAAGAATCTGTGCGATAAGAGGTGCGTATCGGGATGAAAATAGAAGGTTGGCAATGAGTCTTGCCGCAGATTTCACGGGCAGTGGTCTTCCGATGTTGAGTCTATAAAGCTGCGCATTCACCTTCAGCATGTCAACAGTTCTTTGAGCATCAGCTACACTGCCGGAGATGGTCATGGCAAGGTGATCATCTATCCTGTATATCTTCTTGCCATGTTTATGCGCGACGTAAGTGCCCATAGTTACCCGTGTATCTGAAGCCAACACTACACCGTCTCTGCAAACGACACCAATGGTTGTGGTACCCTTTAGTATCAGCTGATTGACTTTGTCGCTATTGACCATTTCATTCTTCTCCAAAATCCAGATGCCTGAAAGGAATTACTTCACTAGGAAGCAGCATCATGTAGTCGTGACCCCGAGTTTATTAATATTACGGTCTCAAACTAGAAAGAAGACCAATCCTGAGCCAGGAATATAACCAAAGTCTTAAAGATGTAGAGCCGTGTAAGATAGAAAAGGCATACTTAATAGTGATCGTTTTGACTTTGAAATATCATCGTATGCAGCTTCCCAGGGAAGTGGTGGTTGGAAACGGCGTAATCGAAAGAGTCACAGACGTTACTGAGAGGCTCGGGTTTGCAGAATCTGCGCTCATAGTCGCGGGTCCAAAGACGTTTAATATTGCTGGAAGAGTTGTGAAAGAGTTTCTTGAGTATAAGGGCATAGAGGTTGACAAGTTTCTTGTAGAATCTGCGACGTCTGAAGATATGAGAGCTGTTGAAGATAGAATTAAATCTTTGAAGCCTCAGGTTATATTCGCCGTTGGAGGAGGAACGAAGATAGATGTTGCAAAGCTAAGCTCAGCGCATCAGAAGATTCCATTTATCAGTGTTCCTACTACGGCTTCGCATGATGGGATTTCAAGTCCTCTGTCCTCAATAAAGAGCCTTGACAAGCCATATTCTGTTATGGCTCAAGCACCAATTGCCATCATAGCAGACACAAAGACCATAGTGAAAGCACCTTGGCGGCATGCCATAAGCGGCTGTGGAGACGTTATAGCAAAGTTCACAGCAGTGAAGGACTGGAGACTAGCCCATGAAGATAGAAAGGAGTACCATGGCGAGTACGCTGCTAGTTTGGCGTTGATGAGCGCAAAGCTTGTAATGCAAAACGCACAAGCAATTAAAACACGAGAGGAGGATGGTTTACGGGTGCTTATAGAGGCTTTAATAAGCTGTGGAGTTTCTATGAGCATTGCCGGAAGCAGTCGCCCATGCAGTGGTTCAGAGCATCTCTTCAGTCACGCTTTGGACATTATTAAACCGAACCATGCCATGCATGGGGAACGATGCGGCGTCGGAGCAATAATGATGGCCTATTTACACAAGACGGATTGGAAGCGTATACGGAAGACTCTATTATTGCTTGGAGCTCCAACTAAAGCTAGCGAACTAGGCGTAGAGCGAGACGATGTGATAGAAGCTCTCCAAACATCTTCAACTATAAGGCCGGAGAGATACACGATTCTGAACAAGCTATGTTTAAGCAGAAAAGACTGCAAAGACTTGGCGAGTGCAACGAAGGTTATCTAACGCAGATCCTGATTGAACACGTAGGCAGAAAGCTATAAACAAGTCGCGTTTCTGACATGATCCACTATCGATCTTATCTCGTCAACTACTGACTCTGGTGGAATCATAAGATCTTCGCAGAAGACGTTCCTCAAAACGCCTTTATTTGTGTAGTGAATGATCAGAGGCTTGGTTCTCCGGCGGTAGATATCTAAACGTTCTTGTATGACGTCAGGAGCATCATCCTTTCTTTGGGAAAGTCGGCCGCCGCACTTGTCGCATACGCTTTCTTCCCTTGGCTTCAGTGTTAGCTTGTTGTAGATGGCCCCACAGGTGTCGCAAATGAGTCTATTTGACAGACGCTGCATTACAATCTTGTCAGAAACATTTAGGTTTATCACAAGATTAAGATTGAAGATCTGATCTAAGGCCTCCGCCTGACTAATCGTTCTCGGGAAGCCATCGAGAATGAAACCTTCTTCACAGTCTGGTTTGTTGAGTCTTCTTTTAAGAAGTTCTAAGATGATATCATCTGGGACCAATTCGCCTTTTTCGCTGTACGCCCTTATTTTTTCTCCTAACTGGGTGTGGGCTTTAATCTCTTCTCGAACAATATCACCAGTTGATATATGGGGGATTCCTAGTACTGTGGATAGGCGGGAAGCGTAAGTGCCTTTCCCAGCCCCGGGCGGACCGAACAGGATCATTCTCATCATCAAGACCGGCTTTTATTGTATACTAGCTCCTTGGCTCAGATTCTGTTTTAAATGTCTCTATGAATTTCACGAACGTGATTTTTGGGAAAAATCGCTTTATATCCATGACTGTTCCTCTTTTCGCCAGTTGTATTCCTTCGAGGTAGAAAGCTTCTTCAGGCATTTCGACACTGACTATTCTTGTCTTGATTGTGAACTTGAATTTAGACTGCTCTACAGCAGGGATTCTACGATGGATTAAAGCCTGCATTCTCTGCTTATTTGTCCTTAGCCTCTTCTGGACTGTTACCCTATAGACGAGAGTTTTTCCAGCCAAAGGAGGATTGAAATCCAACAGGACTCGCCCTGCACCCATAGTTCGTATTGTAGCCATCTTGCCATTGTATTCGACTCGCTTGCCCAGACCAGGCGATATCCCCTTGTTCGTCAGCTGCCTCAGGGGAACACGTTTGACCTTTTCAGGATCCCTATCTCCGAATGCTTTCTCCGACGATATTTCCACCGATGTTTCCTTGCCTACTATCATAGTCTCCAAGCTTTCGTCTAGAGTCTTGAGAACCCATCCTTCGCCAAGTACAACAAGCTTTGGCTCGTAGATCTCACCCTCTTTATACAGTCGTTCATCTTTAGCGACTTTCTCAATGGTAGTGTCGAAAGCTTCACCAGTCTCTTTCACTTTTCCTATATAATCTATGAGCACAAAATCCCCTTTCTTTAAAGGCATAACTCATCAACTTCTCGACGCTTGCCAAACTAGGTTTGGCGCTCAATAAAAGTTTTCGCTCATAGATCAGGAATCTCTAGGCGACACAAGAAACATATGCGTTCTTGAGATAAGAAGTTCATCAAAGTTCAAGCTGCCTTAAGATTCGATCCATAAAGGATGGGTTTCGGTAGATATAAAGGTCCTCTGTCCGTTGATAAACTGAAAGATACGCATGACACCATGGATTAAGCCCTGAGGCGAGCACTAGCTTGCCACCTAATAAGCTGATGAAAAGTAGATATCTATACACTGGAAAGAAAAACCATAAGGGTACAGTCGATCACTATTCCAGAGCCAAGATCTTTAGAGCCTAAGAGAACACTTATCAAAGCCTTTGTCCCAAAAAAACGTTGGTTCCTACATGCTGGAAGAAAGAGAAAGAATCCTAAATAAGATTCCAAAATACTGATTATCTCTTCCTAAACCAAATATCTGATGGCCTGACTATTGGAATCTGTGGTCCCGATATTGAAGATAGACGAAGGAACTACTAACGACAACAAGCTTTCTCAGTCTACTTCAGCTAATCCGGCTGGACCCGAAGAAAAAGCCCAAAGAAAGAAGAACCGTCTGACAAGAAACGCTTCATGGAAAATCGCAAGAAAAAGGACAGCAAGCGAACCATTATATCTGACTCGATACGAATAGAATCACAGTGCCAAATCAAACAGCCGAATCAAACAGATAAGCCGTGCGCAATCAAAATTTCATGTCTTCAGTTCCTCTAGGATAGTCGTTGGACAAATTTTCTTGATGCCATCGATTTTCCGCTCGCGCGATCGGTCTAATGGCTTTCTGGCAGCCGTCAGTCGAATTTCACTTAACCTCAGAAGTATCTGAGAAAACTCTGGAGCACGAAATGTCGGTCACAAAATACATGAATAACTGGGTAGACCATGAAATGGTTCGTCACAGAACAGGTCGAGGAAGAAGCCAATGATAACGAAATTATCGGTAGACTGAAGCTCGTAGGAAAGGGGAGCAATGAACTTTTCATGATCGATAAAGACCTGGCAGCACGGACCTTTAGGCCAGACGCCTAAGCAAGAAAGAGCAGCCTAATCATCCAGATAATTCATACTCACTTTCTTCTTTATCTCTTCGACTTCTGGAAGAATATTTGCCTCGCCTTTAGCGCACACGCGAGATAATGGAAAAAACCTGGGGAGATCGTAATTTCATACATATCCTATGAAAAAGCTTTTACTGCTTTACGCGAGTAGGTAGACAAAAGGTGAAGAAAATGGATGAAGACTTGGTGGAATACGCACTGGATTACGCAAGAAGCAAGAGAATCGAATATGCTGAAGTCAGAGCACACACTACGAGATTCGAGCAACTGGTGATAAAAAACGGTACACTTGATGCTTTCATCTCAGCAAGTGATAGTGGGTTCTCCGTGAGAATACTTGCCGATGGCGGCATTGGCTTTGCGTCAACCAATAAGTGGACAGAGAATGAAGCGAGGATTGTAGTGGACAAAGCATACAAGTTTGCTACTGTAGCCAGACGTAAAGACAGAATCACTTTCGCGGATGAAAAAGGAGTCAAAGCAAGGTGGGGCGTGAAGCAGAAAAAGAAAATAGAAGACGTCCCGCCAGAACAGAAGATAGAGGAGTTAATGGAAATCGACAAAAGGCTTGCCTCTCAAAAAGTGAAGGTTCCGGGAAGAATAATATCGTGCCCAATAAATCTCATCGAAAAATACTTTGTAAACTCTGAAGGGTCAGCTATCCTATCGTTCACTCCTAAAATAGCTGCCTTTGCCTTCATAACTGTAATAGAAGATGGCAGGCCGGAACAGGCTTACAAACAGTTTGGACGCAGTGGAGGCTGGGAGGCCTTCGATGAATGGAACGTAGCTGACGCGTTGCTGAATGAGGCATACATGCTGCAGAGACTGATCAAAGAAGGGAAGACTATCAAACCCCAGAAGATAGATCTTGTTTGCGGAACAGAAATCACAGGCATCGCTTCACACGAGTCTTGTGGACATCCTATGGAGGCAGATCGAATACTTGGACGCGAAATGAGCCAAGCGGGACGCTCCTTCATATATCCCGGGGGCCCCTACTGGATAGGAACGCGCATAGGCAGTGATTTGGTTTCAATTGTTGATGACCCAACTATCGAAAACAGCTATGGCTACTATGAATATGACGATGAAGGAATCAGAGCAACACGAAGATACCTTTACAAGGATGGCAGAATAAATGAGTTCCTTCACAACAGGGAAACAGCAGCCAAACTCAGCACGAGAAGTAACGGCTCTTCAAGATCAAACAACTACGATAGAGAGGCCATTGTCAGAATGGCGAACACCTACCTGCTGCCACAGGACTGGACAGAAGAAGGAATTATTGAGGACGTGAAACATGGAATCTATATGAAGTCATTCACAGAATGGAATATCGACGACAGACGATTCAACCAACGTTACGTAGGGAGAGAAGCGTATCTGATCGAAAATGGGGAGTTAAGGCATCCTGTTGCAAGACCCGTGATCGAAACAACCACAGAGGGTTGGTGGAGCGCAGTTGATGCTATATCAAAGAAAATTGAATTTGACGCCGCAACCTGTGGCAAAGGCGATCCAATGCAAGGCATTCCAGTCTTCACTGGTGGTCCGATCATCCGTTTAAGGAGCGTGTATGTAAAATGAGTGAAGTGACTGCAGAGACTGAGTACATAGTGAAGAAAGGCAAAAGCCTTGGAGCAGATGAAGTCGTTGCCAAAACAACTTTCGGAAAATACAGACAAACAAGATTCAGCAACAACCAGATTGACATCACAGTGGCATGGGATACTTACGTGACGGATGTAGCTCTTGCATGGAACAAACGACTAGTTGCAACACAGATACAGAACCTTCAGAATGTAGATGAGACAATGGAGAACCTATTCAGACTTGCTAAAGTCTCAAGAGAAAACCCGAAATACGGCGGAATAGCTGAGGGCACGTTTAAATATCCACAGTCCGCCTCAGACAAGAAACTACAAGATCTTGAAGATCCCTCAGAATATGTCCTAGAGGCAATAGAAGCTGCAAAGACAGAAGCAGGTGAAGGAATCAATGCTGGTGGAATACTCCTTACAAAGTATGAGGATATATATCTCGTCTCTTCCGAAGGACCCAGAGGATACGATACAAGATCAGCAATTGAATTATCAATTCGAGCCTTCTCCGAAATTGATGCATCAGGTCACGGCGTAGAGTGCCGTTCCAGATTGAAAGACTTCAGTGCTTCTAGAGCAGGAGAGAAGGCAGGCAAAATCGCCAGATTAGCAAGGAATCCGAAACCGGGGAAGGAGGATAAATATGACATCATCTTTGACCCATTATTCTTCGGCTCCATGTTAAGCACTTGGGCAAATATGGCATCTGCCTACAGCGTTATGATCAAGCTTTCTGTGTTTGTGGACAAGATTGATCAGAAAGTCGCATCTGACATTGTCACGATTCGCGACAAACCTGTGGAATACTCAGTCAACAACCGAATATACGACGATGAAGGATTCCCAACTCAAGAGAATGTGTTCATCGACCAAGGCGTTCTCAAAACATATTTACACAACACATCCACAGCAAAGATCTTCAAAACTGACACAACTGGGAACGCAGGACTGATACAACCTACACCGTGGAGCATAGAGATGGACCCTGGACACATGAGCAAAGCTGAACTTTTCAGCCAAGTAAGAAGAGGACTGTACCTAACAAACACATGGTACACAAGATTCCAGAATTATGCTACAGGAGACTTCTCCACCCTCCCAAGGGATGGAATATTCTTTATCGAAAACGGAGAAATCAAAGAATCTTGGAAAGACCTTCGGCTGAGCGACAACGCTCTCAGATTGCTAAAACAGATCAATGGAATATCTAGAGAAAGACAGCATGTTCACTGGTGGCTTGAAGCCGATCCTCCATCCCTAGCACCATACGTACTAGCAAAAGACATTCAAATGACGAAGCCAACATAGCTCCTTTTTTTCCACACAAATATATAATCTAGTCCCAAATCATGATTCCATAAGCACGCGACTAGGCAGTATCTAGTTGCAAGTTTTCGGCTTTTTGATTTGCATTTTTATAATTGCAGAGGCGGTTAGGATTAGGACGGTTCGTGGTGACACTCTATGTCAAGACTTCTGGTTCTATATTATAGTCAGACAGGAAACACTCAGAAGATGGCTGAAGCCGTGGCAGAAGGAGCTAAAGGCGTTCAGGGAACCAAAGTAGAATTGAAGTATCACTTAACACCCGAGGAATTGACTGACTATGACGCTATAGTTGCTGGAGATCCTACATATCATCATGACATGACAAACGGTATGAAGAAGCTTTTTGAAGAGGTTTCTGTGAAAGATGTCAGTCTAGAGGGCAAAACTGGGGCAGCCTTCGGATCCTATGGTTGGAGCGGTGAAGCTCCAAAACTGCTTTTAGAGATTATGAAGGAGAAATTCGGCATGATCATATTCGAGCCTCCCCTACTTATCAAGTACACTCCTGACTTGGCGGGTCTGGAAGAGTGTAGACAGCTTGGCAGGAAAATCGCCGAAAAGCTTATGGGTCATGCTCAGGATGTCAAATGAAAAGGGAGATAACTGTTGTGAGTTCAAAAGATGAGTTGACAGTTTTTCTCAAGGAACAGACTGCAATTGAGAATCAGATTGTAAGTTCATTGAACAGATCCTTGGAATGGATGATGAATCCCGCTGTTAAAGGTGTTCTTAAAGGCATATCGTTAGATTCAAAAAAACACGCGCAAATGTATTCTTCAGCCGTAGATCTGCTAACCACCGTGCCCCCCGCCCTCAATCAATTACAGCTTGATAAACAGAGAGAACTTGTGGAAGAACATATACAGCTGGAAGCAAAGCTTATCAAGAAAATTGGCGAAAAACTGCCAACAATCGAAAACAAGAAGGTCAGGCTTCTACTAAGCGCCATACTCGCTGATGAAAAAAGACACCATAAGCTTCTGAAGAAAGTGCTGACAATCCTTGTTCGAGGAGAAACGATTACAGAAGAAGACTGGTGGGATATTATCTGGAAAAATGTCCCATTCCACGGAGCCCCGGGAGGATAAGACAGTATCAGTCTGTACAAGTCAATACTGCCTGTGCAATAGAAAAAACGTAATAGTAGTTGCAAACACAAAAGGTGAGACGTGATCTCAGGAAAATATTGTCCAAAACACCCGCTCAATCAAAGAAGGACTCGAAACATCAGACATTGAAGTATTGTGGCAAACGATTATAGCCGAATTGGATGCTATAAGCCTCTGTTAACAGTGGCAGCCTTGAAGATCTAAACGTTGAGTAGAGTAAATTTCCTTAAAAGCCAAGTTGCTTAAAGACCCTAGGAAGAAGTCTGACTCTATGAAAAAAAAAGTCTTATTCATCTGTACTCACAATTCTGCCCGTTCCCAAATTGCAGAAGCATTCATAAACTCTCTTCATGGGGACAAGTATGAGGCGCGTAGTGCAGGAATAGAACCTCGAGGCGTGAATCTGTACGCTGTGCGTGTGATGACAGAGATCGGTATAGACATTTCGAATCAGCGCTCAAAGAGCATTGAGGAGTTCCATGGAGAGGAATTCGAATATGTAGCCACAGTGTGTGACCATGCGAAAGAGGCGTGTCCATTCTTTCCAGGAAAGGAGATTCTTCATAAAGGATTCGAAGACCCTGCAGAGTTCGCAGGCACCAAGGAAGAAGTCATCGAGAAGTTCAGGCAAGTGCGGAATGAAATCAAGGACTGGATTGAAGATACGTTTGGTAACGGAAGTAGTCAGACTGCTCAGATTTGACGTAAAAGGCTGGGACGTCAGGCTTTATATGTCTATTTTATCGTCGCAGAATGTTGTCAGCATAGCCATGGATCTTTTCTCGATCTCTTCTCTCACTGCTACCAAGATCAGGCCCGTCTTCTTCAGTTTTGAGCTGGAGACCAGATAGTGGACGAACCTTTCCACATCGTTGGCGGAGTTGAAGATGTACAAGGTGGACACGGCGTCCAGGAAAACGAACTTCTCCCCAGGAGTCTTCTCGACGAGTCTTCCTATTTTCATGTTCAGGTCGGTAAGGTTGTCGGGTTTGGCGGATAAGTGTATGTCACCGCTAACATTCATTGCGGTACAGTCGATGAATGTAAATCTATTTATTTCGATGTCTTCTCTCAAGAAAGTTTCAGTGAGAGACGAGGAAGGTTTGTTGACTGCCACGTATAGACAGTTTAGGCCTCTTTCATTCACTAGATCCTTCAAAACTATTAGATTCATCTTGAGGTAATTCTTGATGCCACAGTCGATGAGGAGAGAAGTGGTCTTACAGAAAATTCTCAGGGCTTCCTCAATCCTGGAGTAGGCCGGGCCATGTTTTAGCAGACCTCGAACTTGCGTAGCTAATTCTATATGTTTCTTCTCATCGGTCAAGATGCGCGTCAGATTCTTCACAACTGACTTGTTCTCGATTCTCTTCAGGTAGTCTTCGTAGAGTTCCTTAGCCTTCCTTTCCATGTTGATGATCTCTTCTATAAGCGGCATCAGTTTTTCAGGACTTGTTTTCATTCTTTCACCGCTTTTCTCAGCAAGCCAGTCAATATCTGTGAATGATGTATCGAATCTGATAACATCAGCTCGATATTGCTCTCTATCACAGGTTTAGCCATCTTGTCGATTTCGCAGTCTCTTACGTTTTTCAGAAAGCTCTCCAGCCGAGCTGTGACCGTAATCTCCTCAAAAGACAAAGCTTCAACCAACATGTCAACGAGTTGCTTCTTATGTACCATAAGACCGGGCATCCTAACAGGCAACCAACCATCAGTACTTAATATAAATTGTGCAAACTGTTTCTGCACAATTTGCCATTATCATCATGGAGAACAAGTGTTTCGATTTCTCCTGGTCTCAAAAAGGATATGCGTAGCTGGAACGTGTATCAGCGCGCCTTCTGTCTTCGAAAAGTGGTTCAGCTACATCATACTTTTGAGGATTGGCGTGATGTCTACGTTTTCGATTGGCGGCTTTATAATAGACTTATCTTTGATGTGTGGGAGACTGTCGCGGTATGTAGACCTGTCTTCTTCATAGAAGATTCTGATTGGTATCCGGTCTCCCCATTCGAAGCTAGTCTTGAGGGCTTTCTGCCTGTCAGTGGAGTCGTGTCCGTCTTCTTCCAGCTTGTAGACCCTCTCCTTAAACCAGTCGAAAGTATTCAGGTAATTGAAAGTCACGCAGGGCTGAAAGACATCAAGAAAGGCGAAGCCTCTGTGCCTGATGGCCTTCACCATCAAATTGGTCAAGTGCATCATGTCTCTGGCGTAACCCCTAGCCACGAACGTGCCATCGCTAACCAGCGCCTGGGCGATAGGGTTTAACGCTGGCGGTATCGAACCGAAGGGAGTTGACTTTGTGTTTTGAACCCTTTTTGGCTGGTGGCGGTTGCTTGCCCTGTCGTCAAGCCGAGAACCATGTTATTGTGCACGACTAAGGTTAAGTCGATGTTCCTTCTGATGGCGTGGGCGAAGTGACCCCACCCTTCATCGTATTGGTCAGCATCTCCTGCAAAACCCACTAAGGTTAGATCGGGATTCGCTAGTTTAATGCCTGTTGCAAGGGGTAATACTCTGCCGTGGATGCCATGAAAACCGTTGACATTCACGTAGTTAACTATCTTTCCATGGCATCCTATACCTGACACAAGCACAACCTGATCTCTCTCGAGGTCCAATTTTATCAGCGCCCTCTTGAAAGCCATCAATATTCCGAAGTTTCCACATCCCGGACACCAAGTGTTCTTTTTCGGCGTCTTCAGATCTTCGAGAGTTACCATTTAGAGTACACCCTTTATCCTCTGTGAAAGCTCTCCTGGGTTGAAGGGCCTCCCATCGTACTTCAGAATCGTGTGATCGACTGTCAAGAGAAGATGTTCCCTTAGAAGACTGGTCAGCTGAGAGGTCCTGTTATTCTCTACTGCAACCGTCTTCTCAGCTGATTTCAGGACCCTCTCGACTTTAGCAACGGGAAAAGGGCTCAGATATAAGATTTGGAGATAATTGGCTTTCAAGCCTTCTTTGTCAAGGAGTTTTAGGGCTTCTCTTATTGCCCCTTTTGTGGATCCCCAGCCTAGAATGGTAACATCTGCTTCCTTAAGACTGAAAAGCTTGGTTGTTGCGTAGTTCTCTAATTCCTTGATAAGAGCATCCTGTTTCTTGAACCTTTTGTCATTCATTTTGGCGGTCAATTCTGGATCCTCGGTCGTGTAGCCCCTTTCGTTGTGTTCGTTAGTGTTGGTTCTTACAATAGCTCCTTTCATTCCTGGCATGGCTCTGGGTGAGACTCCGTCTTCTGTGAACATGTGCCTCTTGTATTCTTCTTCAGCCAAGTACTCGTCCTCGGCTAGAAGAAGCCCGCGGTCTATCTCGATTCTGCTCTGGTTAAAGGATTCTGCAGTCCCATGGCTCTCTGCAAGGTACTTGTCTGTGATGAGGATGGCGGGTATTTGGAACTTCTCCGCAAGATTGAAGGCTTCTATGGTTTTGCAGAAGCATTCCTCCACATCTCCAGGGGCTATTACTACACGTGGGAATTCTCCTTGGGAGGCGTGGATTGCGAATCTGAGGTCTCCCTGCCCTGAGTAGGTTGGCAGACCGGTGCTGGGTCCAGGTCTCTGGGCCAGCATTATCACCACAGGAGTCTCGGTCATGCCTGTCATTCCCAAGCCTTCGCTCATGAGGCAGAACCCCCCTCCAGAGGTAGCTGTCATGACCCTCACTCCGGCGAGAGATGCACCTGTAACCATGTTAATGGCGGCTATCTCGCTTTCTGCCTGCAAAGCGATCATGCTATACTCTCTATTGAGCGGAGCCATGAAATGAAGCAGAGGAGTGACCGGAGTCATAGGATAGGCAGCATAGAACCTGCAGCCTGCCCGGATGGCGCCTAGGCCCACCGCCTCATTTCCTGTGACAAATATTCTTCCTTTTCCGGCTGAGCCTGTCCTTTTCAATTGATATCCAAAGTCTCCTATGTAGTATTCTCTGGCATGATCATGTCCCATCTTCGCCGCCTTTATGTTCAACTCTGCTACTTTTGCTTTAAACGCGTCCCTAATAACTCCGCTCAGAATCTTCATATCATAGCTCAGAAGAGCCATGGCGACTCCAAGAGCCACGGTATTTCTCATGATCGTCTCCCCACCCAGTTCCTCGACTGAAGCCTTCAGGGGTACTGAGTAGAGTTTCAAGTCATCTCTCGCCAGTTCCTCATTGCGTAGAGAAAACTCTTCCCCATCGTATACAATCCCTCCTCCCGGAACAAGCTCGTCTTTATGGATAACAATGGTCTCTTTATTCAGCGCCAAGAGCAGATCGATGGAGTCGGTATGAGAGTAGATCTCTTCGATGTCTGCCCTCGCAACGTAGAAGTTGTGTCCCCCTCTTATGAGGGATTGGTAGTCGTTGGTGCCGAAGACATGCAATCCTCCTCTTAAGCAGGTCTTAGCAAAGAGGAAGCCTGACCGAGTTATTCCAGCTCCAGCTTCTCCACCGATCATAACAGAGATTTTGTTTGTAATCACACCAGCCACCATGGCTCAGGTAAGTTTCTCCCCAGTTTCCATGTTTTCGATGTGTATGGCATTAAAGGGGCAGGCTTCAGCTCCTTCTCTCGCGCATCCCAGTTCGCCCAGCTTCAAGGTTTCCACTATAATTCTATCTTCTTTCTTAACTCTCTCAGCTCCTTGTACAGAGAAAGAGGATTTCCCATCAAACTCCGAAAGTTGGAAGAGCTTTGGACATAGTTCAACGCACGCGCCGAATCCTTGGCAGGCGTTTTTGTCTATTTCCACCCTGAATACGCCCATAAGATTCACCTTAAACACAAATCAGCACTTCAGACTAATTAAACAAACTGTTTTGAATTTTGATTGAAGCTACGTCCACCCAGAGAGCAGAGGGTTTCGCAATGAAAGAGGTAATGTTCCAGCAAGAACTGGGCCATAGTGTCGTTAAGTGTCATTTGTCCAACCACAGATGCAGAATACTTACTTCTAAGAATGGAATCTGGAGTTCACGAAAGAAGGAATTGATCGCTTTGCATTCTTGTATTTGACAAAGCAGTATCTCATGCTCCTAATCTTATATATAAGAAGATCCTGCTTCCATTCCCTCCCCGGCTTCTCAGCCTATTCCCCGCACGCGCTAAGCGGTTTCAAATATGCTCTTTTAGGTACGATCTTGTTTACAATCTGTTTCTATCTGTTAGCCTCTATGACTTTGCATAGTCTTGTAATCGCACGCATAGTTGGCGAAATCCTACTCTTTGATTTCTAAGATTGAATGTCTATGTGCACAGCCAAGCTTCCTTATAGATATCTATCATGAGCACTGCATTCCTGCAGTTGAGGCAAAAAGGGATTTAAGATGGCTTCTTTTTCGGGTGCATCGGTTAGTCTCCGCCGACAGCAACTCTTCTGATCAAGATTGGTTTTGTGAAGAGCAAGCCGAGTCTTTTAAGTTCTTCTTCAATCTCATAAGGATTCTTTAGCAGTTTTCTTATTCCGTCGGCGTGGGCGGCTCCGACCAGGGCAAGGACTTTGTTGTTTTTCTGTTCCCTCAATCTCTTCAGCACGATCCATCTTAGCCTTGCGGCCATCAGTGTATCGCGTTCATCTATCAGAACCTGCCACACGTTTGGACGGACCCTCCGAAGCCTCTCTATACTGCCTTTTGAACGCTTGATTGCTTCAAGTTTGAAGCCTCTTTCCCAGAGTGTTGTTGGGTTCTCAAGCTGCGAGCGATACATTGGCATATGAAGTCTTTCAAAGTGGGTTGTGTTGCGCCTTATCCTGTCCCTCATCTCTTCTTCTGTCATGTCTATCAACCATATGTTGGCGTTTACGTTGCCTAGTGTTTCCGCTGCTACAGTGAATTCGCAGAGTCCTCTGCAAGATCCGCGTCTAGGGCAAGCCAAACATGCAGTGTTCAGACGTTTGAAACGTTTCAGGTCAAGTTCAAGGGCTAGATCAATGGGCTGAAAAGTCTTGACTACTTCGTATGCTTCTTTGATGCTCCGTCGTGTGAAGTGAGCAGTGCCAATTATGTTGATATAGTCGTTGTAGTTGATTTTTTCAGTCTTCACCGAACTGTCACTTGACTTACTCTATATCTACTTTTCGCGCATCCTTCTTTTTCTTTGGTACCGTTATTTCTAGGACTCCATTCTTATATCCGGATGATACTTTCTCGATGTCGATGTCTGCTGTTGGGATTTCTATGGTTTTGTGGAATTTCCTTCCTTTAACTTCGACTTCTCCCTCAGTCACGTTGAGTTCAATGCTCTCCTTTTCTTCCCCTGGCAATTCAACATATATCTTCAGGGCTTCATCTTTCTCGAAGACATCTGTTAAAGGTTCACGAATCTCCTTTTCCGTCTCTCTTGCGATGGGAAAACGTCTCTGAGGTGTTGGTCTTCTCCATGGTCTTAGTGGATCAAAAGGATCAATTGGTCGATCAGACCAGAATTGTCCTCGTGCAATGTATCCTTTCCTTCCTGGTTCATCGATTTTTTCGATGTCCCACTTGCCCTTGAGTTTTCCACTATTAATCATTTTCTGGATCTCTTCGAATACCTGCTTTGTATCTTCTGTGAACTCTTTCGGGAACCAAAGATCTCCGAATATTTCGTCGAAGTTGAAAAATGTCTTCATTCCTTTTCTTCACCTCTCAAATTTGTTCATTTCTTCTAAAGCATCTATGAGCCGTCTGAAGGCGAAACTGATCAACATGAATCCGCTCTCTCCGAATTCTGAGCAACGATATCTGCCTCTACCGACCTTTTCCAGAAGTCCGCTTTCCCTTAGTTTTCTCGCATTTTCCCATACGAGTTTGGGATTCAGGTCTAGGTCATGCATAAAGTCTGAGAAGCTTATTGTGAGATCGTCTTCCTCCATCAGCCGTTTCATCATTCTTAAGCGGGTCTCATGAGACAGGGCGTCAAAGATTTTTGAGAACCTTTCGAAGTCTTCCTCGATGGCTCTGAACTCGTCTTCCAGATGTTTCTTGGACCATTCTAAAGGGGAGAGCGGTAGCTCGAATATCACATCTCCGTTTCTGACCAATTGCAGTTTCAGGCTCATATAGCTTCACCGGTCTTTTATTACCTGCAGGTAATTACTTTGCCGTAATAATATATAAACCTTACCATAAGGTAATATCCAACTAAGATGAAAGGTTACGCATAAAGTGAAGTTCACATATTCCTCTAAGCACAGATCAGAAGAGAGGAATCCGAAAATTTTAATGCTTATTGTTGGGTAGAATTACGTTTGTGACTTGTGATGAAAGCTGTATTGGATCTTGGCGCCAGTGACTGGAAAAAAGAGGTGTTGGAGTCTGATGTGTTGACTGTTGTTGATTTCTGGCATGAACATTGTCTTTTTTGCCTTAAGCTAAATCCTGTTTTCGAAGAAGTTGCCATCGAGTTTAGGGACAAGATAAAATTCGCGAAGTTGAATGTGCTGGAAACGAAGGATAACAGAAGAATAGCTGTCGAGCACGGAATTATGAGTACTCCAACATTGTTGTTCTTCTGTGAAGGCAGAGCAGTAGGTCAAGCCTTGGGTTTCATGCCTAAAGAAAAAATGAAGAGTACTCTTGACGCCATGCTTGCCAGTCATAAAGAATGTGTTAAGCAAAGCACGCCACTAGAGACCTAGTATCTATCTTTGAGATATATAACTGAAGGCTTGGAGAACTGCTTTGCAGCCTTCCCCAGCGGCCACGACTATCTGTTTCTGTGGAACATTCGTGACGTCTCCTGCCGCAAATAGTCCTGGAACATTAGTTTCACATCTACAATTTACGATGATTTCGCCTTGCTGGTTTTTCTGCACAAAGTCGACTACATCTGAGTTGGCGACAGATCCGATCTCAATAAACACCCCTTGAACTGGTAATGCGATCTTCTCTCCTTCTTTCTCTACTTCGATCTCCTTGACAGCTTGAATGCCCCGAATCTCTTTGACTTGTGTATTTGCCCAAATCTTCACCTTGTCTGAAAACCGAACCTTTTCCTGTAGAGCCCCATCTGCCGTCAACCGTGGTCCTCTATACAGTAAGTGTATGCTGTTGGCTATCTTTTCCAGTTGGATTACAGCCTCCAATCCTGAATTTCCACCACCTACAACAGCCACATCTAAGCCTTCAAATAAAGGGGCATCACATGTGGCACAATATGAAACGCCTCTATTCTTGAGCATTGCTTCCCCGGGGACATTCAGCTCCCTCGGCTTCCTACCAGTAGCTATGACCACCGTCTTCCCTGAATACGGGCCAGAGCCGGTTCTTATCTTGAAGTTTTTTCCTTCTCTTTCCACCTTCTGAACTTCCTCAATTTTGAAGTCAAACTCGTATTTTTTCAAGTGTTCATGGAATTTCGCCGTCAGATCTTCCCCTGTGATGTATTGAAAGCCTGTATAGTTCTCGATCATTGAAGAGAGGGCAACTTGACCCCCAAGATCGAGAGTTACCACCAAGAAATCCATCTTCTTCCGAGCCGCGTAGACAGAGGCTGTTATCCCAGCAGGACCTGCGCCCGCAATAATAAGCTCATATATCTGAGAAGAATTATCCATAATGACTCCCCAACTTCGAAGTAAGGTCCACAACTTAAATATAATGATTTTCTGAGTAGAAATATCTGGATGACATTGAAATGCAGAAAATATTGATGATGGTTGACAATGGAGTTGAAGACACAGAATTCGTTTATCCATACTATCGTCTTCAAGAAGCAGGTTACAAGGTCGACGTGTTGGCCTCCAGAGCTAAAGAACTGTATACTGGAAAGCATGGAGTTCCTTTCAGATCAGATCTTTCACCAAAGGATGTGGACATAGACAAGTATGCAGCGGTGATAATACCTGGCGGAAGGGCTCCGGACAGGATGCGGCTGGAAAAGGGCTTGGTTGAAATAGTTGGAGAGGCCCACAAGAAAGGTAAGGTGATAGCGGCTATATGTCATGGACCCCAGATGCTGATTGAAGCAGACATAGTTCGGGGCAAGAAAGCCACTTGCTGGAAGTCCGTGGCAACAGACCTCAAGAATGCTGGAGCGAAATTCAGAGATGCTGCGGTTGTCATCGACGGAAACATCGTAACATCTAGGTTTCCGCCTGACCTGCCCAAGTTCTGCAAGGCAACTATAAGGCTCTTGAAAAGTAAGGGCGCCCATTTTTGAACTTTTGTCTTTGCGGCAGAGAGTAGCGGAATGGAATCTTTTAGAGACTTGACTCTGAGGACCGTTGATGTTTACAATTGTTGTAGAAGTCGTGAGGCAACAGCGAAGCTGAGAATTCTGAATGAGTTGTAGTGGATTCAAAGTATTCGCTGCACCACCTGCGTCACTTTCGACTGCCAAGAGAACTTCATACTCAAACTCAAGCAGTTTCCAGACCGAAGCATGGTTGTCAAAAGCTATCCAATTATGGGGCAGAAGAAGATTAGAGTTCAACACTCTCTGAAAGGATGATATCGCGCTCAGTTTTTTCGGTGTCACCAGATTGAATCATTAAAGCATGGACAAGACTAGGTTCTCAGTGTGAGAGGAGCGTTTTTAATGCTCTTCGCGCAACCAAATTAGGACCACATGCTTGAGACAATCTATCCACAGCTATCCTTCAACCAAGAAAAATGAAGCATCTAACTCAGTTGATCACCTTTTCTTGAAGAACAACCAGTTTTTCTTGCCTTTGAATCTGATGAGGCAATAATCGCCAGTAAGTTTCTGACCTTTTATCTCAAAGATGAGTTTATCTTCCTTCCTGTCTTTCAGAATGTACTCCCCTTTGTCCCAGATCTCTACCGTGCCAGCACCATATTGTCCTTCTGGAACTGTCCCTTCAAAATCTGCGTATTCTATTGGATGATCCTCCGTCTGTACTGCCAATCGTTTCACGCCACTTTCTGTTGGGGGAGTTTTAGGTACGGCCCAGCTTTTCAGTACTCCATTCACCTCCAGTCTTAGATCATAATGTAGTTGGGTGGCTTGATGTTTCTGGATCACATAGACGTTCTCATGATTCTTGCACGTTCCACCTTTGGGTTCGGCTGTCTTCTCGAAATCCCTTTTCTTCCGATATTCTTTCAGAGTCATCTCATCTTGTTCCTCAGATGACTGTAGAAGGAGAACCCATATATGCATCACGCATATCTGAGGCTTGCCTTAACCCAAGGTGTCTGCCATGTCATTCGGGAAAGATGAAACGCAGAGACCATATGATCCGTATTCCAAGAAGAAATATAGTAAACTGTATTAAGGATCTCTTGGGATTTCGCTCTGTGGAGTTCAGGAGTGAGTTCTGACGTTGAAAGATACAGGAAACCCCCTGCTAAGAGGGCTATGAGTATTGGGCTCAGCGTTTCTGCAGTTTTGCCAAAAGAGAATCCGACAAGAAAGCTGGCTCCAATGATCATCCTGTCAATGAAGTGGTGGACTCCATCACCGATCAACTTCAGATAGGCAAGAATTCCAGCAGAGTCTTTGCTTGGAGCTTTGATGCATACGTCGGCCTCATGAGGGTGACCATGATACCAATAAACGAATCTTTTCAAGAAAAAGAAGGCGATGAATCCCACAGTTATGTACCTGAATGGAAGATAGGATTCCTCGAAAAGCTCTATGGCCTTTGGAAGAAGATCTAAGTATGCTGCACCCAAGATAGATCCTGCAGATAAAGCAATCAAGACGAAGAGGATCCTATGCAGCGTACCCTCTTTCAGAGACAAGGCAAGTATTCCAGTCAGAGATACCAAGCTGACGAGGAAGGTTGCTGCAATTGTGTTGGCAAGTCTTGCCAACACTGTATCCACTTCTCCACTCTCTATTCATATCTGTAGACCTGTTTTTAGAAATATAGATTTATTACTAAAGATGGATTGAAAATCGTAAAGCTGATTCGGATGACTGACCACTTGCACTCTTCAGGCAGCTTTAAATATTTGGCGATGGCCTTAGGGATTACCATAACTTTTTTTGTTGTCGAACTAATCGGAGGAGTGCTTACGAAAAGCCTTGCTCTGGTGACAGATGCGTGGCATATGTTAAATGATGTCGTTGCCCTCTTCTTCGCAGTGGTGGCAGCCTGGTTTGCCCGACGACCCGTCGATATGAGGAAGACCTATGGGTACTACCGGGCAGAGATATTGGCAGGGTTCTTGAATGGGATCTTTCTATGGGCGATTGTGGCATTTATTTTCTACGAAGCCCTCCAAAGGCTTCAGAGACCCTCTTCAGTAGAGAGTTTGAACATGTTGATCATTGCTGTTCTCGGTCTCGCAGCCAACGGGCTGTCCGTACTAGCTCTTTCCAGATCAAAGGAAGAAAGCCTCAATTTCAGAGGTGCGTTTTTACATGTGGTCGCTGACACTTTGGGGTCACTGGGAGCAATTGTCGCCGGAGTTACAATGTACTTCACTGAATGGTATCAAGCTGATCCCCTAATCAGCATGGCAATAGGAGTGCTCATCTTCTACACGTCCGCAAAACTCGTCCGAGACTCCGCCAACGTCCTTCTAGAAGGAGCACCCCACCATATTGACATAAGTGTGTTAAAACATAGAATACTCAGTCTGAACGATGTCGCCGGAATCCATGACGTTCACGTATGGTGTATCACTCCAACAAGGATGTGCTGTATGAGCGCCCACATAGTAGAAAAGAAAGGAACGAATCGGAAGAAACTGATCTCAACCTTAATGGAGCTACTGAAGGACGAGTTTGGCATTGACCATACAACAATACAACTTGAGGAAGAAGGATACCCGAAAGCCCTCAGCGAACACTAGAATCCCGGGTTGAATCTCTCAGACGAGAAGACCTTCCATAGCTAGAAAGACTAAGGGTTTGCTTCAACGTTTCTGCCATCCTCTGTTGAAGATCTTTGGAAAGATATATAAGCATGACGTATGTCATACTAGGTCAAAACTTATAGTCAAAAGTCGGTGGCAATATGGAAAGGACAGTAAGGGATCGCGTTCAAGAAACCCTTCAAGAGTTAAGGCCAAAACTGCAAGCTGATGGTGGAGACATAGAATTTCTCGGAGTAGATGAGGGAGTAGTCAAGGTTAGATTGATGGGAGCTTGTGCTGGCTGCCCGATGTCAACTATGACTTTAAAAATGGGTGTGGAACGGTATCTCAAAGAGAGGATACCTGAAGTAGTAAGGGTTGATGCGATTCAGTAGTAGCACGAGCGACTCGTTACGACATGTTTTATTCTATTAGGATTAGAATAGAGTTCAAGAGTTGATTCGACAGATGCAGGCCAAAAGTCGAAGTCCACATTACCCATGCGACATGATAAGAGATATGGCCTACTCTGAGAACCGATCATTCGTCCACACATCGGCTGTGTCACTGTACCCTCGGCTTTCCCAATACCCGACTTCCTTCTTTGAGCTGAACTTTATCCGTGTAATCCACATAGCACTCTTGTAGGCATATTTGTCTGGAACGACGAGCCTCAAAGGAGCTCCGGTTCCTTCCTCCAAGTACTTGCCATTCAGCTTGTAGGCCAAAAGAACGCCTTCCCGCAGAAGCTCTTTCAATGGGAGAGAAGTAGAATATCCATCGGCACATTCAAAGGTAACATACTTGGCTGTTTTTTCTGGTTTTGCCAAGTTCGCTATTGTCTCAAAGAGGATTCCTTCCCACTTGAGACCGAGAACGCTCCAACCTTCGACGCAGTGGAAATCGCTAGTAGATCTGATATTGGGAAGTCTTGATAGATCGTTCCAGCTGAGAGTGACTTGTTGATCAACCTGCCCATCTATAAGTAAGTTCCATTTGTCCAGATCAATCTTTGGAACTGGAACACCGATCGTAGGATGGTTCCTTCCCCACTTCAGTAACTGCTCTACTGTAGACTGACCAGGTGGCAGACTTTTGCTTCTTCTCCCTTGGTTTTTCTTCGTCATACGGTTCAAACAATATAGAACAGGCTTGAATAAACTTTGCCACACACGTGATCAGTGTGATGACTGCGGAAGAATTATTAGAGTATAAATACACACAGAATTGATCCAGAATGCCAGAAGTAGAAGACAACAAGAAGAATGTCGAGATTTGCAGAGATTTCTGTGGCAGCTGTCCTAGTTATCCGGGAACAAAAGAGTGGCTTTTCTGTTCTAGAGGCAGAAGCCGAAGGAAGATTGAAAAAGGGGGGTGTTTGTGCCCTTCTTGTCAGGTTTACATGGACTGTGACCTTTCAAGTCAATATTTCTGTACAGAGGGAATCCCAAAGTAGCTTGATACATGGACACTGTTACTCGACTATTACTTTCGTTTCTTTTCCTTCCCATATCCCGTGCAGGTTGCAGAACCCTATAGCTCTTAAGTTTGTGGTCTCATCTAACGCCATGTTTATGGTTACGGCATATCCATCGCTTACTACAGGAGCGAAATCGATTCGTGATATCAGGCGGTCTCCAGCGTATAGTGTAATCCAGTTTATCCAGTGACCCAGAGTGTTGGGATGTTCTAAGCCGTCAATGCCGCCAACTCTAATCTTGACTTTGAAAGGCTCTTTGCCCTTCGCTCTTTCTGGTGCTTCTATGATTGGAACATGCTTCTTGGCCATATCAGTCAAGTTCGACCAGTCTTTAGGCTTGTTCAGTCTAGTTAATGAAAATTCTTTCTCATAGCTCAAGGCTTTTTCCACCTTAATGATTTCGGCTAGGCGCTAATTGAGTGTGGCTGAGACCATATAAGTCTTTTTCGCACTCGATAGTCATCAAAGGTTTACCGACTTTGGTCGACATACTTCGATATTTTTGTGACACCTACCATCTTGCTTTCCTGGAATCGAATGATTAGACAGTATGGGAAATAGGTCTAGAAGACTAGGCGCAGAACATGTTCTCTATGTTCAGAATACGTTACGGCGTAAGAGTCATCAGAAATACTTATCAAAGAGTAACTAAGAAAGCTTGCGATGAGAATTAGCCTTTTAGCATTGTATTCCTCTGACATTGATTGCCGCACCAGTAGGAGAGCCGTGGTTCGCTATGTCAATGTCGCTATGTCAATGTCGCTTTGTTGAGTTACTGTAGGGAGGCTAAAGTGGTCGTTTTTGCTCCTTTGTCAAGCATCTCTTGAATAGCTCTTTCACTATCACCAGGTTCCATGTCTATTCCACGTATTGCATCCTTTAGCAATACTGTTTGGAACCCTAGATCCAAGGCGTCCAGCACTGTATTCTTCACACAGTAATCTGTCGCAAGCCCGCCAACGAAGACCCTTTTTATCCCATTCCTCTTCAGCTCACACTTAAGATCGGTCTCGCCGAATCCGGAGTAGCTTTCCTGCTGGGGAGCGGTGGCCTTAGATATTATCTTCACATTCTCTGGGAGTTCAAGATCGAGATGGAATTTTGCTCCTTCGCTCTCTTGTACGCAGTGGGGAGGCCACTTCCCACCCTGACGTTGAAAGGACAGGTGATCGGAAGGGTGCCAGTCTCTAGTAGCATAAATCTGCGCCCCTGCTCTTCTAAATGCCTTGATATACTTGTTCAAAATAGGTATCACCTGATCGCCTTGAGGAACAGGCAAGGCTCCGCCGGGGCAGAAATCCTTTTGCAGATCTATAATTATGAGAGCATCTTTTTTGGAAATCGTGAAGGTCAATTTGACGTCACCATCTCGCTTCGTAGCAACATGATTCTACATGTTGATGGTTAGTTTATTTGCTTTCAGATCAAAGCGCACTTAAGCGTCTTCAGCTGAAAAAAGAATCAGGCTCCTTCAAGCAGACCGGGCATTTTAATACTCTTAATCTTCTCTGAGCGGTATGCCGAATTGACTGTTCCGTTTGGTCTTGAAGATCGATGACTGATCAGGCAGTATGTTCTTTTCCAGCTCTTTATATCGCTTTCTTAAGGTTACTTCGGTTATGTCTGCGGCTGCTGCCAAGTGCTTCTGTAAGACACCTTCATTCTGTTGCATGGCTGCGATGTATACAAGGCCAGCTGCGACTCCTTTAGGATCTTTTCCCGCCGTAAGACCCTTGTGCTGTGCTTTTCTTAACAGTCTGACGGCGGCCCCTTGAACCATTCCCGAGAGTCCGATCTTAGCAACTATCTTTGATATGTAGTCTGTGGGGTCGGGAACGGGCATGTTTATGGATAACCTTCGGAGAAGCAGTCTGTATGACATAGCTACTTCTTTCTTATCTCGGGTACTGGCTTGTGAGATTTCGTCTAGACTCCTTGGCAGTTGGCCAAGCCTGCAAGCAGTGTAGAGAGAGGCGGCAATCAAAGCGTCTATGGATCTTCCTCTGACAAGATTCTTGTCTAGTGCCTTGCGATATATCATTGCTGCTCTTTGCTGTGTTGGCGATGGTATATCCAGTTTCTCAGAGATACGTTCCAGTTCGTCCATTGCCTGCATCAGATTTCGGCTTTTGGATTCGCGGATTCGAGAACGTATGTGCCAACGTTTCAGGCGATACATCTGCCTCTTAGTCTTGCTTGAAAGGGGGCGTCCAGAGGCGTCACGATCGACCTTTATCCAGGTAGATAGACCCTTGTCAAATCTAGCATAATCAGTGGGTGGGCCGGTTCTGCTTCGGGCCTCCTCTTCTTCTATGGTAAAAGCCCGCCACTCGGCGCTACGGTTTATCAGTTCATCTTTGAGTACAAGTCCACAGCTCCCACAGACAAGTTCACCTGTATATTCGTCCCTGATCAAGTCTGAGCTTTCACATTCCGAACATTGACCATCTTTTACTATTTTCTGAGTCATCATAATTCACCTCAACCTTTCGCCGTGCCGCCATTACGGGTACGCCTTTTACGGCCTCTGCACTTGTGTTCTTAGAATTCATCTATTCACATATCTTCTAATATGAATACTGAGCAGAAGCACGTAAGAGCAGGTTCTTGCTTAATGCTTCTATATAAATATTGCCCTTTCGCTCTTATATAAAGGTTATGGTCAAAAGATACTGTCAAGCCATTTGACCCAAAGATACTGCTTTGTGTATAACGTGGCTTGGCAAAGAGTCAACCGGGGAAGATACTGAACTTTGGAACTGAAAGCTGCACAGCATAGCTTTAGCGCGCGTTAATACAAGACTGACGGCTCAGATTACCATATCAGACGTATAGTGCGCGGTCAAACTGCAAGAATCCTACCAAGACAATTCTGATGAATTCGACGAACGATTTTGACTTTGATACTAGTCTAAAACAAAAACTGGAAGGATATTTGTTGGCTGAAAATCAGGATCTCCTGCATGCGATTCTATCTTCTCGGAGTACAATATCGATGGAAAAGGAAATCTATGAGAAGGGATATTTAGAATTACGGTGAGTGCGACACGATGGTTGATTTGATTGTCCAGCTGCCCATTCTTGCCATTTCGCTCATTGTTCTGGCTTCAGCCAGCCACTTTGCGATAGGATCAATAGAGAAGATTATTGGACTCACTGGTTTGAGCGAAGCTTCTACAGGTTTCGTGATTCTTGCAGTGATGACATCCACGCCAGAGATACTCGTAGGTCTCTTTTCTATTCTACAAGGAGACCCTGCGATCAGTATAGGTACTATTTTGGGTTCAAATATCTTCAACGTGGCGGCCGTCTTGGGCATCTTAGGAACCCTAGGCTATCTCAAAACGTGCTGCACGGAACTCTTAGTAGAGTTGACAGACATTCTATTCTTAACGACATTGATCCCGCTGCTGCTTGTCATTTCTCACTACCATTTATTCAATGTTTCAAGTCCTATAGTCGGCGCGATTCTTCTAGGAACCTTTTTCGTAAATATATATCTGATGACTAGAAAGAGAATGCCCCCCGTCAAGATGAATGAGGTAGTCGAAGCCCCAAGAAAAAGGGAAGCGAAGACTGTTATTGCAAAGTTGCTTGTCAGCTTTGTTGCGGTTGTAGTTGCCGCGCGTTTTGTCGTCTACTCTGGTTCAAACATTGCAGTGTTGCTTGGTGCCCCGCCAATCTTGATTGGGGCCAAAGTTATCGCTATGGGCACATCTCTCCCAGAACTTACACTGGACTTCGTAGCAGTCAGACGAGGACGTGTTCAGTTGGCTATTGGCGACATAATCGGTTCTAATCTCACAAATCTAACCCTAGTTCTTGGAATAGTCCTAATCACCTCACCGTTCCAAGTCAACATGACGGTTTTTTCAGAAATCCTTCCATTCATGCTGATCACGCTCGTCATATTTTGGCGGTTTCTGACAAGAGGCGGCATCTCACAAATCGGCGGAATAGTCTTGCTGATGACGTACATACTGTTTCAAGCTGTCACATAGAACCTCTACTTGTAACTAAGAGAAAACCTCTGCAATATCAGATCCCTCAGACCAATGATGAAACTTAAATAATATTTAATCCACAAGTTCTACGGTGTTGATTTTTATGGTTGAAGAACTTTCTTTTAAAGATGCGAGAACAAAGCTTCCAGAAGGTTTTATCACTTGCCAGTCGTCGAAGGAACTGGAACCACTAAGTCAAATAATAGGTCAAGAAAGAGCGGTTAAGGCATTACAATTCGGTCTCGAAATCCGAGAGAAAGGGTTCAACATATACGCCGCGGGGCCAAGAGGAACTGGAAAAAAGACAGCTATAGAAGGTTTCTTGAAAGAGATAGCCAAGACCCGACCTACTCCCGCAGATTGGTGCTACGTGAACAACTTTGATGATCCCCTAAAACCTAACGCTATAATGCTTCCAGCGGGAACAGGCAAAGAGTTCAGAAAGAACATGGACGCCTTTGCCCAGAGCGTTGCTGGAGCATTAATTCAGTCTTTTGAGAGTGACGAGTATTCGCAGAGAAGGGAAGAAGTCATCAGATCTATACAGGAGAAACAGCAAGAGATCTCTGAGAAGCTGACGAAAATGGCTAAGGAAGCCGGCTTTGTCCTCAGGCGTACACCGGTAGGAATAGTGCTCATTCCAACAATTGATGGAAAACCGGCTAGAGCAGAGGATCTCGAAGACCTGTCACCAGACACAAGGAAGAGAATCCAACAGAAACGTCAAGACCTTCAACACGAATTCCACGATACGATGAGGGAGTTCCGAAATCTTGAAAAGGAAGCCCAATCAGCTGTGAAAGACCTTAACAGAGAAGTTGCGGATTATGCTCTGGAACCGCTCTTCTCAGAACTCATCGAGAAATACGGAGATATAGATGAGATCAAGAAATTCTTGAAGGATGTTAAAGGAGACATTCTTGACAGTCTGAGAATCATCTTGGGTGAAGAACAACAAGAGACCTCAAAGCTTCCTCCACTATTAAGTCAGATGAGACAGAATCCTACAGATAGGTACAAAGTCAACTTGATTGTGGATAACTCAAACCTAAAAGGTGCCCCCGTAATTACAGAGATGAACCCTACCTTCCAGCGCCTTATCGGCAGAATCGAGAAAGAAGCTAGATTCGGAGCCCTAGTCACTGATTACTCGATGATCCGCTGCGGATCACTGCACAGTGCAAACGGTGGATTTCTCATAATCCCAACAGGAGAACTACTCACCAAACCTTTTGCATGGGAAGGGCTCAAACGAGCGATTATGAACGAAAAAATAGAGATTGAAGAGATCGCTGAGCGACTTGGTTACCTCTCTACCAAATCCCTTCAGCCGGAACCCATCCCTCTAGACGTCAAGATCATACTTGCAGGCGAACTCACATTCTACCATATGTTGTACACTTTAGACAAAGATTTCAAGGAGATTTTCAAGGTTAAAGCGGAATTTGACACTTCCATGGACAGAAACAACGAAAATCTCAGAAAGTACGCTTCTTTCATATGCGCATTGTGCGAAAAGGAAAACATAATACATTTGGACGCCTCGGGTATAGCGGCCATTATTGAACACAGTTCGCGCATGGCTGCTGACAAGGAGAAGCTCTCCACGATGTTTGCAGAAATAGCAGACATAATACGGGAGGCTAATTTCTACGCGAGAGAGGAAGGAGCCAACTACATAAGTAAGAAGCATGTAGACAGAGTCCTTGAGGAGCAGGTGTACAGATCAAACCTGATTCAGAAAAAGATAGAGGAGATGATAACTCGAGGCACGCTTCTCATAGATATTGAGGGAGAAAAGGTTGGACAGGTCAATGGCTTGTCCGTGCTAGATCTTGGAGATTACCAGTTTGGGCGACCTACAAGAGTCACCGCGAGTATAGGAGTAGGCAAGGAAGGAATAATCGACATCGAGCGGGAGGCTCAGATGGGAGGACCTATACACACAAAGGGTGTCCAGATCCTCAGCGGTTACCTCCACGACAAGTACGCAGAAGACAAACCCCTCAGTCTCACAGCCAGATTGGTATTCGAACAGACCTATTCCGGTGTCGAAGGAGACAGCGCATCCAGCACAGAGCTCTACGCTCTTCTCTCAGTCTTATCAAACAGGCCTGTCAAGCAATACCTTGCCGTGACAGGTTCAGTAAATCAGAAAGGACAGGTTCAGGCAATCGGCGGGGTCAACGAGAAGATTGAAGGATATTATGAACTATGCAGGACTGAAGGACTGAACGGTAAACAGGGCGTAGTCATACCGGAAAGCAATGTCAAGAACCTGATGCTGAAGGAAGAGGTAGTAGAGGCGATTAGGAAAGACAGTTTTCATATTTACCCTGTCAAGACGATAAAAGAAGGAATTGAAGTCCTTACAGGTATCAAAGCAGGAGACAAAAGACCTGACGGTACTTACCCGGAGGATACAATCAACTACAAAGTTCAGATCCGCTTGACTGAGATGGCAGAATCTGCCAGGAAGTACAAAGTCCTGTGAGCAGCTGACATCCTGTTCTCAACTCCTCGATCCATATAATTCAGCGCGTGTCGTTTTTCCCAATTCAGAACAGCGATAGCGCGCGCTAAACACTGCAACGAGACTGCATCCTGATACCTGCAAGTGGCTGTAACGTGTTTTCTTGCTAATCCTACGCGGCAGAATGCCAAAAATGCTACTGAAAACAGAAATCACATTCTTCCGCTTTGATTTTCGAGTCTGCTCTGTGGCAGAACTTGCAAGTAAGGCCTTTCCGCCGAATTTCTCTACATGCCTGACAGAAAAGATCCAGCAAATCTGCTCTTCTTGAGTTTCCATCTACCAGTTGGGTTGTCATTTTCGTTATCAGGGGTTGCACTCCTTCTATGGCATTGACTTCTATTACGTATCCCCTTATCTGGCGAGTATATTTGCTTACTGCTGATTGGGACACTCCTAGAATTTCGGCCGCTCTGTCTTGCGTCAGATTGTGTGTCTCCACTAATTCTTTGGCTAGGGCGGCTTTGATTGCTGGTATTACCGACTTCACGGCAATCTCGCAGGGAAGTATCAAATGGTCTTCACCTTCCATCTGTATATGTGGAAAGGTATATAAGTATGACGTATGTAATATTGTTATGACGTATGTCATGAGAGGTTGAGAGAGGCGTACAGCTCACGAAACTCCCTCACTCCTCCTTTCTCTTCAACATATTCCTGAGACGCCTCCAACAGTCTCTATGACATGCGTCATGGAGTCCGACACTTGAAGACAGAGCTTGATGCAACACCGATTCAAACAGCAGAGGAAGACACAGGCCTAGTAGAAATGCTGACCAGGACGAAGGAACTCTGTCAGTATTGTCGACCAGGGACCCCCATCAAATGCGCTACTGACTGTAACATCTGGAGGCTGAGGAATCAACTCAGCAGATTACACAGGAGGATTGATAATCTCGACTTCATAAAGGATCTATTCAATGCATTGAAGAACAAGAGAAGGTTGCGAATAATCGAAATCCTATCAAACGGACGATACACGGTAGAAATGCTTCAACAGAGACTCAAAGAAACAGGTTATCATCACAGCCAACTGACGATCAGGGACGAATATGTTGACCCACTAGTAAATGTCGGAATTGTTCAAAATAACGGGAGAAAATATAACCTTACGTTGCTTGGGCACAGACTCAATGAACTTACGGATGATCTGGATATTATTGAAGAAAGGCTTCCTCCTCATTCCGAGTGTTACGAAGAGAAGACTATTACAATACTATTTGAAAGGCAAAAAACGTATGACGAACTTGAGTCTTCAATTGAGGCTGAAAGCCTATCACGGGTTCTTTCACGTCTTCGCGAGTCAAACCTCATAAAAGAAGACAGAAACAGAAGGTACATGTTCTACTACCAAACTAAAAGAGACCCTGACAAGGAGAGGCTGTCACCAACGGAAGAACGAGTCTATATGAACATACCTGAAGAAGGCATATCAGCCCGAAAGCTGGCTGAAAAGACAGTTATCTCACTGCGTAGAACCTACAAATACTTGAGAAGACTCCGAGGCAAGAAACTGGTCTTCAAACGCAAAAATCTGAAAAAGTATACCTTGACAGAAGAGGGAAAACGAATAGCCAAACTCCTACTGAATATCCGTGAACTTATCCTTCAGTTCAAAAAAGCATCAAAACAGTTCCTAGCTGAATCATCTCAGAAAGAAAAACAAAATTCTGTGTCGGACTCTTCACTTGACAGAGACAAACGATCGCAAATCCTAGTTAGAGCCAAGCTTTAGAACGTTTGACTCTGAAAAAGCAGGAAACGCTGTTCTGATAAGATCTGATTTTATGTTTTGAAGTTAAGATGAAGCATCAAAAACATGGTGATCACCATCAAGGTCATGCCTATCATAGAACGATGCTTGTGAGTACCGTATACTCCACAAGTTGTCCACGAAGAATTCTGAAGAGAAGTACCGGGTTTCTTGATAGATTCGCTTCATAGGCTTCATCTAGCTATTCGGAAAGAAGATCGAAGATTTTAAGACATGGTAGAAGATAATTGTAAATGAGACTTAATGCTTGATATCGTGATTCGAACCATAATTCCTATTCTCCTTCTAATTGGAACAGGCCTATTCTCAAGAAGGATTGGAATTCTGAAATCAGGCGATGAGCGGGTGCTCAGTGCTTATGTGTATTATTTTGCATTCCCAGCCTTATTCTTTGTCAATATGATCGAGACAACTTTCACGGAAGATACATTAAGATTCATGCTTGCAGCAGTTGTTCCTGTCTTAGTGGCCCTCACTATCTACATCCTTCTTTACCTGATCTTTCGATTTCCAAGAGATCTATTCTATCTTGTCGTTTTAAGCACAACATTCGGCAGCCTGGCTTTCTTTGGCATACCATTCATAACCTTCGCTTTCCCAGAACAAGGAGAACCAGTCGCGACGCTAGCAGCCGTCTCGATATCGGTTGTAAGCGTCACCATCTCCATACTGACCTTAGAACTGTTTCAACTCAAAGAAGCAAAGATCTTAGAAGGGTCGAAGACTGTAGCCAAGAAACTATCAAGAAATCCCCTCATAATATCTATCTTCTCAGGCATCTTCCTATCCCTTGTAGGAGTAGAAATCCCATATTTTATATCCCAACCTCTTCACATGCTGGGAGGCACCACTTCTACAGTAGCCATCTTCATGCTTGGAGTCTTCCTTCATGGGAGAAAATACACGAATTTAGGCAAAGCCTTCAAATTGAGTTTGCTACGAATCGTATTCTTGCCCATCATAGCCTTCTTAAGCACAAGTCTGTTCCAACTGTCCGGCATAGAGAGGCCAACATTGATACTGATGCACGGCATGCCTGTAGCCATCTCCATGATCGTTCTAAGCGAACGCTACAACTTCTATAAAGCAACAATCGCTTCTCTAATCCTTATCTCCTCTCTTGGAGCTGGGATATATCTAAACTTATGGCTTCTGCTACTGGGATACTATTAACACTGTCTTCTACCGATATATGCTAACAATGAAACTTTTGGACAACAGTCCTATTCTTCATACTACTACAGAAGAATCCCATGAGAAAATGATCAAATATTGGCGGCAGTGGATTAATGGTCAACATGTTGTGCGATGGATGTTTTGGAGCTTCTCTCGCCTTTCTCGGCCTTTCTAAGGGCTTTCTCCACCTCTTCCCTTATGATATATCCTCCCAGATGCAGTATAGGTTCTTCAAGCTCTGGGTCTATCTGCATTGTTGCCGTACAAGGGTAGGTGTGATGAGCCTTTGCAATTGCATCATAGAGAATCCTTTCTTCTGTATTCACACCTGTCAGTTTTCTCGCGACATACCACGTAGAGCCGCATGGAGCACTACTTCTTACAACTGCGGACTCGATGAACTTGCTTCCACCCTTTGACACAGTGGAAATCTCCAAGGAAGGTCTTCCCACTTTAAGGTCTGTGACAAACTTGGAGATTGTTGGTCTGTCTGTTGTAGGTTTGAGGGAGCAGAAGGGTTTCGGGAAGGAGCTTTCAAGATCCAGTTCTCGGCAAACGTTCTCTATTTGTCTCTTCAGACCTGAGGGGACTTCTGTGAAATCTTCAATGGGAACTATCAGTCCTCTTATTCCTACTTCTACAAGGCGATGAGGAAGTTCCGATAACAGGTCTTTATGAAGGCCTGAAGCTATACAAAGGTCACCATTCGGGATAGCGTGTGGCAAGTACTTCTCCGGATTGTCTATAAATGGAGGTAGTTCTGCTGGTTCAGGCAGTTCTATGGCAGCACGTATGTTGCGTACGTAGCTGTACATGCCGTACTTGCAGAAGTCACAGAATAGATCGCAGGATTTGCAGAAGCTGGGATCGTTTATGAGATTTCTTATGACCCGTTCAGCGAATTCCCCGCTGTAGACAAAGATTATACTTAGCTCTTGTTTCTTTTCTGAGGAGTTCATCCTAACCCACTAGGCTGCTCTACTTCTGAGGACGATCATTTCAGCACCTTGTCAGTTTCCGTGTACCAAAGGTACAAATCCAGCTCTGCTAGTGTCAGTCTCGCTTTCTTGGCGATCCTCTTCATCAAGCCTTCGATCTCTATATATCTTCTTCTGGTTAGTGTTTTCGGCTTCTCTATTAATCCATGCTTTGCCAGGACGTTTAGTATGTGGAAATCTATGATGGCGAAATCTGAGTATCCTATATTTCTGAGGAAGTGACTTGCCTCTTTGTAGCCTATTCCTTTTATGTTCTTGGCAAACCAGTCTCTAAGCTTATTGTCGTTATTGAACTTGCCTATGATATCTTTTATCGAGTTTTTGTATTCTCTGGCTGCTATGATGTACTCAGCTCTGGCGTCTGGGTAACGGTGACCAAGTCTCTTCAGCTTCTCGGCTAACTGAGCTTTTGGGAGAGTCAAGAAGTCGTCTCCCACCAGTTTCTGCATCTTCATGCTTCTCTCAGCGTTGTAGTGGGCGGTAAGAATGCAGAAGCAGAGTTCTTTGAAGATCTCCTTATTTGAAGCATCGCCGATTTCTTTGAATTCTCTTAGGCGAGTATCGATTAGATCTTTGACAGGGTTTTCTTTGAGATCTTCAATGGACTTCAATAGTGCCTTCATCTTCGGTGCCGGGGAGATAATCGAGTGAAGCTGGTAGATAAGGATTTTACGGAATTTCGAGAATTACGAACAAGGAACAACATTTGAGAATCATAAAGAAGCGCAACTAACTTGTGGTGTGACTGGGCATGAAATGTTTCTTGAATGTTTGGTATCTCGGTTCTGTTACTTCTAGCACCTCTTTTCTCAGAGCCTCGCCTTTCATCCCTGATTCTCTTATGTTCTTAAGTTTCTCAGCGAGTTCTGAGTCTTTGAAGACTGTCTCTATCCAATTCTCAAAGTCTCCTCTGAAGACATGGAATTCAAGCGCAGCGGTATCGACATTCCTGATGATCTTGTTGAAGTCTTCAATACTCTTTGCTGAGAAGCCAGTATACTGGTTGATCCCTGTGTAGAAGTGAAACTCGCTTCCCTCCGGGACGGTTTTCAACATTCTTAGGGCCACTTTTCCTTTCTGGGCCATTGCGTATCCTTTACCTACTTTTTTCAGGAAGCCTGTTTCGGCCAGTTCCTGCATGTACCGCAAAGCTTGCTCCTGACTAAGACCGATGTTCAGTGTAAACTCTTTAAAGTCCATGTTGTTGGTTATTGAGTTCATAACCTTTAGAATCTCTAATCGTTTGTCCAAGTCTCCCGCCAACTTAAGTACCCTATCATATATTCGCTACGAATCTTTAAATGAATAGCTTCTTCAACAGAACACTATCCACGGTATCTCTAGTCTGCGGTTCCATAAAAATTTCACGTATTGAGAATACAGATACCTGCCTGCTCTCTCAGGAAACAATTGCGAAAAAGTGGTCCAAGTGAGACATCTCCTGCCAGATCCGGAACTAAACCGGAAAGAAGGAAATCGAGTCCTTCAAACAAATGTAAGCCAAGAGCGAAAAATAGAACATTTGAAACTTTCTCAGATCTTAAAGGAGTTTACTGAGCAGTGACTAACTCGTTTCTCTTTTCATGGTTGATCGCTGAGCATGAAATGCCCGTACAGTTATGCCCAGAATCCTTCGGGCGTGAGATCTGTCTTTCCTGAGGATACTGTGTTGTAGGGGCAGACTTTTATACATGTGGAACAGTCCATTCCGTTTTGGCACCAGTAGAGGTAGCATCGTTCCACGTTGACGTACCATTTCAAAGCTCCTGGATTGTTGGATCTGCAGACTGTCTTGAAAGTTGGTTCGTCATCCATAGAGATTGCTTCTGCTTCACATTGTTCAGCACACTGCTTGCATCTTTTACAGAAGTCTCTCACCCCGAATTCTATCGGTTGGTCGGTCTCCAAGGGAAGGTCTGTCAGTATCTTGCACAGCCTTACTCTCGGACCATGTTGCGGTGTTATTAGCAGGCCGTTGCGTCCCAGTTCTCCTAGGCCAGCGTCGATTGCCAGCGGAATGCTTAGAGCAGTATCGTTTCCACACTGGAGGGCTTCGTATCCGAGGTTTCGTATGAACTCGGCTACGCCAGTGAGGGCGAAGGTCATCTTTGAATAGCCTACTCCTGTGGCCGCTGCCGCCGGAGCGGCAGGGGAGGTTAGAATCCCATCCGCATCCATCTCTATGGCCATGACGATAACATTCTTGAACCTTTTCGGAGCATCCACATCTGCATAGAGCCACTTTCTGTTCAGCCTACAGATTCCCACGAGCGAAGCTCCAAAAAGCTTTGATGCCCTTTTAAGGAAGATGCTCATCTGATGCTCGTCTTTAACGCTGTGTTTTTCTTCAGTCCAATCAATGTCAATGCTAGCGGCTGACTTCCTGTAAGTGTTGATTTTCTTCCATGAAAATCCGTCTTCAAAGGCGTCATGCAGAGTCCAAGAGGCATATGCCAGGGCGAGATCAACTCTCGAATAACCTGACTTCCTTTCCGCTATCATGTCAATGATTTTCTCGTTGTACATCTGTTTGTAGCCTTTCCACGAAGAATCCCACATGACCCTGTCAAAGATCATGTGTTTACTCTCGAAGCGTTGAAGTTTGGATCGATCAATAACGTAAGGGGGAGATTCAACTCTGTGAAATCTGAACTTTGGTGAAGCTGATCGACTATCTGATTTCAATTCTAGAACCTAAGACATCTATAGAAACAGAAGGTGAAGATAAAGACACAGCTTGGAACTGTCGAAAGTGAAGGAATTCGTAGGCTGCAGCAGGGGCAAGGTTCTTTCTGAAGTATATCGCCTGAAAAAAATGTGCGAACGAAGGGGGTGTATTTCGATGTGTCAGATGCACATAATGTATGCGCTTTCCGCAAGTAATAAAGCCTGAGAATGAAACAATTGACCTGTTGATTTGGAAGGTGTCGTGAGTGGGCGATTATGCAAAAGAAAGTGAACTTGTAGCTTACTGTGGCATTTATTGTAGGTTGTGTGACTATTTCACCGGAAGAATTCGGAATGCTGCTAGGGATCTACTGGATATCACTCGAAAACATGCTGAGTTGAAGCTTTTTGCCGAGACGTCTAAGGCTTTTGATTATGAGGATTTCGTTAAGAGTCTGGAGTGGCTTTCCAAGGAAACATCTCCTTGTGTTGGAGGATGTAAAGGAGGCGGAGGTTGGGAAGACTGTCCGTTTCGGAAGTGCTGCGTTGAGAAAGGATTGAGATTCTGCTGTGAATGTAGTGAATTTCCTTGTGAAGTTCTAGAGAAGAATCCGAAACGTATTGAAGAATTGAACGAAATCAAGAAGATGGGGTTGGAAAGCTGGATTGCAAAGAGGCTCGATTAGACTCTTGTTTATGGAGCAAAGAAGCAACATTGTCAGCAGTCTTAGCTGCTCTGGAAATCGTGTGCTAGCAGCAGATTTATTTGTAAAATAGCGGATAGTTCAGTTAATTGTAGTGTTTAGCGCTACGTGCGTGCTGAGGTGAAGAGCTAGTGTGTCTCGGTCTAATGAAGGAGCAATGGGATATCGCGATAGTCTTGGATGCTTGCAGATATGATTTCTTTAAACAGGTTTACAAGGAGTATTTGCCATCAGGGAAGTTAGAAAAAAGGATCGGTGCTTCGGACACATTCGACTGGCTGCAATCAGTCTTCAATGGAAGTGGGACGAGTGACACAATATATGTTAGTGCGCACCCGGGAATCAATGGCAAGGGTGTTCGATGGGGAGCTTTCAATGCAAAGGAAAAATTCTACAAAGTGTATGATGCTTGGTTGAGCGCGTGGAATTGGAATGTGGGTTCATCCATCCCTGATAAAGTTGCCAAGGTTGCTGTTAAGGCCATATGCAAACATCCCCATAGGAAAACGATAATTCACTTTATACAACCTCACTTTCCTTATAGAAAGGCGCCATGCCCATCAACATACTTCGACCTGAAACGAGCAAAAAGAAATCCAAAGCTAGGAATCTTGCTTGAGAGACTGCTCAGAGATCTGATCGACTCATTGGACATCAACCTTTCAAGATTTAGGATCGCGTACTGGAAACTAAAAAAGGTCCTAAGGCTCAACTTTCTCGAAGATCTGAACGAGATTTACTGGAGAACGTACTCTATTGAAGACCTCAAATATTTCTACAGAGATAATCTGAAATGGGTGCTGGAATCCGTGGCAAAAATTGTTGATCGGTTTGAAGACTTGCGAATTGTGATAACCTCTGACCATGGTGAGGCTTTCGGCGAGAATGGGGAATTTTTCCATTTGTACAGAACAAGGAACCCGATAGTCAGACTGGTCCCATTCTGGCATAATGGAGTATAGATGCACGCCCTCAAGATCTCTACTCTAGGATACGGTGCTTGATTCGTAGCTTGAACACAGGCTTCTTAGGACTTGTTCTGACCGAAGGCGAGATTGATGAGATCAGTTTTCATGAGGAGAAGGTTGAAGGAGAAAGGAGAGAATGAAGAAAACTGCCTTGTACCTTCTCCTCACACATCTGCCAATATCTATCCTATGACGTGCTTATAGTGCTACGCTTTAGAACAGAAAGTTCTATTCATTAGAACAACAACCCTATAGATTCTGGCAAGAATCTCTGAACCCTCAATTCAACTTGAGATCTCCTCACCGTTACAAGAGTAGGAAGAAAAACTCCGCTTGCGAACCTTTCGTATGGTCAATCAAGCGGAAATATCAACGCAAGAACAAGAATGGCTAGAAACTTCGGAGAAAACGCATTAGTGAGGTTGGTCCTGATACCACTTGAGAATCTCCTCGATGGCCCGAGGAGAGTAGCCTGTTTCGCTAAGCATTTTTCTGATCACGCCGAATTCACCTTCCTCCATTGTTATTCCCTTCTTCAGTGTAGACGGACTCTTTAATATCGGTTATTCTCAATTCATACTGCAACACTGTAGAAGAGGCAAGAGAAGCACAAACAGCTTCTATAAGTTGTCAGTGCATCTGAGATTAGCAGGGATCTTGGGAGGAAGAGGGCACGATTTTCGTCCCGTACCCCCCCCCCTTCCCTAGGGGGGAGAAGAGAAGAGCCAGCTAACAAATATGTCGCGCCGGCGGATTAAGCGATCTTGGAGGCGCTATATGGAAACACTTGGATTTCGCTGACTGAACTATAACGCGCGCCCCAGAAGCTTGTGTTTAGGCATATGGCATATGCGCGTTTTGAAGTTTAGGATAGGTTCAAAAACTGTCAGACAATTACTCTCATGTGCGCATGTTCAAGAAAGTTGTGAATCAGCAAAAGACAAAAAAGTGTGAAAGATGACCTTGTAGTGAACGGTGATTCCATCTTGGTTAACAGAAATCTGGTAGGAAGATGCGGCCTTTATTGTGGAGCATGTGGAATATTTAGAGCGTACAAGGATGGGGGAGAGTATCGTGAACGGTTGGCAGATTTCTTCAAGTGCTCTCCGGAAAAAGTGCGTTGTGAAGGCTGTCAAGCTCTAACTCCAGAATGTTGGGGCAACGACTGTAAGATCGTCAGATGCCTAAATGCTAAGGGGCTGCAATTCTGTTACGAATGTTCAGACTACGAGAGTCACACATGTGAAAAATTCGAAAAATTCTCAAGAGACTACTTGGAAGAGGACGATGTTGACCTAAGAGCTAGTTTGGCAAGAATTAAAGCTGGCGACGTTGATCAGTGGTTAAAGGAGTCCAGAGAGAAATTCCGTTGCTCGTATTGTGGCAAACCTTTGCCAACCAACTCATTTAGGAAAAAATGCTATCACTGCGGCAAAGAACTTTCATGTTGAATTGTGCTTCAAATAGACATCCTAACCATACACGCGTGCGCATCGAGCAATATGGATGATTGCCTATGAAGGCTCTTGCCTTGCTGTCAGGAGGATTGGATAGCACATTAGCAGTTAGGCTGATCCAAGAGCAGGATATAGATGTAGTCGCAGTAAATTTCGCATCTCCTTTCTGTCTTTTTGGGTGAGGCGAATGTGGTGCAGCCGGAATAGCAAAGCAACTCCAAATACCGCTCAAAACTATCAGTCTAGGCGAAGAATATCTCAGAATGGTGAGGGAACCAAAGCATGGCTATGGAAAGAATATGAATCCTTGCATAGACTGCAGGATTCTCATGTTAAAGAAAGCGCAGAATTACGCAGATGAAATAGGTGCTTCTTTTCTGTTTACTGGCGAGGTTCTCGACGAAAGACCAATGTCCCAACACAGCAGAGCATTAGTCACCATTGAGAAGGAGGCTGGATTGGAAGGAAGGATCGTAAGACCCTTATCTGCAAAGCTACTGCCAATGACTGAAGCGGAAAAGAAAGGGTGGATTGACAGAGAGAAACTGTTAAGCATAAAAGGGAGATCGAGAAAGAAACAGATTGAACTTGCCAAGGAACTTAACGTCAAGGACTACCACTGCCCAGCTGGTGGATGCTTGTTGACGTACAAAGAGTATGCAACAAAAATTCGGGACTTGTTTGAACACAAGAAGAAAATAGGGATGAAAGATGTTCTTCTCTTGAAGATTGGCAGACATTTCAGGTTTGAGGACAACAGAATAATTGTTGGTCGGAATAGAACCGAGAATGAACAATTACGAGACCTAAAAGATGTCAATGATTATTATTTCGAGGTCCCAGGTTGTGGAAGTCCTCTAACCATACTTCAAGGCCCCAAAAAAGAAAAGGCGATAGAAACAGCGGCTGCATTGACTGCACGTTATTCAGATTCAGAAAAGAAGCGAATCACAGTAACGTATGGACGGCAAGAAATGGATAAGTCAATCACAGCATCAAAATTTAGCAATGAAGATATAGAGAAGTTGAGAATAAGATAATCTTGGAGTTTCCAGTCGAAACGTTATTCTGGAAGTTATGGTGCGCACGCCGTCACTTATCGTTCTGAGATTCCTATGCAGTTTTCGCCTTTTCCTATGCATCCTATGACGCAGTAGAACTCAGATGGTTCGCCACCTATCGCTTCGAAGCCGTGTTCCTCGTTGGCTGGGAAGTAGGCTACATCGTCCTTCTCGATTATTCTGCCTTGACTTAAGCCTGTTATCTTCAGGCGACCCCTCATGACAGCAATCTCCTGCTCCCACGGATGTTTATGTGGAGCAAGGAACCCTCCTGCATCTATGACAAAGTAACGGAGCGCGAAGTTGTGTAGATACTCCTCGCCACCAGTCCTTTTCTCAGAGATCCATCTTATCGTGACTCCTTCCGCATCAGTTCCATATGCTTCCTTCACATCATACTCCTTAAGCTCTCTGACCTTTCTAATTATCACCATCTTTCTCAACTCCTGCTGTAGGAGGTTGATGGGAGGAACCTATATAGTTATAACTGTCTTGGCTGAAGCTGCAGTTTCCAAGAAGGTAGCGTATCCCACGACTTTAATTCTATTCTCTAAGTTTTCTTTTGTTAAGCCACGTTTTCTCATTGCCTGCTCACAGACGTAGAACTCTACCTTCTCATTTTGGGTCAGAATACGGAGTCTTCTTCCGATCTCCTGACCAATTTTCGCAGATGCACCTTTCTTGGCCGACACTGCGGCATCAGCAAAAAAGAAGACCGCGGCATTCATGTTCATGGTTGTTGCTGTCTCCACCATGTAGAGGAGTGAGGACAGGCGGCCCCCCTCTTCAGGTCCCCAGCCGTACAGAAAAACGATTTGCGGTTTCACCTTTGATCACCTTCAACAACCCGATGCGATACATAGAGTTCTCGGCAAACCGCCAATCTTGCATATTACCCCACGAGCGCTGCTTCTTCCCCTTTTGAACATATTATCCAGCTGCCTACTGCTGATCTTCAAATGTTCTCTGATAGTTTTGAACATAGGTAGTGAGCCCCATTCTGAGTAGTATGCTCTGACGAAATGTATAGCTTGCATATGCAGCTCAGTCAATCTTATGTTAAATTGATCTTCAGTAATCTTCGTGGCCAAGGCATAACTCCATAGATCAGGATCTTTCAAGAAGCCTTCTTCATCAAGAGCACTTTTCCCTTCGATCATAACCGGTACATTCCACTGAAAGAAGAATAGTCAGACTGCAACATATACGCGCGTGTCATAATTACAGAAAAAACAGTTGATTGGCATTCCGCCAAAGTGTCCAGGATTATCCTCCTGCAACGAGCGGGGCAATAACTATTTCTGGATGGTCAATAGGTTTTTTCTTGATGGTCTCCAAAATTCTTCCTTTCGAGAAAACTACAATGTCATTGAATATATGATATTCTTCTATGTTCTTGTTTTTATTAGCTTGGGAGAATTTCTCGCTAATCTTTTCCAAAATATCTCTGTACAAAGATTTATCACTCAAGTGAATCGTTTCCTCTCTTTGATCAGTAGGTAAACCAAAAAGCTCCATGGTTCTGTCAAGATATCTTATTTTGACTTTCATATTTTCACTAGTTCTATCTATAACCACATCTTCCCCAAATTCTTTACTTATATCCGTCATATCAGTCGTTGTTCAGTTTGTCCTGTTAGGGATTTGGGGGCTTTCACTCTCTTGGGGTGACTATAAACATTCATCCTTTGTCCTCTGACAAAACAGATCAGTGTGACTCCCGTTTTTGTGGCAGCATCTACTCCTGACAAAATTGGACCTGCGATGGAAGCCACGATGGGTATCCCTACACGGGCAGCTTTCAGTACCATGTTGGCTGGCTGCCTACCACTACTTGCTATGATACAATTGGAAAAGTCAACCTCTTTTTCTGCAGCTGCGCCAATGACCTTGTCTACCGCGTTATGCCTGCCAACATCTTCTGCGAATGCCATCGATTTTTCCTTGTGAAAAATCGCGGCTGAGTGTGTACCGCCAGTCAATTTGAACAGGACAGATTTTTCGTTGAGAACTTTCACAAATCCCAGAATTTCTTCCGCCTTAACCATGTAATTAGAGTTGACAAAGGGTCTGACAACTCGGTCGCTCAGAGAAAGAAAGTCTTCACCCGTTGACCCGCAGAAGGAATCCACTATTGTGATGGTTTTAACCGCTTTTATCCGAGTTTCGACCTTTCGGCTGCAATTCACTCTTACATTGTTCTCTTTCACTTGGACGCCGATTATTTCTTCAATCGATTTTACTATGCCTTGGCTGAGAAGCCATCCAACACCTAACTCTCTCAATTGTGCCGGTGAAGAAAACAGAGTTACCACACGTTGACCATTCACGTAAATATTAACTGGAACCTCAGTTGCTATGAGCTCTTCTACGACCTTCGCACGTTTTTTGCGCAAATTAATCTTCTTAATCCTTAATTCAACACTCGGTGAGAGCATGAAACCTCCTCAAACTAATAGTTCTTATGCGGCGAAATACACAAGTCATAAAAACACTCTACACAGTTTCCGTTACTTCGTCTCAACATCCAAGAGTTTCATAATACTGTTATAGATGTCTAGAGCTTCTTTTTCGCTAGTGACGTTTTTTATTAGCGTTCTACCTCCCTTGAAGAGGCTGACTTCTGCATCATTGTGTTTAAGCACTACAACAAGGGATGACTTTAACAGTACATTGAAGCACTCGCTTAAGCGATTGTATACAGCGTCAACGCTCAGTGTTAAAGGTTTTCTGGGATTGATATTCACTGTGTCTCGTCCGCATAACCAAACCAGCCGTTCAGCTACTTCCATGCCTTTCTTTCCTCTGACTGTTCCGCAAACTGAGCATTTTGGATTTTTGAAAACATCAACTTTGGCTATGGTCATGTCATAAAAGTCACATATTAATAAGATATTTTTGAGCGTGTCTCCTATTACGGCAAGCAATTTTATGGCTTCCATCGCTTCCATTGTCCCTATAATTCCTGTTGTCGCACCGAGCACCCCGCGAGTCTCACAAGTAAGCAAGTAACGGTCGTCCAAGTCTGGGAAGACACACCTTAGACACGGTGTTTCTGGAGAGTTGAAGACAGACAGATATCCTTCAATTCCTATGGCAGCTGCATAAACGTAAGGAATTCCTTTCTCCACACATACTCTGTTAATCAGATAACGCGTATGTATGTTATCCAGTCCATCAACAACGCAATCAACTCCTTCAAGAATTCTATCAACATTGCTCTTTCTAACATTCTCTGGTATGGGATCAACACGGATTTCTGGATTTATCTCCTTGACTCGTCTCGCGGCAGACTCAACCTTAGGAAATCTTATGTCGTCAAGAGTATAGAGTACTTGTCGATGCAAGTTGTCCAATTCTACGGTGTCTTGGTCCACTAATCGTAAATATCCTACGCCTGCCAAGGACAAGTATTGAGTTGCTGAGCTCCCAAGCCCACCCAATCCGATAACTGCAACTTTCGAACGTCTCAGCTTTTCTTGTCCTTCACGCCCAAGCTCGGGAAGGACAAACTGCCTCTTGTAATATTCATTCGGATCAAAGCGGATCATCCGAAATCACCTTGCTTGCATTCCATTTCGTTTACCCCTAGCATTCAATTGTTTCTGTCTAGAGTCTACTAAGAACTGGAACATTCACGATGACATATGCATTTGATCTCTTCGATCGAAAACTCCAAATCCCCAAGCATGTCTTCAACCTCTTCGGAACCTCTTGTCGTCCTTTTCTCCAAAAGGCTTCTTCCACACCTTTTCTGAAGCTTTCGTATTTTCTCCGCTGTCTCCCGACCTTGCTTTCCATTAGCCATCAACACTCCAAAGACCATAATGTTCGGAATTAGGCATCAAATAATTGCAGAAGCATCTCACAGGCTCGACAAATGTTCCCAACCGTAGGCTCTCCGCATCTGATGCATTTCCTTAATCTCTCCCTTTTAAACATTTTTTCTATGGCTGGCCTAATCCTTTCCATTGACTTGAATACTGCAAACTTTGTTCCAGCATGTTTCTCTTCCATTCTGCTTAGGAAAAGACGCATGTCATTCCTCATGGCTTCTGAAGCATAAGGACATGGTATGCCTTGAAATTGTATCTTTCTAATGTAGGCATATAGAGCTGTTTCTTTTTCTGGAATCTGACAGAAGGGTTTTGCTCTCGGCATAAGCTTCGGATGTACCTGATCCGTGATTGGCTTCCCTCTTGCTAGTCTTGATAGGTCGCCATGAAAAATGTTTAAAAGAATTGTCTGTGTCTCATCATCCAATGTATGGGCGGTTGCAACCTTATCCGCGTTGACATCTCTCGCTACAATATTCAATGCTTTTCTTCGCAGGACACCGCAGTATGCGCATGGTGTCAGTTTGTTTCTTCCCTCTTCCTTCAGATGCCTGACAATCTCATCAAGTGAATAGCTGTAGAGTTCTTTGAAAGAGATTATATGATGTTCAATGTTGAGTTTTCTGCAATTTCGAGCCGCTATTCTCAAGGCTTCATCTCGATATCCTTCAATCCCTTCATCCACCGTAACCGCAACTAACGAGGCCTTTGGATATTCGAGCTCCATTTTGGTTAGAATATGTAATAGACTGATGCTGTCTTTTCCGCCGGAAACTGCAACAGCTATCCTATCATCATACTCAAGCATATTAAACTTGGCAATGGCCGTCCTGGTCTTATCCTCTATGGATTTGATGAAGCAACTTCCGCAGAGTCTCTCTTCGGAGTATAGCCTGAAAAAGAAGGCTTCTCGATGCTTGCAGCAAGTGCAAACATGAGTCTCCATTGAATATTCACGTACCTTTGAGTGGCTTCTGAAAGTCACTAAAGTGGGCAAAGTACAATAATCTTTTGAAGGCGCGCACTAGCTTGAAGGATTCAGCATTGCTTCAAAGAGACAGAGAAGACAAAATGGTGTTGTCTAGGAAGATATGAGAAACTCCCAGCAGAGTATAAAGAGGCTCCGGAAGAAAAGAAATTGTACACAAAATGAGCGCGCACGCTATTATGGGAAGTCGGGCTACCGGTAGAGAAAGAGCGCAAAAGATTATCTATGAAACTGATGTCTCATCTTGTGGAACGATCGAGAATGCTGGATGACATAGCCTGCGCGGATGATTTCGGAGACATGCCAGACTTGGAAAAGAGGATACTGGCTATACTTTCACTATTTGAGACTAACCGCAAATCAGGGAACGCGGATGAGTATGTTTTTCCTGACAGCAGGCGAATCAGACCTACGCTAGTAGGAATAAAATCGTTCTTGAGAGAAGGTGCTGCTATTGACATAGAGAAGATGCGTGCTTCAACGGAGCAACTGCTGCGGAGAAAGCTAGTTGCCAAGAAGTCAGACTGCTACTTCTTGTCTGACAGTGGGAAGAGAGTTGGCAAGATATTCAGAATCGAACGGATGAGCAAAGGCTATGATAACCTGTTATCACGGACCGGCAATAGCAAAGCGTATTCACTGTTCTGCGAGCACGTCTTCGGCAAAGATCTGTCGCAATTCAATGTTTTGGACATGGAGCAGCTGGACACTCTGATAGAGAAGTTGGAACTGAAGCCCAGCGAAGTGGCTCTGGATCTAGGATGCGGGAATGGAAGGATAGCCGAATATATTTCCGACCTCACAGGCGCGAAAATGGTTGGACTTGACTTCGCGGCTGAAGTGATAAAAAATGCGCAACAACAGACAGTCGACAAGAAAGACAGATTAACCTATGTGCCAGGCGACATGAACGAACTGTCATTCAAGGAGGGAAGCTTCGACGCCATCATCTCGATAGACACACTGTATTTTGTTGAAAGCATAGATGCGACGATCAGAAGATTGAAGAAACTTCTAAAGCCACCAAATGGCAGACTCGCAATCTTCTATGATCAGACCTGTGACCCTGATGAATCTAGAGATATTCTTCTGCCAGAAAACACCAAAGTTGGCGTCGCTCTGAGTAGCAATGGTTTGGCTTATGAGACAGTTGACTATACGACCAATAGCAAAGATATATGGATTCGTGAAATAAAAGCCGCTGAAGAACTGAAGGAACTGTTCGTCAAAGAAGACAACGCGGACATCTATGAAGATAGAGTACAAGACGCCAAGCGGACGTTGGAGAAAATAGAAGACGGAAGACATGTACGATACTTCTATCTCGCCAAGCTCAAGAAGTAAAAGTACGCACCGCCCGCACCTAGAGATGGCTGTGGAGCGCTGTTGAAACGGAAGAGAATGCAGAAGAATAGGCAAGCGAAGAAGATATGAGCACACGAGTAGAAAATCAAGAAAGACTTACACGCGGGATCAAAATGGCATTTGTTGATCAGAATAGAAAGCTAGATAGACTGATATTCGCTTCAAGTCTGTTGCCTGACAAGGCGTCAGAAAGAAGATTCTTGCTTCTGGTAGAAAGCATTCGTTCCTTTGCAGAATCACTTTCGCAAGCTCCAATCTGGTGTTTCACGCTAGGCGACGAGAGAGATCTCTCTGAGACAGCGAGAGATAGACTTTCAGCATTGAATACGACGTTTATCCATTTCGAGACAGAGACTGAAATCCCACGATTTCCATTCATGTGGAAAGCTCTTCTAAGCGCTCAAGCCGAGTCAATAGCTCAAGGCAAAACTGATGTAATTGTCTGGCTAGATACTGACACAATCGTGCTTCAAGAACCCAAAAGATTCCTTCTGCAAGATGGCAAGAGCCTAGGCTGCAGACCTGTTCACCACACCATTATCGGTTCACGCTACGACGACCCCCTAAACCTCTTCTGGACACAGATCTACCGTTACTGCAGAGTGCCTGAAAACCGGATTTTCCCGATGACACCCCACGTGGAGGGAAACCGAATACGCCCCTACTTCAATGCTGGACTACTGGCTGTTCGCCCAGAGAAGAGATTATTGCAGGTTTGGCGCGACAATTTCCTAGAAATCTACAAAGCCACAGAATTTCAGGAATTATATGAGGAAGATAAGCGCTACACAGTTTTCATGCACCAAGCTGTACTGGCAGGAACCATTCTATCAGCCTTGCAGACCAACGAGATAGAGGAACTCCCGCCAACCTACAACTACCCCCTTCATTTATATTGGGAAGATATTACTGACCATCGCCCTTCCACCTTGGAAGAATTGATAACCTTTCGTTACGAAGACTTTTTCGAAAGTCTGGAATGGAGAGAGAAAATTCCAGCAAAAGAACAGTTCAAGCAGTGGATAGCAGAAAGACTACTTCAGTAACACATGGTTCAAATAACACCTGTCATCACAAAGAAAAGAAGAGGATTAAGGGACAGCACACGGTAAGCGCGCACGATCTACTCAGATATGCGACAAGAATGTAGGACATTTTCAAAATTCTTTCAGCGCCCTACGCTCTTCGTGGATGTCATCGATATTTGGCGTTACACCCCGCATAATCTCTCAGATCTTCCTTTCCAGGAACCACTTCTGGAAACCCAGCATGCGCGAAGGAAGCCCCGGTAGACGGTCTCTCAAAGCAAGATCATAATACCCATAAATAGCTTGGGAACTCAGACTGGAACATGTCTCCCTCTCTTGTGTACCCTTCCCAAAATGCTTTTGACCGAAAATCTCTGACTACAACGCTTCTCTTTGTCCCCAAGTTCTATCCTCACGCTCGCTTAGACGAATATCAGCCTGGTCTTCAAGCTATGAACGCAGAAACTCTTCAGGTTATCAATACGTCTGACGCCTAGGGTTCTGAGGAAAGAGCAGAGTCCAAACAGTAAAACAGCATTATCCTAGATGGTTTCTTCCACAAGTCATAAGACTCGAAGAGAAGAATACTATTGGATGATGTGGACTTGACGAAACTGAAAGCTGAAGAAGATGCTTATGGGCAAGAGATATGGGCTCGTTATCAAGGCAGAGAAGTTTTTGAAATAGTTGAAAGAGATGACGGCTACATTGATACTTCTGTAAATGGTCCCCGAACGTACTTCTCCAAATACGAAGATTGGGCTCCTTATCATAGACGAGCAATGGATTTTGTAAAGGGAAGGGTGTTAGACATTGGCTGTGGAGCAGGCAGACATTCTTTGTACTTGCAGAAAAAAGGTTTTGATATA
>CAYGAG010000003.1:88197-95957 GCA_964347765.1 uncultured Candidatus Bathyarchaeia archaeon
ACTTGGAATTGACAACTCTCCTCTTGCCATAAAGGTCTCTAAACTAAGAGGCTTAAAGAAAGCCAAAGTCATGTCAATCAGGAACATAAACTATAAACCAGACTCCTTTGACACAATCATCATGATGGGGAACAATTTCGGCCTTTTCGGCAGTTTCAAAAAAGCACAAGAGTTGCTTAGAAGATTCCACAGAATGACTTCAAAGAACGCTCTAATTATAGCTGACACTCTTGACCCGTATAAGACTGACAATCCAGACCACTTGGAATATCACAAGCTTAACAAGGAAAAAGGCAGAGTGGGTGGACAAGTGAGAATCCGGATAAGATTTAGGAAATATGTAGGCAGATGGTTCGATTACTTGATGGTATCGAAAGAGGAGATGAAAGAGCTCCTGAAAAGAACGGGATGGAAGGTTAAGGAATTCATAGATTCTGAAGGCTCACCATACATAACCATTATTGAAAAGGTGGCTTAAAGCCCAGACAGCTCGCTTAAGAACATAGTGTAAAGTAGTTTCTTCCACAAGTCATAAAATCTGAAAGCTGCCTTTCATCTAATTATAGAAATATTGGGAATAGGAGTCGTTATGTCAAAAAAGAGTTTTCCCAAGATTATTACTGATTTGCCAGAAGCAGACATAAACTTCGAGGGTGTTAGAGGATGGATTGCCCAAGGGGATAACCATCAAATTGTGTTCTTCGAAATAGAATTATCAGCAGAAGTCCCAGAACACAGTCACAATACCCAATGGGGGATTGTAGTGGAAGGAGAAATGGAATTAACTATTGATGGTAAAGCTAAGGTCTATAGAGAGGGTGATGAATATCTTATTCCTGCCCAAGCAAAGCATTCCGCAAAGTTCCTGACTAAATGCAGGATAATCGACTTCTTTACTGATAAAACAAGATTCAAACCCAAACTAGTCTCTTGAGTGAATAGACTTCTTCATGATGACCATATTCTTCCACAAGTCATAAATACTGAAGGAGAAAGGGAAAGGAGAAGTATCATGATAACTGTTCGGGTTTGAAAAGGATGAGTTTTGAAATAGTTAGATATGATAAGAAACATCAAGAAGCCGTAGTTGATTTATGGGAAAAATGTGGCTTAATTATCCCTCAAAATGACCCTGTTGAGGATATTCAGAGAAAACTTGCCTTTCAACCTGAGCTGTTCTTCATCGCAGTGTTGGATGGTCAACTCATAGGTTCTGTTATGGTCGGCTATGAAGGTCACAGAGGTTGGCTAAACTATCTAGCTGTCCTTCCTTCATTTCAAAAGAGGGGTTATGGTAAAAAACTGGTGAATAGAGCTATCATTGAATTAAGAAAGATTGGGTGTGTAAAATTAAATCTTCAAGTTAGGAAGAGTAATACCGCAGTCATTGAATTCTACAAGCATCTTGGGTTCGAAGAAGAAGAAAGAATAAGCTTTGGAATGAGATTAAGAAAACGAATTGTTGAATGAAGCGATTTGCTGTTCATCATTACAACAAGAAACGTTAAGCCAGGAACTCCATATCTCTGTGAAAAAATGATCTTTCAGACATGACAAACCATAGGATACTTACGTTTGTACAATCTGAGGATCTGCCTCAAAAAATGAGGAGTTCGCAATTGCTTACAACCTCTGGCATAGAGGTTTGGCTAAGCTTATGTTATGTTACCCTAAAAAAAGAAGAGGGAAGTATTGGATGTCTACCGTGTCTCCTAGCTTCTCATCTTGTACTAGTATATCTCTCCGAATTTTGAGCTTGCATATGCAACGTCTTTGATGTCTATCTTGTTGTCGCAGACTATGTCTGCCCTTGAATCCCAGTCGAGGTCTCCTCGATTCACTCCGAACAATTTGGCTACCATAGCAATGTCTTTTATGTCTACTTTGCTGTCTCCGTTTACGTCTGCAGGGCAGTACTTCTTGGTGAAGTTTGCTGAAAGTGACAGGTTGCTCTGAACTGTTATGTTTCTATGTGCGTTTGTTGAGTTGTCCTCCCAGTTCGAGAATGTGAATCTATGGGTTGTGTAGCAGTCTGTTGTGTTTTCCCAGTGATCGTTTATGAAGATAGTGTGGTTCCCAAGCCATATTCTGATCGTTGAGTTCGAATAAGCGTACAGAAGGCTGTCTACGTAGACGTCGCCTCTGGCAAGAGTGTTCCCATACTGATCTTGAGCGTGCACCACTACCTTTGGCTTCTTGAGTGTGGGGTCTCCAATGAGAGAAACGTCATAGTTAGGATGCCCATAGGTTATCTTCTCACCGTTCTTGACTGCCCACTCTTTGAAGGCTTCTCCTACTGTTTTCCCTTGACCGAACAACGGAGTGTAGAAGTCGTCCAAGTAGCCCATACCTCCTACTGTTGTGCTTCCGACCGCGATCATTCCATATGTAGGTGAGAAGATCCATGATCCAGCTAGATAATAGTCAGCGTCGGATCCATCACTGAGTGTGTGAGTTGCTGCAAAGCATGTGCCGAAGTTGATCATGAAGGATTTCGGGTCAATATTTATGTAGTCAGAGCCGTTGACTGTTCCATCCCAGATGCTGACCTCTGGATTGCTTGGATCAGGCACCTTAAACGTATGTTCTCCTACGTTGCCGTGACAACTGAGGTCTATGTGCTCGTACCCTTCTGTAAGCCTCTGCTTGTAGTCATCAGCATTTGTAGTCTCCTTGTCAATGACCACTGTGACCTCATCATAATACGGTCCATAGACATCTTTCGGCCACTGGTCACCAGAAGCAGCCCAATCATCATCTATATACGCTAAGGCCCGCTGAGGCAGCACAAGCTGACCAGTCCTCAGCTTATGAACCTTTGCGAAGTACGTGTTCACCATGTCCGCCTCGTTTGGACCCCATCCCTTTATTCTGCCACACCATATCTCAGGCTGCACGTCACCAGTTCCATTAACATGTCCATCATACCTTCCATCCTCATCTGAATCCAACCATGTCCCATCCAAATCCATGAAATAGAAGTCTGTTGCGAAGAGTCTTCCTACTTCATACCAGACTACGGGCGTATGTCCGACGAGAAGGCAACCCACCACATCAGGATCACCTGCCAAAGTCTGCCTCATAGAAGATGCTGATGTTGACCCAGTAACATTAGAAATGATGACGTCATATCCCTCGCTCAGAAGGTCATCTTTGTACTGATTCAGAGATGTTTCAGTGGCCCCATAGATCTGCTTATCAATGAATACATACACAGTCGGCGAATCTGATGCATAGGCTGTATAGCTGCTCGAGAAGTCTACGCTTGTACAGACCAATGTGAACACAACTAGCATGGTCACCAATGATTTTTCTTTCATATTATCCCTCGACAACAACGTATAAATGGTTCAGAATTTAAATTTTATATTCCTCTGAAAACATCAAGCGCGCGTCTTAGATATATCGTGTGATCCAGCCAAGAAATCTTCTATTCTGCTCAAAAAAAGGTTACAGAAGAAAGAAGTTTCGTAGGAGACATCTCCACAATGGATAGGCTCAAATCCTCGCGGCATCATCAGAGCCCCTTGGTTTCCGAGCAATCTAAGAGCGCCTACTGTTTTCTTCTTGAATTGCGTCTAGTCATAGATGGTGAGATAGCAGCCTTCCAAGAGCATCAAGAAAGTTCTTGCTCTCTTTGTGTTTCGAAGAAGCAAAAAAGTTTCTTGAAGTCGCAAATAAGGCTGGCCTAGTCCACTTTACTTTGCATATTCCAGACAGGAAAGTCGATGCTATATGTGGCTGTTGTCCTTGTTGCTGCTATGATTTACAGGCACTTTTGAAATATGGAAAGAAGCCCTTCGTGGCCAAATCTGATTGCATTGCAGCTTAAGGAGAAGAGTTTTCTCAAGAATAAGGGAATAACAAGTACGCCTTCTGGCTCAAAAAAAGGCTACAGAAAAAAGGGAGTTTGGTGGGAGGCATTTCCACTATGGGTAGGCTCAAGTCCCTGTAGCGCCATCAGAGTCCTTGGTTTCTGAGCGAGCCAGCAGCATCAACCTTTCTTCCTGAACTGTGTTTAGTCGTAGAGGGTGAGATAGTGGCCTTCTATGAACATCAAGAAAGTTCTTGCTCTCTTTGTGTTTCGAAGGATGAATTTCAGTGTTATCTGATCACCAGGTACTAGTTCAGCATAGACTTGGTCATCCAGAAGAAGTTTGAGAGCTACGTTTCCATTGTTCGAGTGACTTGCGAGCATGACGATTATCTGAGTCGTAGTTATATTCGCCTGTGGTGTTGTGTCTAAACCTACGTAATCAATTCTATGTATCCCAGTGAAGTACAGACGGATCTTTAACGTACCATCTGGGTTCGGCAGACGACCGGACAGGTCTACTATCAATGTGGACCAGTACTCTCTCGTTCTCAGAACTGATAGGTCTGTCCACTCACCAAGTTCATTTAGCACCTGAACATGGATACAAGTATCCTTCTTAAATTCAAAGTTCGCCCGTAGAACGAGTTTTGCCGCTTGACTAACATCGGCATTCCCAAAGTCCAACAGCAGATAGTCTCCCGGGAAGCCTTCGTAGTAGATGTCGTCGGGTTCCAGCAGAGATGACAGCCAATCAAAACCATAATTGTCTACAGCGAATATTGGAAGGTTTGGGTTTGAATATGTCAGAATCTGACCGTCTGGAGTAGTTGCCACAGCTACGTCTGAATCGTGATCAACAGAATAGAACCTGATTTTGTCTATGTAAGAGTGTTCGTTCTCGAACTCACCAAGCATAAAGGAATACACTGACCAATGGCGTCCCTCCTGAAAGGGAACCGGCTGCCGTTCAAGTCTGTAGAGATCTTCCACGTCAGAACCACTGCTGACCTCAGACATCCCAAGAACATTATTGTCGAGAACATAATCTGTACCGTTCCAGACATGAACAAATGGACAGCCACTAGATTGGTCTTCGATTGTGACCATGAGGCTAAGAGACCATGTGCTATACGCCCCATGTTCATCCTGCGCCCGGGCCGTCACATAGTAGATTCCATTTGCCATCCAACTGTGACTCTTGTATGCGTATGCTCCTGAATTTTTGTATCCCGTCCAGTCTTGGTTGTTGTCTCCCCAATCAAACAAGTACCTGATCTGATCGCCATCTGGGTCAGTAGACCGTGTCTTGTAGGTGTAGGATACAAGGCGGCTTCCAGATGTCGGTCCTTGAGGTCTCTCTGGCTGATTTGGTTGTTGGTTCGTGACGGTTACGGCAAGTGGAGAAGCCCAATCACTACATCCACCATAGGCATTGGCTGCACGAACTCTTACGTAATACGTTCCCAGTTGGTCCCAAAGGTGAGATACTGTTGCAGTCTGTCCTGAAGGGTTCCAATCAGTCCAAGTATTCGGCGTATCATCTCCCCAATCGAATTCGTATCTGACTTCATGACTATTAGGATCGGTGGCACTTGTTGAATAATCATGCGCCGTCTCCAGATGCGGGGACGTCTCGCCAGCAGGAATATCTGGAGTTGACGGGGAATCCTCAGACAGTGTCCATGTACCATCACCGTAACACCACAGCTTTCCCCAACATCCGCCAAGACCATAGGGAGTGAGTTCTTGTTCGTCAGTATGTGAGTTGGCAAGCCAGCAATCAAGCCATGGAACACCCCAAACCATGTATGCTGCATAGTCGAGTGCTTCATTAACGGAGTCACCTTGATCAAGTCCAGTATAGAAGAACTTCACGAATTTCTCACCGGCTTTGTCTACTCCCTCTATCACATTGATTAGGTATGGCGCCCAGTAGAAAAATGCAAGGATGGCGAATCCTTTTCCGTCAGGATTATCGTATCCATGCACGCTCAGATCGGTTCGATTGCTATATGCAAAACCCATGCCCCGAGCGTATCCAGAATCAAGAATACCGCGATCTATGTCGTATGCTGCATTGCACGCCCACAGAAAAACGAGATTTGTGAGTCCGGTGGTCTGACCGTAGATTTCATAATCCCACACTTTGTCTCCATTTGAATCCTTGATGTAGACATGTGCTTCCCCGTCTGGTGTGCCACTGGATGTCCAGCCGCCGTGCCCGTCGAAATAGACTGTGTGCCTGTCTAGAGACGCGTCAGAGGATGCTACGATGTCGGCCTTGTACGGTGTCTGAATATACGTATCAGTGTATCCTTCGCCTTGGAGGATTGAGTGTATGTGTTGCGTAACCCTGAGTTGTGCATTTCTTTCTTCTGGATCTTTGAGATCGTAGGGGCATGCAAACGTGCAAGACGTATCCCCGTAGAATCCTTGGTCTGCACCATACCATAATGCCCCTGTGTCACCCCAAATGAAGGCAATATGTTTTCCAGCAAGATCTTCCGTGCTTTCTCTATATCTTATCTCCACTTCCCAGCAAGGATAGATGCTGCCAGGGTCTCTACCAGCAGATCCCTGACGATAGAAGAGTTCAGCATTGATTTCGTCGACCAACCGTTGCTTTTCGTCAACCAGATTTTTCAGTGCGGTGTTCTGCGCTACACGTTCAGAGATTCTTATTTTCTGGTTTCCGACTTTATACTTGTCCCAGGTGTTACCGAAAAAGACTATATTGCCTGTGGAATCCACCGATATTTGAATATTGTTAGCCATGAAGTAGTTCTCATGTACGCCTGGAATCCCATTGATGGTTTTTGTCCATGTTAACACAAGCCTGTTTTCTTCAGCGGACACAGAGTATAACATATCATTGGACAGATACTCTATAGTAGCATATACGCCCACTTCGCGTAGAACGTCTAACGCTTGTTGATATGCCTCCTTGAACCCTACCGACTTGCTTATCAGCCTAAGCAAGAAACGCTCAACCACGCATTCTGGATCCCGATGTGGTCTGGTTTGTGTGGTCTGTATACTATATCTAACAACATCATCAATCATCAGTTTTGCTCCATTGAGACGCACCAACAAGATCACTTGACTTCCATCCACGAGACGGATCTTTACCATTGTGCACTGCCAGTTCTCATTTTCTGATGTGTCGGAGAAGGTTGACAGATCAACTTCTGAAATCTCTTCTCTGCCGCCATCAAGCTTGGCGATCTCACGCATAAATTCATGGGCAATTCCCAATGTATTAGCTTCATAGTGCACGCTTCCGACTACTAGTGGCACCAAAGAAGTGACAGTAAGTGACAAAATGAGCAGTGAAGCCTTAGACTGTCTCAGCCACATTTCCAGATTTTTGTGGATCTTTCCCATTTGAATCCTCATCACTATGTCAATTCTAACGATATTTATAATTTACATACTCTTATACGTTTAAACTAGAAGCCTTCCACGCGCTGATTTACGGAATTAACGCCTACTTCACTCTGGTGACTAAACTCCGAGACAACTATACTTCAAAAATTATTTCCTTCCTTTCAGATCCAGCTCTTGAACATGGTATAAATGCATGCACCGGCCACAGGGACTTAGAACAAGTTCAGAGAGCAGAATGAAAGCACGCTCAGGATGTCCTCTTCATAGGGAGAAGATAGCGCGGGCGTGGCGGTAACCTCAGATACAATATTACCAAGCCGCTTCGCGCCCTTTGGATAACAACCGAAGTTCCGTGAGTACAACTAGTTAGCGAGCAAGCCTTTCCTCATCCAGAAAGTAGATATAATAAATGCGTCTAAACACTTTGGGTTTCCCTCGCGTCAGAGCGAAGAAGTGAGTTAGGGCATAATTGCGGGGTTGCCCTAGCCTGGTAGGGGGCAGGCCTGCTAAGCCTGTGGTCCTTCGGGCCGCGCGGGTTCAAATCCCGCACCCCGCG
>CAYGAG010000004.1:0-17744 GCA_964347765.1 uncultured Candidatus Bathyarchaeia archaeon
GTGGCGGGCCCGCCGGGAATTGAACCCGGGACCCCCGGGTTTCTGCGCAGCGACAAGCTATTTGCTTAAAAGCCCGGTGCTCTGTCCTTGCTGAGCTACGGGCCCCGGTTGTCTTCGATGCTTTAGAAGTCTAGAGGAGACGCATTTTAGTATTTCGATTACCTGGTCTTACGAACCCAACTGTACAAGGGCTGGATCGGAATTCAGAGTGATAGAAGACAAGCGTAAATACAGGAAGAACTCGAACTTCTGTTTTCCGATGCTGACGCCATTTCATTTTTCGGCGCTATGGAGCGTGTGTTGAGTGCCTGATTTTTAAAGCTTGATTTTCCCACTAAAGGGCGAAAGCTTCCATTCTAAATAACTAGCGATATATCTGCATGTCAACAAATGTTATTTCCCAAGATTAAGGATAGAACCTGAACAGTGTTCGAAATGATCTCATGGAAGCACTCTTTTGAGGGTTTAAACGAAGAATATGAAATTACAATGAAAAAGAAGCAAGCTCTAGACAATTTGCTGAACTCTGGCAAGATCTCAGAGTCTACTTACGACTTGTTCAATCAGAAGATGGCTGAGGCGGTTGCAGATATTCAATCTAGACAAACAGCGTTGTTGGAAAAGATGAATTCCAAGGCAGAGCAGCTTGAGCAACATGTTAGAACGCTGGAAATGCTCCTTGCAAACTTCGAAATTCGTCACGTAGCAGGTGAAATAGATCAAGAGGTTTATGAACGCGAGATCAACCTTTTCTCAGCCGGACTTGAAAACGCAAAGCAAGAATTGGACACTGTCAAGGATGCCATGAGTCAACTCTCAAACAATCTACCAGTTACTGCAATCGATATAGACACTCAGCCGGATACAGAGCTACAGACCACAGAAGAAGTCGAGACTACCCAAACAGAATTGGAAAATGACGAAGAAGAAGCACCACAAGTGATCGAAATCGACAAGGATACTGAAGAGGTAGACAATCTACCAGAGCCTCCAACTGGCTCTACAGAAGAAGAACTTGACTCAGACGATTCTCAGGAATCAGCAGAGAATGCGTGGGACAATCCTCAGCAGACCTGGACCAACACCGAAGAGACCTATGAAACAGCTGAAAGTATGGAAGAGACGCCGCCACCGGAAGAATCATCGGAAGAATACGAGAGCACAGAATAACCCCTCCTTCTTTTTTCCCCTTCTTTTTCAACAGGATTTATATCGCCTTTTTCTCAAACACTGTTTCGAGGCTTTGCTTATGTATAAAAAAGCTGTAGTCGCTTTTCATGAAGATTATGCCCACTATGATCTGGGTGAAGGCCATCCGTTTAGGGGCGATAGGTTCGGAAATGCAAGGAACTTTCTTGAAGAACAGGGCTTGCTGAAAATCCCTAGCATAACCCTTGTGAAGCCGAAGCCAGCATCAGAAGAAGATCTACTTAGAGTTCACAAAAGCAGCTATGTAAACCTGATCTTTCAACTGGCTGAGAATAGCAGACCATACGACATAGAGACACCGGTCTCTCCAGAAATCCTGAAAGCCACGTTGCTGATAGTTGGCGGAGCACTTATGTGCGGTGACTCAGTCTGCAGAAAGGAAGCAAAACGCGGAATCTCTCTTGGTGGGGGGTACCATCACGCTGGAAGATCTTATGGAGGCGGATTCTGTCTATTCAATGATGTAGCTATTGTCATTGAATATCTTAGAGACAAGTATGATCTAGAACGGTTTCTAATACTAGACTATGATGTCCATTTTGGCAATGGAACTAGCGACATCTACTACCAAGATCCAAATGTATTGTATATTTCCATTCATCAAGATCCTTACACGATCTATCCAGGAACTGGTTTTGCCTCCCAGATTGGGGAAGGTGAAGGGAAAGGCTTCAATGTCAATGTGCCTCTTCCACCTGGCACCGGCGACGCCACGTACCTCTTCGCCTTCGATGAGGTCTTTGCCCCTTTGTCAGAAGAGTTCAAGCCGGACCTAATAGTGGCAAATGGAGGAAGCGATCCGCATTTTGCAGATATACTCGGAGATCTGAGGTTAACTGTGAACGGTTTCTTCAATCTCTCCAGTAGAATAAGAAAAGCTGCTGATGAGACGTGCGATGGACGAATGATACTGATGCTTGGAAGTGGGTACAATCCAGAAGTCCTACCGCTCTGCTGGTACGCCCTAGCCGCAGGGGTCGTTGGCATGAAAGACATCGACATCAAAGACCTGTATACTCCGCCGGGAGAGTCGTCCAACTGTCGCGGAAAAGTCATAAAAACAATTGAAGATCTGAAGAATCTACTCAGGAAGCATTGGAGATGCTTCCGTTAGAAATCAAATCTGTTTCATGAGCGTTTACAGCCTATAGGCACGACGCGCATCATATGATCAAAAGTGCTGCTTCAACTGTGGCGGCCTACACAATGCCTTCTCAGTGCGTCAGCCATCAAGATTTTCAAGGTTCTGGGCTGAAGGTAGCATAAGTATGCGCAGTTTTGCACCCTCAAGCCTGACCTAAGGCTCAACAATAAGGCGTGATAGACCAAGAAATGAGATCTAAAACAAGCTTGGATGAATGGAAGCTAGAACATGGGGAGAAAGGAGATGATAGAATATAATGTTTCTAGCTTCCATTCATTCTTCTCTGCTTGTTTTCTACACAACAATCATTGATTTAATCCAGTTCTATCTTAAAAATGTTTTGTTTTCGCTCACTTCGACTATCCCGATCTTGAAAAAAAGAAAGCATCAGCTGGAGATAACTAGTTTCAGTAAAGCAGAGCTTTTGGAAGGAAATAACGGCTAGTTCTGATGCCTCATTCTCTGCCAGTAGAATGGATTATCCAGGGATCTGCTCTCAGCTTTTGTGAATCTACTGACCGGCTATTCTTCTAAGTCCATCGAGTTTCTCTTTTTGGTCGTATGTCCACTTGTTCTTCTTGAAATATTCATAAGAGATGGTTTGACGGTTGAAAGAAGCAACATCCAAGATTACATAAAGAAAATCTTTAATCACTTTTTTTTGTGTCAACATGTTTATCGATTCGATGAGCTTTGAAAATTCGGTCTTTGGAACATATGTATGCACTACCAGCGAGTGTCGGTTGATGACTTTTCCATAGGTGAAGACGAATGGTTTGCTGCTCAGAGTTGCAGAGAATTTCGCCAGTTTTTTCTCGTTGTCAAATTCAATGATGAAGCTGCACATGTTGGAGGTAGGAAGAGGATAAGGAAGAGTCGCCACTTCAAAGTCGGTCAAAAGGTTTCTCCGTAAAACATGTTCGTTGTATCGATATCTGATAGCCTGGGGCGTCAGTTCTGTTAGCTTAGCCAACTCTGTGAACTTGATGGTTCCATCTTTCTCAAATTCCTTCAAGATCAAAATATCTATCTTGTCAACTTGAATAGTGTATCGCTTTGAATCCTTGAGTATTTCTGGAAGTTCTTCGGGTGCGTTCTGAATCTCGTCAATCCAGCGTTCCCAATGAAAAATCCATGATCTGTCTTTAAAGTTGAACCAGTTAAAGTTAGGGGGGACCTCCACGAAACTAGTCGTGGGATGGAAAATGTAACTAGAAAATGCTTTCAGTCTCGCGGCTTGCTCTAGATATTCCTCGAGTTCTTTTCTGTACTCTTCTGGAAAAGCGACGAGGGCATAGTATCCGTCGTATTTCCCGTAACATCGAGTCACATAAGTCCAGTATTCAAGGTTATTGATGGCTTTCTGCGTTTTGCTCATCTGTCCTGGAAGAGATTCTGCGATAAGAAGGCCTCTTATCAGTCCTAGTTTACGGTAGTTCAAGTTAGCCCTCACCTGGAGGAGGCCCTCCTCCACCAGTCTCTTCATACGGTATGCTACGGTTGTGGATGGTAATCCTATTGATTGAGCTAGAGCGTAAACATTCCTGGGACCATGTTTGCCAAGGCCTTCCAATATCCTTGCATTAGTCGAATCAAGAGTCTTCAGATATTGAATCATCCACTCATAGTCTTCAAGCTTACTCATCAAATGACACCTTCGCAGTATGTTCAGGCTGGTGATCGTTTACTTCCATTCAGATAACTGTCAATGGGGTTTCGGATCGTCAATGGGGTTTCGGATCGTCAATGGGGTCTCCCATGATGCTCCAATGTGAATTGCCCGAATATTCTCCTTTGCGAATTGATCCACCTGCAGTTCTAGATGTGGAGTTCATGGCCTGGGAAGGTTGCGATGCGTGAACAGACAATATCATCTGACTGAAGCAAGAGACACCTAGGAGGATTACTAGAGAAATCAGCAGCAGAGAGATATATTTCACGGTCAATTGTGTTGACTCCGTTAAATTAATAGTGAGACCATTATTTTTGCTTTTCGCAGAAAAAGCCATGAGACTTTGCATAAAACATAGTCAGCGACTTCTTAGACCTCGAGATTTTAATAGCCAACCATACAAGTCTAGGTTGCTGACGAAGCCAGGAAGTTAGCTGATGAAAGAGATGACCCAAATTCGAAAGCAATTTCCAATAACTGAGAACAAGGTCTTCCTAAATCATGCTGCACAGTCTCCGCTTCCAAAGTGCGTAGCCGATGCCCTTCGCAGATATATTGACGACTTCTCTAAATTCGGAACTACTTCGATCGAGTCGGATGATAGTGGAAAATCCTTCTTTGGAGAACTTATCGGAGCAAACCCGGAAGAAGTTGCTCTCATTGAGAACACCTCGATTGGATTGAACATAATTGCCAATGCATTGCAGTATCCGTCAAGGTCGAAAGTGGTCACTACAGATCTAGAGTATCCCTCCGTAGTCTATCCTTGGCTACGCATAAGACCGAGACTGAAGGTTCATTACGTTGGACACTCAGATGGAAGAATCTTGCTCGAAGATATGGAGAAGGCTGTTGATGATGACACTGTGGCTGTAGCCATAAGCCATGTTGAATACGTAAATGGTTTCCGTCATGATTTGAGGGCTTTGAGCGAGATAGCACATGAACATGGAGCTTACCTCATCGTCGACGCAATTCAGTCGGTTGGCGCATTGAAGATGGACGTGAAAAAGGATGACGTGGATTTTCTAGCATCCTCATGCTACAAATGGCTGCTAAGCCCACCGGGCGCTGGCTACCTTTACGTTAGAGGAGATCTCGTTGAGGATCTTGAACCCCCCTTTGTCGGGTGGGCAAGCGTAGAACAAGAGATCTTTGAGACCATAGATTTTTGGGATATCTGGAGTCTGAAGCTTTCTAAGACTGCAAGTCGATTTGAGATCGGCTCCCCAAGCTTCATTAGTATAGTCGGAGCCAAAGAAGCCATGAAGATGTTGCTCACCTACGGGATCGAAAATGTGGAGATGGAAATCCTCAAGGTAACTGATCATCTGATCGAAGCTGTCAAGGATTCGGAATTCGAACTTCAGACCCCTGAAGACCCTAGATGTCGGTCTGGAATAGTCAATTTCAAGATACACAAACCAGAAGAAGTCGTTGAGAAGTTGAGCGGCAAAGCGATCATCGTCTCTGCTAGATCCCATGGAATAAGGGTTTCACCTCACTTCTACAACACAGAAGAGGAGATCGACAATTTGATAGATGAAATCAACGCTATCTTGTCATAGTGCACGCGCCACTGAGATCGGCCAGAACTCGAGACCTAGTGTAACTAAGAAGAATACGGATCATGTCCGCTCACGCAGTTGCAACGCTAGCTACGTTATCACACTGTACCGAATTTCTTCGTGAGTAGGAAGGGATTTGTTTAAGTCAAGGGTTATGATGTTTTGCTAGGGCGCTCTTCAACAGGCTGATCGCAGACCATGCTGCAAGGGCACTGGTCTTCGGGTTTTCTGGGTGAGGATCATTGGCAAATCTCATTTCGATGTCGCCTTGCTTCCAGCTGATTCTGATTTGATGAATGTTTCTGTCCACTTTGGGATCAGAGATCAGCTTGACCTTGACTTTTCTTTTTTTGGAGGCTAAAGCTAGTGTTGCCGCGACATTCATTTCGGTTGGGAAGAGCTTGACCGCTTCTTCAGCGATGCCTTCATAGACTACCTTTTCATCGTCGTCATCTCTGTTAAGAGCTGCCGGATTCTTGCGAGTTGTCAAGGCAACTTCGTCTATCCCCGCTATGGTAGCGCTGGAAATTGCGTCTAGGCCGCCGATGGCTCCTGAGGGAATCAGGATTTTATCGCTTTCTGTACTCAAACCCAGAAGTGCACCTACACTTAATACTATGAATTTGATGCCTTTAGTCACGATTCTGTCTATGTATTCCTTTACAGCTTCTTGTGATGCTGCTTCAACTATGACTAAAGGTTTGAGGCTGATCATCTCTTCGAGGCCGTCTACTAGCATCACCGAAGTGTGCATGGATCTCTTCAGTTCTTCTGCCTTATGCTTTTTGTGATCGAATAAAATCAACCTATCGCAGTCTATTATTCCATTATCAACTGCTTGGGCAATTATAGTGCCGATTGCCCCGCAACCTATAATGCCAACTGTTCTCACTTCTGTCTCTTCCGCCTAATACTCTGCGACAAAGCAAATGTCGTTGTATGGTTTTACCTCTGTACCGTCACCTTGTCTCGGCACAATTTCTATCTCATCCACCTTGCAGGTGCCTGATATGTCTTCTTTTCCCTTAATGATTGTTTCTGCTTTGCCTTTTCCTCCAGAGTAGATCGTCAATTTGCTGATCTGAGTGTTTAACGGCAGACGTTTCTCAGCCTTCTCCCTTCTGATCTCGGAGATTACTGCCATTATAAGGTCCCCCTGCTGTTCAATCTCGCCAATCAAACGGCTCTTGTCTACAGTCGGCCAAGAGGATAGATGTATGCTTTCGAAACCCTTATCTTCAGCGTACATTGCCTGGTAGATTTCTTCAGTTATGTGGGGCGAGATGGGTGCAAGCAGTTGCAGTACCCTGTATAAGACTGTGTAAAGCGTCTGTTGAGCGGCTTTTTTCTTCTCTTCTCCGTACAGTTGCGGATTATAGAGTCTATCTTTCACGGCTTCTATGTAACCGTCGCACAAGATGTGCCATGTGAAGTTACGGATCTCCTCCATCGCAATGTTGAACTGACATTCGTCCAGTGCTTCTGTCACTGTCTGGGTCAGTCTTTCGGTTTTGCTCAAAATCCATTCGTCTAGAATCTGATGAGCATGGTCTGTGTTATCTCCAGAGGTGTAGTCTTTCAATCTTGCGTTGACAAAACGTGAGGCGTTCCACAATTTTATCAGGAATCTCCAGCCGTACTCTACGTCTGGCCAGCGGAACGGTATGTCCGAGCCTGTTGCCCCTCCTGCTGCAGCCCACTGTCTGGAAGCGTCAGCCCCATACTTCTCAAGAACCTCCGGAGTTGTTACGTAGTTTTTTAGAGACTTGCTCATCTTCCTTCCGTCTGTTCCTAATACCATTCCGTTGATCAGACAGCTCTTGTACGGTTTTTCGTCAAACAATGCGAGATGTCTGACCATGAGATAGTATGCCCATGTACGTATGATGTCGATGCCTGAAGGATGAAGATCAGCTGGGAAGAGTCTTCTCCAGTCCTCATGTTCAGGCCAGCCAGCGTGCACAGCACAAGTAATCGAGGAGTCCATCCAGGTGTCAAGAACATCCGGTTCCGGGATGAACTGCGTGCTTCCACATTTCGCGCATTTCTCAATCTTCGGTCTCTCGAGTTTAGGGTCTACCGGGATCCAGCTCTCTTCAGCAAGAATCACCTCTCCGCATCGGTTACAGTACCATATAGGAATTGGTGTACCAAAGACTCTCTGGCGGCTTATTACCCAGTCCCAATCTAGAGAAGAAGCCCAGTCTATTAGGCGTTTCTTCATGTATTCAGGATACCAGTCTACTCTGTCCGCGTTTCTATTAACCTCATCAGTCAATGCACGCGTTCTCATGAACCATTGTTTCCGTTGAAGTATCTCTACAGGAGTATCACATCTATCGCATACGCCGATTTCTTGTTGAAGTTTTTCCGTTTTTTCCAGCAAATCTAGAGCCTCAAGATCGTTCAAGACGGCTTTTTTTGCTTCATCTGTGGACATAGCAGCATATTTCCCGCCTTTGTCATTGATCTTGCCGTTTTCAGTCAGCCACATGATTACAGGCAAACCGTTTCTTAGGACCATCTTCACATCTGCCTTGTCCCCGTAGGTGCATATCATAACAACTCCACTCCCAAAAGATGGATCAACCATTTCATCAGGTATAATCTCAACCGTACGGTTGGCGATTGGCACATGTATCTTCTGGCCTACACATTTTTGATATCGATTGTCTACAGGATGCACAGCAACTGCTACACAGGCAGGTAGAAGCTCAGGACGTGTGGTCGCTATTGAAAGATATTCCTCATCATCTTCCAGTGGGAATCTCACGTAATGCAGGGCACCTTCTCGTTGTTCGTAGTTTACTTCTGCATCTGCAATTGCAGTTTCACAACGAGGGCACCAGTTCACTGGATGCGTACCTTGATAGATGAATCCCTTTCTGTAGGACAATATGAAGCTAAGTTGGGTGAGTTTCCAGTACTCTGGGTCCATTGTTCGATACTCTGTGGCCCAGTCAACGCTGCATCCTAGCCGGATTATGCTGCCCTTCATCATCGCGATGTATTTCTCAACGGTTTGCTCGCACCATCTTCGGAATTTTTCTGGCGGAACATCACGTTTTCTGACTTTGTGGGCTCGTTCAACCTCAACCTCTATGCCTAAACCGTGACAGTCCCAACCTTGAGGAAAGAAGACGTTGTAACCCCTCATTCGTTTGAATCTGGCCACTATATCGAAATAGGTCCAATTCAAAACGTTACCCATATGGAACTCTCCAGAAGGGTAAGGTGGAGGAGTGTCAATACTGTAGATGGGACGAGTCCATTCACCTCGATTGAATCGATAGACGGCTGTGTCTTCCCATCTCTTCTGCCACTTTTCTTCAATGGCAAGAATATCTAGTCTTTTGGCTTTTGGCTGCTTCATCTACAGCGACATCCGAACAAGGTTAGACTTTAGGAAAGATAAATATACGGATAGATAACAATTACTGCGTCAGTAGGTTTGGGGGAGCTGGACTTTGATCCAGCTGAGAGGATGGTGGAAGACCATCGACCCTTGGAACCTGATCCAGATAATACTGGCGGAGGGAAAAACCGTGAATCAAGATAAGCTAGGCTTCGAAGCTAAAATACTTGCTGAGATTATTGTTTTCGCCGCGCTTTCAGCAGTACTGTACACGATACGCCCGTTCTCTCTTCCATATGGAGGCGCGGTAACTATTGGGAGCATGGTTCCTGTCTTGTGGTTGTCTCTCAGAAGAGGTTATCGCGTTGGCTTCGCTGCTGGAGCAATCTTTGGCCTTCTGGCGCTTCTCATCGATGTAATGCTACTTCCCTATTCCCCCATCACAAATCCTCTTCAGGTTGTCGTTGAGTATCCAATAGGTTTTGGAGTACTAGGCCTAGCAGGACTATTCCGCAGGAGATCGGTAGCCCTTTCGATAATTGGTGTAGGAGTCAGCGTTTTGACGAAGTTTCTCTTGCACTTTGGTGCCGGCATCGTATTCTGGGCCTACACTGTTCCCCAAGACTGGAATCCTGTTGCCTGGTCTGCTGTCTATAATGGAAGCTTCTTAATCCCAGAGTTTGTCATCAGTGCTATAATTGTGTACATATTGGTTAAGAGAAGAACTCTAGAATACGCATTGTAGGTCTGGAGAGACACATTTGGCAAAACTCAGAACTGGAATAGAGGAATTGGACAAGTTAATAGGCGGAGGAATCGAATCTGGTTCGCGCAATATTCTTTATGGCATACCAGGTACAGGAAAAACAGTTTTTGCTATGCAGTTTCTTTGGCAAGGCCTCAAGGAAGGAGAGACGGTCGCATTTGATGTTATGGACAAACCTTTTCCTCGCTTGAGAACCTACTTCAAGTCTTTTGGATGGGATATAGAGCCTTACGAGAAATCAGGTAAGTTCATTGCTATACAGGCTTTTCCACATTTTGAGCCTTACCCAAAAGATCCTCGCGTATTGTACTTCGGCCTTGACGATTTTCAAGAGATGAAACGTATTGACAGGATGCTCTCTGAAAAGGAAGTAACGCGGTTCGCTGCTGGAGATTTCAGCGAACAACTGTTCTCCTTGTATGATCTCAAATATATGGATCCAGTTGAGGATTGGACTATTAATTGGTGTCATTTCGACAATATAGCGAATATCGACATTATGACCGCAGCCACACAAAAAGATGTGGCGACTCAACGGGCTACGGATCTCGACCTCAACAAGGCACACAACATCTTATACTTCCGCTTTAATGAGCAAGAGTGTAGAAGGGAAATGCGCATAGCAAAAATGGAGGGATCCTATCATCCTTTGGAATGGGTCCCTTTCAGAATAACAGGTAGCGGCATCGAAATTCAATAGAAATGGGTTCTTATAGATGGGAAAGCTCTCGACAGAAGACCTTAAGAAACTACTTAAGTACGTCAAAAGGGATCCAAGACTCGTTGTTCCTCCTCTCCTAGGTTTCGATTCGGGAGTACATTTGATGGACGACAAATACATGGTCGTCTCCACAGATCCTTGTGTTGGAGTGCCACTAGAATGGTTTGGATGGCTGTTAGTCCATTATCCTGCCTCAGACACAGCCTTGTTCGGAGCAAAGCCAGAATTTTGTACCATGAATCTTCTTGCTCCACCATCCACAGGAAGCCAAGTCTTCTACAGCGTAATGAAGCAGGCTTGCGATGCAGCTGAAGAACTCGGCATAGCCGTTGTAACAGGCCACACAGGTACATACAGAGGGTTGTCAACTTTGGTTGGAACATGCGCGGTTTATGGCACAGTTGCTAAGGAGAAGCTGATTACTCCGGGTCAAGCTGAACCTGGGGATTTGATTGTGTGTGTTAAACCTATCGGGCTAGAGATCGCTGTGAACTTTGCATTGACGCATAAAGCCTTGGCTGAAAGATTATTTGGAGTTGGTCAAACAGGAAGACTGGCCAGACTCGTAAAATTGCAGAGTTGTGTAAGAGAAGCATTGATACTTGCTGAAATGGTCGATGTTCATGCCATGCATGATGCTACTGAAGGAGGTCTAGCAGCAGCGTTAAACGAGATGGCTGAAGCATCTGAGGTTGGGTTCAAAATGAAGCTAGACAATCTTATGATTCCAGAGGAAGTTGAGAAGTTAAGAAAGAGTTTCCAACTATCAGATCTACAAGTCTTGTCCATGTCCTCGACAGGCACGATTGTGGCTGCAGTTAGCCCTGGAGCTGAAGACAAGATCCAAGAAGTATTAGGCAAAGAAGATGTCAAGGCAACAATCCTAGGATGCTTCACGAAAAACCGGAACCGCATTCTGATCAAGAATGGGAAAGAGACCCCTTTTCCAAGAAAAACTGACGACCCGTATGAAAGAATTATGGAGCCAAGCGACTGTTGATTCCGAGCAATCCTTCTGAGGAAAGCATGTGCTCATCGGGTTTCCTGGCGCAGATCCGATGTCATTTTTCTAGTCTTCCTCACAGCTTCATGTCATAATCAACTGATACCAGTTAGACAGGCAATCGAAAGTATCCCACTATTGTTGCTTACAGAATCAGCCTACTTGAAGTCTCTTGTTTCAACATGGGAAGGCATGAAGTGAAATCCGTCTTACTGTAAGCCGTTGTCTCTCTGCCTAGTGCGCCTTAGCCAGTCATCTCTTCAATTCCGATGTGACAAAATCCACAATCTTTTCGGCGATGTTCAATGTGTTGACCGATTGAAGCCCTTTCCATCCGGGCTGACTATTTACCTCAACGCAGAGTGGACCTCTGGAACTATCTAGGATGTCTACTCCGGCGATCTTGCAATTGGATAGATTTGCTGATTTGATGGCCATCTTCTTTAGTGTTCGATCAAGTTTCAAGAGAACAGGCTTAGCTCCTTGACTGTAATTCGTCTTCCAAGTATTCCCCATTCGTTTCATCGCAGCCACCACCTGATCTCCTATGACGAAAGCGCGAATATCAGAGAAGCCGTGCGGAATGAATTCTTGAAGATGTATTACAGTGTGATGGAATGCAAGAGCTCTGAAGATTGTGGTGGCAACTTCCATGTCGTTTATTCGTGTGGAGCCTATTCCTCTGGATCCGAAGAGGGGTTTGACAATAACATCTTCGCCTAATTCATGAAAGACTTTTAACGCTTCAACAGCACTCTCTGTTGCCGCAGTGCGAGGGACAGGTATGTCATTCTCCTCCAAGATTGACAGAAGACTATACTTGTCCGCGCATTGCTCAATGGCTTCAGGCGGGTTGACAACATATAGACCTAGACGCTCAAGTCGACGTAGCATGTTCATTCGGAAGATTATCTCTTCCAGAGAACCACGTCCAATAGGGCGGACAACCATAGCATCTAGTTCGTCGAAAATTCGGATGTTTCGAACGTTGAAATATGGTTTGTAGGCCACTCGAGCGACCAGTTCGGAGAAATTGAAGCAAACACACGGAACATGATGTCTGCGCAATGCGTCTTGAAGCTGGGTTGAACTCCAAGAATTTCTGTTCCGCGTTAAGATTCCTATCCTCAAAAAATGAACCACCCAGGCTAGGAAAGATGCTCGCGGACTATATTCTTAAAGCTTCTGTCTAGACGACACGGATATACGGTATCAACTGCTCCGCAATCTCCATTTGAGAGGAAAGGTCCAGATGTAGATAGGCGCCTTGAACATTGAAGTATGGCGGTCCTTTCCGTGAGAACAGAGTTATAATCTTGCCGTCATGGTTGATTTTGAAGCCACTCGGACATGGTTCATGACCCCTTATGAAAAGGCTCACATTGAGCATACTCAATACTTCGGCTGTTATGTCCTCGCCAAATAGTCTCCCAGCTCCCCTCGGAGACAAACTTGTTCCCTTATTTATTTCGACTGGATCGCTCCATAGCATTTCTTCAAGCATCGTTTCTTCCGGGTGTCTTGTGTGGGCGAACGCAAGGTCTTCCAGTGTTTTTGCTCCTTGTGGCAGACCTCCATGGATTATGAGGTAACGTTCCTTGACCAAAACTGCATTATAGAGATGTTGGAACAGCTTCTGGATTTTGTGATAGATGTCCTTCCATTTCCTCCCGAATCTCACGCGCAACTGCGTAGGAAGGTCATGAGGATAGGCAAGGAGGTCTTCGGGACCTTCATGATTTCCCCGCATCAGGATGACTTGTTTTGGATATAGCAGTTTCAACCTGAGAACGACGTGATAGACTTCAACGGAGTGAGCTCCACGATCGCCATAGTCACCCAGAAATATCAGGAACGTCTTGCGTCTTCGGGTTGCTATTCGAAGAAAATCTGTGTCTTTCAAGATCTTCATCAAACTTTCTAAGTGTCCATGTATGTCGCTAACTATCACTGCTTCCCCTTCATGTTCAAGTTTGATGAGCCTGCCGATAACATTCAGATCTCCGACTTGTCCATCTTCTTCAGCGAGTAAGTGTACAGCTTCTTCAATAAGTTGCATGAACTCCCTAAATTCGATGTCTTGAGCTTCCTTAATCATCTGAGGAAGATCAATTCCCATAATTACACCCTGGGCTCAACATGAACTCCTCTTCCTAGGAACTCAAGCACATTCTTTTCTATCTTGCCCTTGTCTTCCTTAATTTCATTCAAGGTCCCTTTTAGATTTTGTTCGATTGTGGTTTTTTCCAGCTCAACCCTTTTCCTCTTCTTCTTCAGCCTTCCGACAGTGTCTCTGAGTTCAGCCAAACCTTTCTTGGCCTTGACTGTCTCGGACGAAGTCAGAAGCTGCTCCCTCTTGGCAATGGCTCTACGACATTCTTTATGAAGAGAAACTAGAGAGTCGCCGTTAAGAATGCTGTGAATGTTTTCCTTCGCCTTTCGCGCTCTGCTACTCTTCAGTTTAACCTTGCCTTGAGATAAGGCTTTTTCAAGTTTCTTGAGAATCTCCCTCAATCTTGGATAATCAGCCTCTTCTGTCGCCAAAGCCCTGAGCGGGTCCTCAATATAATCATTGAGTTTCCTCAACTCCTCAGGAGTCAGGCCAGCTTCACGTTGAACAAGTCTCTCATACTTTACGAATGGTTTTCGAAGATGCCGCAGACTGTATTGGGCTCTTCTTCTCAACTTCTTTATGTCTTCTTGGACTCCTTCCATCTCAGATAGGCTTTGTTTGTTCTTCAGGTCCACGATTTGTTGTTGGATTTCAGCTATCTGCTTCTCAAGTGAATTCTCTCTAATCGTGGCTTTCTCCATCTTGATTCTTACGTCGGTCAGCTGGCTTTCCAAGACTAGAAGTCTCTCGATTAACTGAAAGGTATCCTCTAAGATCTTAGTCTTCACATATTCTTTTTCCATGAAGCTGTGGATAGTTTTTACAGTTTCTTTCGCACGTTCAAAGATCCCTTGAAATTTTCTTCGATCAAGAATGAAGAAAGGAGATATCTTCGGAAACCAGTTTCTTACGTCTACCTCCGTAGCTATGAAAGCGTTCTGGGTTTCTTGCAAGAAATCGTGAAGACTATTGTAGGAGACTTCGCTTGGATCTTTGATTTTTCTGACCCGCTTCAGATACAATCGGGCCAACTTATTCAACGCTCTGGCCCTACCGTAGGTTTTCATATTCCTTTTCTCGATCTCCTTTTTGCTGTTCTCCAACAACATCTCACAAACGTCCTCAAGATTATCAAGCTCCTTTCGCATCTCATTTAGCATTCTCTTCGCTTTTTCATGAATTGGAACGAATACGGAGTTAGTCTCCTTCTCAAGCCAGAGTCTTATTTCTGTTGAAGGTACTGTAGGAGTTTCCGACAAAGGATTTCCCGAATGAATTATACACGGGCGATATTTATTTTTCAAGCTTTGAGTGCAAAGCATACTCGCAGTTAGGTAGAAACTTATATATGAGTAGGGTGCAAACGCAAAGCTCAAAGGGAGAGAAACATGTACACATCTGAGAAGTCTAGGAAAATCACTTTTACAGCCCTTATGGCAACTCTGGGGAATGTCATGTTCGTCGCGTCCCAGACAGTTCTCAAGACGACCCAGATTGCTCTTGACCTTTCTCACATTGGCACCCTAATCGCTGCAGTGTATGGCGGCCCATGGATGGGATTCATAGCCGGTCTACTTGTGGGCATAGGGCCAGGTCTGTACTTCGGATATCTTGGAGGAAGCTTGGGCTTGCTTGGTTTGGTAGGCTTGCCGATCGGGAAGGCGTTGACGGGATTGACCGTTGGTTATCTGGCCAGAGCCTTGCAAGTCAATACGGCCGAGCACTCATCTTGGAAGATTGTTGCTGCGACACTGATCGGATATGTGCCAGAATCCATATTCACTCTGTTCTACTTTGAGGGCCTCGTGGCAGTCTTGCTTCCAGACGTAGCAGCCCTCTTCGCATCGATCTTCGGTTCCTTACATGTGCTTGTTCTTTCAATACTGACAAAAGCATGGGTGGAGCTTGCCCTACTAGGCGTCTTCATGGCTGCACTTGTTGGAAACCAAGGCTTCAGTGATTTTGTGAACAGAATATTCACGGCTCCATACATGTCTACGAAAGTCAAAGCCTCCGGATCAGATTGAAGACGTGCACTATGGCTCTACGAGTAATATGTAGACTGGGACGATCCCTTTTGAGACCTTGGTTCTCTGTTAGCGATGTCTGAGGTCGTCTGCTAGAGTGGGATTTCGATTGCTATATATGTCTTGACTTAAACAAGCTGGGTGATTCTGAGAGCGTTTACTCTAGATGCTGAATGATTCTTTTAACGCTTCGACGTTGATGTCTCCCGCCTTGAATGTGTGACCGGTTTTCAGGTTGCTTATTGTGAGCATGGCTGGAGCGAAGAGGTTTGGATCTATCTTGTAGAAGTCGTAATTCGCTTCTTTGAAGATCGCTATGAAAGGTTTTCCATAGGCTTTGGAGGCACTTGAGGGAGCTTCGCTGAGTATTCGCCTCAGTTCGTCTTCATCATCATATTCTACTGCGTAGTAGGCCGTTCCTCCATAGAGGATTGCATCATTGGTTCTCGCCATAGCTTGTGTGAATGCGGGATGGACTGGAGAGATTGGGGCACATCCCCAAGCGTACAGGATTTTCTTAGGGTCCAAGCCGAGCTTGCTCAGTTTATGAATTCCGGTTTCAACTATTCTGCCTGAGATCTGCGTTGTTCCTGCAACACTAGCTGTAGGAGTAAGGACGATCGCCAAGTCTTGGATGGAAACTTTGCACTCTTTCGCGAAATATTCTATGCTCTTTGCCGGAGGATGCCTGTCGGTCTCCAAAACGACTATCGCCTTTTCGAACTCATCTCTATACTGGATCTCCCTGTAGATTTCCCTTGGTTTTAGAGCTAATGCTCTGCCTGGTCCTGAACCAATGGCAAAGTAGTCTCCTTCTTTTATCTGCCAGCCTGCAAATTGGGAGCCTAGAGTTGCAACGACAGGATGGTCTGAGTACACGAATATTGAGAGAAGATCGATGTCACCGTATTTCTTGAACGTTACCTTTGCTGTTCCGCATCCTCCCATACATATCTCTGTTATGATTTTTCCGGCTTGGAAACCGCCTTTCGCCCGAACACCTGCATCCACCAGTGTTGCGCCAGAAGTCGTTCTCTCAACCACAACTCCGTAGAAACTTGATCTTTCAGTTAGAATCTTCAAGAGTCTCCAAGCCAATCGATTTACGCTTACTTGTTTCCTCAAGATCAGTCCTCTGGCTCTCTATAGAAATCTCTCATATTGGTTGAGATGAGGGTTCTTCTCTTTGCAAACGTAGATTTTACCCTGACCATTTTCTGTTAGGTCCCCAAGGAAGACGTAGAAGGGACCTTCAGCTACTTCTCTCTCCTCGATTTTAACCTTGTTCTTGAGCCTGTCAATCGTAAAAGTCGGAAGAAGTGATTCTAAAGAGCCACCTACAACTATCTTGCCACGGGTCATACAGGCCCCCACTCTGTCTCCGCAGTTCTTTTGGACATAGATTGTTCCCTTCTGCATCCTATAACCCGTGAATTGGCCTGAGTTTCCATAAATCTTGATGAGGCCTCTCTTCATGTAGGCCCCAGGCTCGTCTCCTACATTTCCATGAACGATGACCTTGCCTCCTTGCATACCTTGCTCACTGCCTCGGTATGGAGCTCCCAAATAGTTCCCTGCATTTCTACTGATCTCAATTGCTCCTCCCTTCATCATAGAACCAGCCCATCCGCCAACGTTACCGTCAACAACTATTTTTCCATCCCGCATCTCTTCGCCTAGATGCATTCCCACATCTCCACAGATCGTTATCAGACCTTGACTCATCTTCGCCCCTATTCTCCTTACCTTGATCAAATCCCCGCGGATTGATATGACTGTCTCCTCGCTTTGGTTTTTTTCTTCAGTTTCCTCAATCTTAAAGAGCTCTCCCAGCTTTCGGGGCTTGTTTCCTTCCCAGACTTCTAGTCCTCCGATCTCGTCGCAGGACTTGCCTTGAAAAATGTCTGGGTTTATGCATTCAGCTGTTGTGGGGTATCGGAACTCCTTTCTCGGATAGAGATTTATCATTAGACATCAGCCTTCGTTGTCAGGGGTTTTGAAGCCTCAATGTAGTGTTTGGTTACTGGATAATTCTCATATTCCACGGTCCAATAGTCCCTGAATCTCTTTTTCATGTCATTAGTTATCTGGACAGGTTCAGAGACTTTCACGTCTAGCCACATTGTTGTTCCTTTTTCATGTCGCCGTATCTCTCCATTCTTGTTG